>JAGASY010000088.1 GCA_017621515.1 Bacteroidaceae bacterium
AAAAAAAGACAGCAAAAACCGGTCCAATTGTTAAGAAATATATAATTCACAATCTTAAAAGAACATCTGAACAAGAACTTAAACGCGAGTAGATTTGAAGTGGTATTTGAGGGTGAAAACGGCGAGTTTTATCGTAACAAATTAATAATCAATAAATTATCAAAACAATCAAAATATTCAAAAATTTGCGTCCGATGCGTTTTTTTGAGCATTTTGAAAAATTTTATATTTTACTGATTATCAATCATTTATCCTTAATACAAAAATTTTGTCTCTTTGCTGTCGGCTAAAAAATCACCCCAAGTGTTAAAATTTCATTTTGGGCGAAAATATCATTTTGTCAAATTGGAAAAGTACTGTTTTGTATGTTTTTATGTAATTTACATGGATGTATTCGACAGACTCCTTCTTATGTTTAAGCAAATGTTTTCACAGACTCCTCCGTGAGGTTTAAGCGGGTATGAGAAGTCTGTGAATATGCCCATAAAAAAACATCCAACTCTATAAATTTCCTCGCACCTTCAAGCTTTTAGGATCCACAAGAATCAACTTGACATCTTTCACAATAAAGTTTCTAAGATGATATAAGTGCCTTTTATCATCTTTAGGAAGTCTGCGCCAGAAATCGGCATCCACATGCGTGTCCTCTAATTTCACATGAATATAGAAATATTTGACATCCCCATCGAAATCGGCATCAATAGTCCAAAAATCTTTGTAATAGATTTGCACACCTGATATGTAGGATTTTCCTTCCGGGTCAACAAAAGGACTGCTCTCACATGGGATTGTACACCTCACAGGCAGATATTCGCTGTATGCTTTGAATACAACATCTGCTTTTTTACCGATAAAATTATGCTTGTTATCCACAAGAATATGACGAATAAATTGAGCTGAATCTTCCACCGTCATACAATTCTCCAATAAATCAGACTTTTGAGCAAAGAGATTGAGATTGAAAAAATAAAAAAACAGACCTGCTATGAGAAAATATTTATTCATCTTATTCTTGATATAATCCAAATGATTAACTGTTTTATCTAACTCTATAAATTTCCTCGCGCCTTCAAGCTTTTAGGATCCACAAGAATCAACTTGACATCTTTCACAATAAAGTTCCTAAGATGATATAAGTGCCTTCTGTCATCTTTAGGAAGTCTGCGCCAGAAATCGGCATCCACATGCGTGTCCTCTAAGTTAACACGCAAATAGAAATGCTTGACATCACTATCAACATCTGTACGAATAGTCCAAACGTCTTTATAATAGATTTTTACACCCGTTATGTAGGATTTTCCTTCCGGGTCAACAAAAGGACTGCTTTCACATGGGATTGTACACCTCACAGGTAGATATTCGTTGTATGCTTTGAATACAACATCTGCTTTTTTACCGATAAAGTTATGCTTATTATCTACAAAAATATGACGAATAAATTGAGCTGAATCTTCCACAGTCATACAATCTTGAAGAGGATTCTTATTTTGAGAAAAAACTTCCAACGATACAAAGATTAGCCACAAAGCAATTGCATAAAGTTTTTTATTCATATACATAAAGGTGTAACAATTATTCTATGCGCAATATTACACTTTTTCTAAAAAACATCAATAACTTGAATAAAAAAATTCACAAATGCAGTAAGAAAATGTTTCAATAATTATACTGTTGTAGGAATATGCTCACAGATTCCTTTGATATTTTAAGCTGTTTCGGAAAACAGCATATAAAAACCTTCAGCACTAAAAGAAAAATATGTAATTTCGCGACACTAAATAAAGATGAAGCCATTCTTCCTCGGGAAACGCTCAACGGAGGTGCATACAGCAAGGAAAGAAGAATGACTTTATGAAAAAAAGAACTGGTAAAAAAACATCATACACAATGGCTTTTGAACTGACATCTGAATTTGAACCAACAGGCGACCAGCCTGAAGCTATCGCGCAACTCACGGAAGGTTTGAAAGACGGACTTCCGGCACAAGTGTTGCTCGGAGTGACCGGCTCTGGAAAAACCTTTACTGTGGCAAATGTCATAAGCAACATCAACAAGCCTACCCTGATTCTCAGCCATAACAAGACGCTTGCGCACCAGTTATACACGGAAATGAAGCGTTTCTTTCCGAACAATGCTGTTGAATATTATGTAAGCTACTACGACTATTATCAGCCGGAAGCGTATCTGCCTGCCACGGACACCTATATAGAAAAAGACCTTGCCATAAATGACGAAGTGGATAGACTGAGGCTTGCCGCCACATCTGCACTGCTGTCAGGACGCAAGGACATCATTGTGGTCTCATCCGTCTCGTGCATCTACGGTATGGGAAGCCCTATGGACTTCAGCGAGAACATCACGGAGATTGCTGTGGGACAGAGCCTCGACATCAACGTGTTTCTGAGACGACTGGTAGATAGCCAGTATGTGAGGAACGACATTGAGCTTACACGAGGTCATTTCCGGGTGAAAGGAGAAAATGTAGATATATACCTTGCATACGATGAGAAAGTGATTCGGGTGAACTTTGCTTGGGATGAGATTGACACGATTGAAGAGATAGACGCGATTAGCGGCAACCGAATCAGTTCATTTGACAAGTACCGCATCTATCCTGCCAACCTGTTCATGACCTCGAAAGAGAGGACGCAGATTGCCATACACAAAATCGAGGACGACTTGCACGAGAGGCTGAAGTTCTACGAAGAAATCGGAGACAGGACAAAAGCCAACCTGCTGGAGACGAGGGTCACCAACGACCTTGAAATGATACGTGAACTCGGACACTGCTCCGGGATAGAGAACTATTCGCGCTATTTCGACGGCAGAGAACCGGGAGAACGTCCCTACTGTCTGCTTGACTTCTTTCCGGAGGATTTTCTGCTGGTCATTGACGAAAGCCACGAGTCAATTCCGCAAATAAGGGCGATGTATGGAGGAGACCGCAAACGAAAGACCACGCTTGTGGAATACGGATACCGACTGCCGGCGGCTCTTGACAACCGACCGCTAACCTTCGACGAATTTGAAAGCATAACCAAGCAGACCATCTATGTCAGTGCCACTCCTGCCGACTATGAGCTGCAACGGTCTGAGGGCATCATTGTGGAGCAGCTGATACGTCCTACAGGATTGCTTGACCCTATAATAGAGGTGAGACCGACGGAGAATCAGGTGGATGACCTCATGGAGGAGATTCAGAAGCGGATTGAGAAGAATGAAAGGACTCTTGTCACCACGCTCACCAAACGAATGGCAGAGGAGCTGACTGAATATCTGCTGAACAACGGTGTGCAGTGCAGCTACATACACAGTGATGTGGATACATTCGACAGGGTTGACATACTGAACAAGCTAAGGGCGGGAGAATTTGATGTCGTTGTCGGGGTCAACCTTCTGCGAGAAGGACTCGACCTTCCGGAAGTGTCGCTGGTGGCGATTCTTGATGCGGACAAAGAAGGATTTCTGAGAAGCCACCGCGCGCTGACACAGACCATAGGACGCGCAGCACGTAATGTCAACGGAACGGCTATCATGTATGCGGACAAGATTACGGAAAGTATGCGCAAGACCATAGACGAGACCAACAGGCGGAGAAGCAAGCAGATGCAATATAACGAGGAGCACCACATCACTCCTACACAAATAAAGAAATCGCAGGCTGACTTGTTGAAAGGCAAAAAAGCGGACTATATGAGCAAAGCCTTCACAGGAGAGGAACAGAACAGAGCTGCCGAAGATCCTGTCATCTATGCTATGGACAAGGAACAGCTGAAGAAATCGATTGAACATACTCGTTCACTGATGCAGAAAGCGGCGAAAGACCTTGACTTCATGCTCGCAGCACAATACAGGGACGAAATGCTGAAGCTACAGGATATACTTGAAAGTAAATTATAATTTACCTTGGACACAATAGTTACGCACGGTACGTTCTGCTATACCATGAGTTTGTGCATATTCTTTTACTGAGACGAAATCCATATCTATCGGCATAATCAACTAACATCTTCTGCAAAAGTAGTTGTTTCTTGCCGATATTGGCAAGAAACAGCCGTTTTTTTCTCTTATGGAAGAGAAATCATGCCGATAGCACAATGTAAAGTGCATTTCTCCGGATTTCATCAGACATGCACACTGATGCCACTTTACATGGTGCTATTGTAAAGCCGAACAATATAAAGTGGAGGGGGTTATGAAATACTTAGGCAATCGAAGTACAAAATTTCACATGAAAATGCGTAACTTTGTATTTCCAAAAGATACACATATAGATAAGTTATTCAGAATTTACAAGATTTAAACAGAAGATTTCTGATATTATTTATGCAACTATGTCAATAATCAAATTCATTAAAAACTGGACTCTGCCTATCGCGATGCTGGCTGGAGCCTTATCGTACTTCGTATATGTAAACATACACGCTCTTGACAGCACTCATGCCATTGTCAACCAATGTATAAGTATCGTGCAGCCGGCACTTCTGTTTGCCATGCTGTTTGTGTCGTTCTGTAAAGTAAGCCCGCGAGAACTACGTCCACACGCTTGGATGCTGAAACTGCTCGGAATACAGGTAATACCTTTTGTACTATTGGGAATATGGATTATACTATGTCCGGAAATGCCGGGGAGGGTCATCATAGAGAGTGCCATGATATGCTTGATATGCCCCACCGCCACAGCGGCTTCCGTTGTCACCATGAAGCTAAAAGGCGACTCAAGCATTGTAGTGAGCTATACCTGCATCATCAATATTGTCACGGCACTGCTGGTATCTGTCATTGTTCCTTTTCTTCACGAAGCGAACAATCCGGACCTCAGTTTCACCACCTCATTTCTGATTATTACGGGAAAGATATTCCCTCTTCTCATTCTTCCCCTTGTCTTCGCATGGGGAGTAAGATTTCTGTTCCCGCGCTTCCACCGTTTCATCAAGTCGAAGACCAATCTGGCATTCTATTTATGGGCTGTATCACTGGCACTGGCGATAGCCGTAACCACCAAAGCCATAGTGAAAAGCGACGAAAGCATCTACAACCTGATAGGTATCGCCGCCGCCTCTCTGATATGCTGCCTCCTGCAATTCATTATAGGCAGACTTATCGGAAGAAAATACGGATGTGTGATAGCATGTGCCCAAAGCCTCGGACAGAAAAACACAGTTTTCGCCATCTGGATGGGATATACATTCATGAATCCGGTCACAGCCATGGCAGGAGGATTCTACAGCGTATGGCATAATGCCGTGAACTCCTATCAGCTATGGAAGGAGAGGAAGAAGGAAGGAAAAGAAACGGTATAAAGGGCGGTCTGCCCTACTCCACACTATTCATTCAGAACATTCAATCACCATTCCATCGTATGCAAAACGGAAACCTTCAGGCAACAGGCGGTCTTCTTCCGCATGGAGACCTACATTGTGGGACATGTGGATAAAGAAAGTCTTTTCAGCTCCAATGTTTCTTGAAAAAGCAATGGCATCTTCCACAGTCTGATGGCTTGGATGCGGTTCATGGCGCAATGCATTCACCAATAACACCTTGACACCGGCAAGCAACGGAAGTTCCGTGTCAGGAATTGTTTTCATGTCTGTGATATAAGCCAGACTGCCGATTCTGAAACCGAGAATAGGAAGTCTGCCATGCATCACTCTGAGAGGCATCACCTCCACATCACCAACGAGAACTGGGATATGCGGAGACATGCGCACAAGATTAATGGAAGGAACTCCGGGATAACGCTTCTCTTTGGGAGTGAAGCAGTATGGTATCCGTTCTTCAAGATGACGGGCACAAAAATCCTCTGCATACACGTCAACTTCACCAAAGGTACAGAAAGGGCGCAAGTCGTCAAGTCCGCCCACATGGTCATAATGTTCATGAGTAATCAGGATAGCATCGAGTTTGGCAAAAGGAACAGAAAACATCTGCTGACGAAAATCCGGGCCGCAATCAATAAGAATCCTCTTTCCTTTGGTCTCTATCAATGCAGAACAACGCAAACGCTTGTCATGTATATCCGTTGAAGTACAAACTTTGCAATTACATCCTATTTGCGGAACCCCGGTAGAAGTGCCACTCCCTAAAACCGTTATCTTCATCATCTTAATCTGTTTTCTAATTCTGAGGTTTCAGAAACAACAATATCTCATAAATCGAATGCAAAATTAAAGCATTTATCTGAAAAGAATGGATTTTCATGTTTTTTTGTTGTGAACACTCTTGCTTAAGCGGGTGCATTTGTGGGTGTACTCACAGACTTTTCTTCTCGTTTATTTATATTGGTTGTACTTGACTGTATTAACAACATCGGCTGCAACCCGAAAAGATTGCAGCCGATATTGAATTAATTATAATCAGAATGCGATTGGACTAATACATGAGTCCTAATTCTCATGTCAGTTCTGAAACGAACTTACTTCATAATGACTTTGCGAGAAGTACCGTCTGAATACTTGACTATGTTGACACCCTTCTGTGCCTGTGGCAGAAGAACACCATCTACAGAATAAATGCCAATGACAGTTTTCTCTCCTTCATCCGTCAAATCATCCATGACAATGCCTTCGATACCTGTAACCACAGAAGCCGCCTGATAGTAAGCTTCAAGTTCGTCTTCGCTGATAATTATCCAACGCTGGTTTGTAGCCGAGTTAGAGAAGTTGAAGTTGGCAATAGAGTTTGAGCCGTAGCCTGTACGACTACCAAATGCACCTGCCTGCAAAGACTTGTTGCCGCCATTGTTCCATGTGAACCAATAGCCGTATGTCTTGAACTTATCGCCGGAAGCACCAAATTCCAAATCGACTCTGCCCGGAAGCAACTGGAAGTTCTCAGTAGCAGAAGGGTTTGCCTTTGTGGCAAGAGTGACAGCACTTCCGGAAGAAGAATGCGTCATATACTTACCAGACATCACATTCTTGAAACGATAGTACCCTGTCGAAGGTGTATATTCGATGTACCATGCGGCAGAGTCATTGACTTCTTCAAACGATTTCGGTTTCCATCCCATAGCAGAAGCATTACGCTGATAGAGGAAGCCAGCATCGTAAAGTCCTCTGTCTGCACTCTCGCTTACGATATAATACTTCTTGTCCTCATCAAAGGTATATGTATAGCATGGCATACCGTTAGAATATGAAGAAGTTGGGCAAAGACCGTCCTCGCAAAGATATTCTGTCAACAAAGCATTGGCAAAGTAAAGCAGCTTGCTGCCACTATCCTCATGGGCACCGTTGATACCGTAATTGAGCAATTGTGAAGTTCCGCCATTGGCATGAGTAGCCCACATGTGTGTACCGTCACCAGTTACACGAACTTCATTGTTTGCAGTGTTCTCCAAGAAATTCACAAGTTCGTTGGCACGGCGACCAAGCCAATACCCCCAAGTTGTATTCTCACGAAGCTCTGCACAATTAGACCAACGTTGAGTCGTACCGACACCCACACCGTGATTAGTTTCATGCTGAACTGTTCCTGTGCGCTGATAAGAAGGATTAGGACCTATACGCATCCAGCCTCCGTATGAACAATCGGCAGTAGGAGTACCTGAACCATAATGACCGGAAAGATGGAATCCACGGAAACCGGAACAATAGTTATAATCTTCCATCGCTTCAGCAATAGCCGCACGGCAACGCTCATTCTCCGCAGCTGATCCGCCATCGTCCCAAGACCATGTACAATTTGCTTCAGGAAGGGTGACAACCTTCACCACATCGCCATAGCCCACCTGATTGCCGGTTGAAATGGCGTATGCACGCATATAATATACTGTAGCAGGCTTAATATCCTTCATATAGTAAATGTTACCGGCATGAGAATAATAAGAAGTGCTGCGCTCGTCAAGAACTGTCGGTTCACGGTTTTCAGAGCTGTAACAGAAACCACGCTCCTTAATGGTAGAGCCGTTAGCTTTAAATGTGGCACGTCCGAAAGCAATCTTGCATCCACGTGCAATATACGGATTGGTCACCACAATAGGAGTTTCTCCTGTAGGATTTGAAATATTGAAAACAAGTTCTGCTTTTTCAAGAACAACAAGCTCTGCTGCAAGTTCTGCAGAAGTGGCATCACCGTTTTTCGACAAAGCTATTGCCGCATCGATTGCAGCTCTGAAATCAGCGGCACCTTCAAGGTCTGCATTATATGCTTCCTCTGCCACAAGAATAGCATCTGTCAATTGTTTATATTCGGCTATGGAAACTTTGGCTGCCTCAACTGCCACTTCAAGATTTTTCACCGCCGTCTGCACAGAAGCATTGTCGCTTTCTTCATTTATCAGCTTTGCAGCATCAATGGCAGTCTGAAGTTGAGTCAACACAGAAGTCTGCATCATATTGCCCAAAAGCGACTCCGCCGAAGCAATAATACCCTGAAGCTCTGCCACCATATCGGCAGAAGAAATATCGCCAAGGAAATAGAGACGGAAATTATCTACTGCAAGCCAGTTTCCTGAAGCATTTTCAGCCTTGAAACCAATCTCTACCTCGCCAGAAATATTGGTGAATGACACTGTATAGTCATTAGGAGTATATACAGGTTCTTGCTTGTCGCCAGCATAGATGTAGGCTCCCGTACACTTCTGTGAAGTAGAAGACTGATTGTAGTTCTGAGCCGCCACCGTCAGTTTATAACGTCCGTTAGGAAGGTTAGTAAGCAACTGACTCACGCTTGCACTGCCAGCCCTGTTTCCGGCAGAAACCCATTTCTCCAGATAAGCTGCACCGGACTTTTTCTCGAATGAGTTGTTGGTCTGAACATTTAGATTCAGGCTCTTCCAGTTGTCTGTGCCGTCTTTATCGAAATTAGGATTCAATATATAAGATGTATAGTCAAGAGGATTCTCCTCACTAACATTCAACTGACGATAAGCCTCAATAGCTGCATTCAATTTTTTGTCAGCTTCAATCACTGCTATCATATCGACATCGGCATTGTCATAAACATTCTGTGCCTCATCAATAGCAGCCTTCAAATCTGACGCACCGTTGCCTGTACCATCGCCATAGAACTTATTGGCAGAAGCCAGCGAAGCTTCGAGAGAAGATTTATCTACAGCCATGTTCTCAGCAAGAAGCTGCACATAATCTATCACAAGGTTTGCAGAACTTGCAGAACCGTTGGCCCCAGCCACATAACCAATCTGAATCTTACCAGTAGTGGTCTTGGTCAAAGTAAAGTTTATTTCATCAAGTGTCCACTGGTTAGAAGGATAGCTACTGACTGTTGACTTCACCTTTGTGCCGGCATCTGGTATCCAAGACAAGTCACTGGTTCCAGCTGTAGCTGTATAACCATTATAAGTAGGTGCTTTTATGGTATAAGTACCTGCCGGAAGAGTTACTGTCTGATAGTAGCCGAAAGTCTGTCCCCATCCAGTAGATAGGGCAAGACCGCCTCCAGCTTCTCCATTATAGCCCGAAGCTGGAACGCTTCCTCCATTAAACACTCCTTTAAAACCAAATTCATATACACCGGAAATTGTGTAATCAATAGTAAAATTAGGTGTCCATCCCGGAATCTCTAGAATCTCCTGAGCCACATTAGCAGAACTGGATGAAGAGTAATTAAAGTCAGTGTCAAAATTGTAATTAGACAGAAAGTGCTTCGTCACATCTGTCTGTGCATTCACCTGAAATATACCGGATAGCAATAATGCACAAGTAATAATTGGTTTCTTTAATCTCATGTAAATAAAAAAATTAATTAATTGTAACTATTCAGCAAAAATAATACGAACATAACTTTCGTGCAAATGATTACATGTTAAATCATTATAACACATAACATAAATACGCGTACTAAACTGAAATTATCTGTTATCTTATTCAAGTTTTGCAAGTTGAACCTGCTCACAAAACACAAAAACAAACCACAACCACTAAACACAAAAAGCCAAAAAGAAGAGAGACAGCCGCTCTCTGCCCCTCTTCTTTCAATTATCCACAAACAACAGTTTGTGTGTGTTATGCCTGTGTATGTCCACCGTCTATTGTCTCCTCGTCAACGTCCTGCATCTCAAAGCTACAGCTTCTGAGAAGTCTCTTTAACTTAGGCGATGGGGCGAACAGCACCTTCTTCCTGTATATATTGTTCGCACTCACATCCTCTGCCTTATCCACTGACTTGCAGCTGACGCTCAGACGGAACGTGCCCAAATGAGGAATCTCGACCGAGTGACCGTTCAGAAGATAGTTCTGGAACTCGTTCATGACAGCTTCACAGCTTGCGCCCACATGTCCCTTAGAGATTGCACTGTTACGTGCAGCACTGTCTATCAGTTCATCAGAGGAGATTCTTGAATAGGTTATGACACGTGTGACAAACGCAGACTTGTCCTTGACTGCTATTCTCTGGAAATTTGATTTCAAACTTATCTTTCCCATTTTTGTTTCTTTTTTCTGTGTGAGTAAATGATTCTGAATACGGACAGCTGTGCACTCAGTCCGGCGATTTCAAAAGCGTTGCACACCCGTCTTTTTTCAATCACGGTGCAAAGATAAGGCATTTACACACACCAGATTTTTCATCCAAATATTTTTTCCGTTTTTTATGAAAAAACTTTTGATTATCAATATAACTGCCTGATTATCATCGAGTAATTTTTTCCAAGCCGTTATCGTGCTTATTGCAGTTCGGTCGTTTGTACGATTACACATATAAGAACACGTCCCTATATAAGAATAGGAAAAAGGATAACGGGGAGTATCCATACCTCCTCAGCAAACACCTTCCAATATACCTTAACCAGCCTTCTCTCCCATTGTACCTAAAGCCGTATTCAATGCTCATAGCAAAATTTTTTATCTATATTTTTTAACAAAACTATTTTATAATAAAATGACAACAAATCACGATTATTTTAATCCTTATTGTTTGTTTTGTATCCAAAATGCTTTCTTTTTGATTTTGCCAAATGTTAAAATTCCAAGCCCTCTGACACGCGTCAAAATCGACCGCACCGAACTTTTCTCGGAGAATGGTGATTCTACGCGCATTCTCTGACACCTCATCGGAATGTGAAATAGTGTTTCATTTTTTGACAGTTCTTTTACATTTGTTTATCTTCGGCGAAGAGTTTTTTTCTCCAATCTACTAAGCGCACGAATTTGTAGCGCACTGTCGTGACGACGACAGTGCGCTACAAATTTGCGCGCTTAGTAGATTGGAGAAATTTACAGTGTAGAT
>JAGASY010000089.1 GCA_017621515.1 Bacteroidaceae bacterium
GCTGGGAAAGGGGAAAAAAGTCGGCGGACTTCGGCTTAAATGTTAAGAAGTGTATAATTCCCGTTTTGAAGGAATGTCTGAACAGAAGCTGAAAAACGAATGATTTTTGAGGGCAATTTTGGGGTAAAAATGGCAAAATTAGTCATAACATATTAATAATCAATAAATTACTAAAGCATTCCGAAATTTCAAAAAATTGCGTCCGGCGCGATTTTTTGAGTGTTTTTGAAAATTTTATATTCAATTGATTATCAAGCATTTATCTCAACAACAAAATTTTTGTCTTTTCGCCGTCGGCAAAAAATCGCTCGAAGTGTTAAATTTACGTTTTGACCGAAAATATCATTTTGTCAAAACGGTTTTACGGAAATTGCCGTAAATTGTAACACATTTTTTCACAATCACAGCTGGTCAGTCCACACATAAAAAAGAATCAGGGACACCATCACGATGCCCCTGAAAAACACAATGATTTCCGACAATCCGATGCCGGAAACAACTTCTATACACTATAAAGGCATGTTGCCATGCTTCTTAGGAGGATTGCTCTGATTCTTGTTACGAGTCATCTCCAGTGCCTGAATAAGACGTATGCGGGTGTCACACGGCTGTATGATTTCATCAATATAGCCCAGCTGTGCAGCCGGCATAGGATTGGCAAACTTACGGCGGTACTCCTCTATCGCCGCCGCACGCTCTTCCGGTGATGCCTTTCGGTAGAGAATGTTACATGCACCTTCCGCTCCCATCACGGCAATCTCCGCTGTAGGATAAGCCAGATTCACATCTGCACCGATGCACTTGCTGTTCATCACAATATATGCCCCACCGTATGCCTTGCGCGTAATGAGTGTGAGCTTCGGAACTGTGGCCTCAGCAAAGGCATATACAATTTTGGCGCCATGTCGAATAATGCCGTTGTGCTCCTGATCCGTTCCCGGAAGGAAGCCCGGAACATCCTCCACTGCCACAAGCGGAATGTTGAAACAATCGCAGAAACGGATAAAACGGGCCGCCTTATCGCTTGCGTCAATATCGAGTGCGCCGGCAAGGAAGTTTGGCTGATTTGCCACAAAGCCCACTGTACGACCGGCAAGGCGACCAAACCCGACCACAATGTTCTTGGCAAACTCGGTCATCACCTCGAAGAAGTACTGCTGGTCACATACCGGTTCTATGATATTGCGTATATCATACGGCATGTTCGGGTCTTCCGGAACCACATTGTCCAGTTCGTGACAGACGCGGGTAATCTCGTCGGTCACCGGATAGACAGGGGCATCTTCCATATTATTGGAAGGAATGAATCCGATTAGTTCGCGGATGGTCATCAAAGTCTCTTCCTCGTCACGGCAGACAAAGTGGCTTACACCGCTCACACTGCTATGCGTCATGGCACCTCCGAGCGTCTCCTTATCTACCGCTTCATTCGTCACGGCACGAACCACGTCCGGACCGGTGACAAACATCTGGCTCTGCCCTTTCACCATGAGGATGAAGTCTGTCAGTGCAGGAGAATAGCACGAACCACCGGCGCAAGGTCCGAGTATTGCAGAAATCTGCGGAATCACTCCGGACGCCATCACGTTGTGTCGGAAGATGTGCGCAAAACCTGTCAGACTTTCCACTCCTTCCTGTATGCGGGCACCTCCGGAATCGTTCAGGCCGATAATCGGTGCTCCGTTTTTAAGGGCAAGTTCCTGCACTTTCACAATCTTCTGCGCATTTGCCGCACTGAGAGAACCTCCCAACACCGCAAAATCAAAAGCATAGACGAAGACAATGCGTCCGTCAATCTTACCGTATCCGGAAATCACACCGTCGCCTTCCACACGTTTCTTGTCCATGCCGAAGTCATTGCAACGGTGTACCACATGTTTGTCCATTTCCACAAATGTCCCCTTATCGAGAAGCAAGTCTATGCGCTCACGTGCCGTGAGTCTCTGTATCTTATTGTCATTCATTGTTTTCGTTCAGTTTTAATGTTATCAATGTCTGTCCGACTTTCACACTGTCTCCCTCAGCCACAAGCACAGAAAGCACCTCGCAGTCGGCCGCAACCTTGTAGTTCGACTGCATCTTCATCGCCTCCATAGTCAGTGCCGTGTCTCCCGCCTTCAGCTTGTCTCCCGGTTTACAATATACTTTCACAATCTTGCAAGGCATCGGGGCTGTCACCTTGTCGCTCTGCACGGCATCCGTCTTCTTTCGCATACGCATATATTTTGCCTGCGAATCTAACATGTCAATCTGGTAAGTCGAATAATTGACATTCACACGGTAATGCTTTCCTGCATCACTCTTCACCAGCTCTGCCTTGTATGAGTTTCCATTATGAATAATCGAACATGTTCCGTTTTGCAGCATAGCCACATCGACATCATAAACTTGTCCGTCTATATCAATCTTCACATTGTTTCCGTCTTTGCTCAACAGCGTGACATCTACAATCTTGTTTCCAACCTGAATATCCATTATAATCTTTTTTGGGTTTTAAGTTCTGCCTGCATACAGTTCATGGGCTTCAAATCTCCAAGAAATCAGAAGTCCGGCAAGCGGCAGTCAGATAATTATGCAATCTTATCGCGCCTTATACTCTAAGCACTCCCTTCTGCAGTCCGAATGTTCTCCAGCGATTGATGGCAGACTGTCCCTGTTTGTATTCAGCTGCTCCGCCGGTATTTTCCTCCAGATTCATAAGGTAGTCGATATAAGCGGCTATCACTGCCATCTCCTCGCTCTCGTTCTTGAATCCCGGACGCGGACGCAGACGTTCCGCATTGCGCTCTATGAAATAGGTATTGTAATTGCCTTCACGGAAGTCCGGCACATCAATGATGCGGCGCAAGTAGCGTATGTTCGTAGTCAGACCGACAATCTTATATTCATACAGCACTCTCCTCATGCGCTCAATGGCATACTGTCTCTCCGTTGCCCATACAATAAGTTTGCCAATCATCGGGTCGTAATGTACGGGAATCTCATAGCCCTCATATACATAGCTGTCGATTCGGGTACCTATGCCGTGAGGTTCTGTAAGTTGTGCAATCGTTCCCGGCGAAGGCATAAAGTTATGTTCTGTATCTTCCGCACAGATACGACATTCTATGGCATGTCCTCTTTGGCGGATATCCTTCTGACGGTAGCCCAGTGGTTGTCCGTCGGCAATAAGAATCTGCTGCTTCACAAGATCGACACCGACAACTTCTTCTGTGATAGGATGCTCCACCTGAAGCCGGGTGTTCATTTCGAGAAAATAGAAACGATGGTGCTTGTCAACAAGAAACTCAATAGTACCGGCACCGATGTAGCCCACAGCTTTTGCCGCAGCCACAGCTTTGTCTCCCATTTCACGACGAAGATTGTCGTCAATGAACGGTGACGGACTCTCTTCTACAATCTTCTGGTGACGACGCTGTACGGAACATTCGCGGTCGTAAAGATGAATGACATTGCCATGTTTGTCGCCAAGTATCTGGAACTCTATGTGATGAGGTTCCTCGACAAACTTCTCGATATAGACTGTATCGTCACCAAACGAAGACATCGCCTCGTTTTTTGCCGCATTATACATCTCTATCACATCTTCTTCACGCTCAATAAGTCTCATGCCTTTTCCACCGCCACCCATAGAAGCCTTCAGCATCACAGGGAAACCAATCTTGCGGCACACCTCCAAGGCTTCCTCGCCACTGCTCAACTGTTCCTGAGTGCCGGGAACCACAGGCACTCCAGCCTTTATCATCTGCACACGAGCTGAAATCTTGTCGCCCATCAAATCCATTGTTTCCGGCTTTGGCCCGATGAAGATGATACCTTCCGCTTCACAACGACGCGCAAACTCGGAATTTTCGGAAAGGAAACCGTATCCCGGATGAATGGCATCTACTTTGTGCTTCTTTGCTGCCTCGATAATGTGGTCGATATTCAGGTAGCTGTCTGCAGATGCCGCACCGCCGATACACTCTGCTTCGTTTGCAAAAATGACATGGCGCGACAGACGGTCGGCAGTGCTATAGACTGCCACAGAACGTATGCCCATTTCATAACAAGCACGCATCACCCGAATCGCAATCTCACCGCGATTGGCAACCAATACTTTTCTTATCATAAACATCTATAATTTGGTTATACACTTTCTTCCATCTCAAAACAAAATATAATACGATATCAGAAAGCACACTCCGAGAACCGCATGACAAAGCGGACAACTCACGAAAGAATACATATCCCAAGAATACATGCATACACAAAAAGCACCGATATTCCTTCCCGGAATCTCAGCAAAACAGTATTCTCAGTATTTTTCCGGCAGCTCTTATTCCCGAGAGCGGCATCTGAACATCGGCATCGGCAGGTCTTCTGACTTCTCCATTGGCAGCACGGCCTTCCCAACCATAATTATTTACAGCCTCACGGCAATAACAAAGGTCAGTGGCACAACATGATTATGTGTTGCCATAAAAAACAGGAGTTACAGCTACGGGTATAGTTACAGACTCACACTGTATTCCCTCTTAGTCTGTCCGGCTTTCCTGAATGCTTTTTCCTGAAGTTCGCCATTCCCGAAATCAGATTCGGCAAAATCAAGTTTCAGCAAGCTCAAGTAAAGAGGACAAGAACCAAATGCGCGGCAAAAGTACACATAATTTCCGAATCCATGCACTTTTTACCTGTTTTTACTCCAAAGATTCTATGAAGTTCTTGTGTTTTCCGGGTATTTCCCATAAAAAAGCATGGGGCATTCCGTTTCTTCCGGATATGCCCCATGCTCCATTTTTCTTTAGTTTATTCAGTCTTTTACTTCTTCCGCATCCACAGCAGGCTCTTCTTTTTTCTTCGCCAGATATTCAGGCAAATTAAGCCCCGCCATATCGAACAGTTCGTTGAGCGGCGGCACAGACTTCATCAATCCGGAAACGAAACCGGCTGTAGAGCCTTTTCCGTCAGCACCACCGGCACCATTGTCCCAAACAGTCACGTGGTCGATGTTGATACCCTTGACAGCCTCAACCTGAGTCTTGACAAGTTCAGGAAGCTTTTCGAGCAACAACAGCATATATGCTTTGTTGGCATCTCCTCCGGCAGCCTGAACCATCTTGTCATAACCGGCAGCCTGCTTCGTCAGCACTTCATACAAACCTTTTGCTTCTGCTTCCATCTTGGCATAAATAGCATCAGCCTCACCCTTTGCATTGACACGCACGCGCTCTGCTTCTGCCTCAGCTTCGATAATGAGTCGTCTCTTCTCAATCTCCTGCGGAACGAGTACGTTGGCTGTTTCTGTTGAGCGTTCACGTTCTGCACGCGCCTCTTCAGCCTCGCGTTCTGCTGCGTATGCCTCCTGCAAAGCCTTTGCCTGCTGTACTTTTTCAGAGGCAGTAGCTTTACGCTGTGCCTCCGCCTCTTTCTCGCGACGATATGCTTCAGATGCAGCAATGGCAACCTTCGCTTCGTTCTCACCCTTTACTGCTTCCGCATTGGCCTCGGCTGTACGTATGCGGGTTTCTCTCACTGCTTCTGCCTTACCGATTTCACCGACTTTATCCTGCTCTGCCACTCTCACTTTAGCCTCATTTATTGCTTTGGCAGCAGCTTCACGTCCGAGAGCCTCTATATATCCACTCTCATCTTTTATGTCGGTCACGTTCACATTTATCAGACGAAGACCTATCTTCTTAAGTTCCACTTCCACGTTGGCAGAAATGCTTTCAAGAAACTTGTCGCGGTCGTTGTTCAGTTCCTCAATGCTCATAGTGGCAATTACCAGACGCAACTGTCCGAAAAGAATATCACGCGCCAGTTCCTGTATCTGTGCAGCACTAAGTCCGAGCAAACGTTCTGCAGCCGCATTCATACAATCATGGTCTGTGGATATACCTACGGTGAAGCGGCTTGGCACATCCACACGGATATTTTGTTTACTGAGCGCATTTGTCAGATTCGCGTCAATACTAATCGGTGTGAGACTAAGATAAGCATAATCCTCGATTATAGGCCATACGAAAGCACCTCCACCATGCACACAGCGTGCCGATGTCTTGCTGCTTTTACTTCCATAAATCACCAAAATTTTGTCCGAAGGACACCGTCTGTAACGATTCACAATGGAAACGAACAGCGCAATTGCCACCACAGCGGCAATTACAATAAGATACATAGATTCCATAATTAATTATTTGACATGTAAAAACTTTAAGGTTATAAGACCGGTTGCCGCATAAGGCACTCCCTGTCCGAAGAAAGCTTCATTTTTCATCCATCCCGGTCAAAGATTCTCTACCACCAGCATTTCTCCGCCGACAACATCTGTTATCCGCACCTTGCGTCCGGTGGTTATCGCTTCGCCCTCCGTAACTGCATCCAGTTCATGCACGGAACCGTTCACGCTGATTTGCACTTTTCCTCTGCCGCTCTTCTTTTCCGGAATGCGCAGATAAACATCTGCCACACGTCCCTTGCAATACTCAATGCGGAAGGCGCCGTTTGCCTCCAGCTTCTTGGTCTGCTTGTAGATAAAGAAGAACATCCATACAAAAAACAAGCCGACAGCCGCTGCCGCGAGTACCAGCAACACGGTATTACCTATCAGCGAATGCAGACAGATACCTGCCCAGCCAAAGCCCACAAAGAAATTGACAAGGCTCTTGATAGAGAACAACGACAGTCCTCCTCCCAAATCCATTGTGTCTCCGGCATCAAAATCGACATCTATGTCGCTTGAATCCATCCCGAACAATGTAAGCAGAAGCTGTATCACAAATACAGCCGAACCAACAAGTGCGCATACCCAGAACACTTGCTGCATAGTTTCAAGTCCACTGAACCAAATTGAAAAACTCTCCATATTCTAATTAGTTTAACGGTTATACAAATCATCTTTTGAAATGATATGTCCACCATTCATATATAAAGAGGGGACATCTTTTACAAAAATAGCACTAAAAGTTACTTTTTTATCTTTTTTCTTCCATCTTTTCCTCAAAACATCTGCCTTTGCTACATTTTGCAACCATAATCAAACAAATGTAAACTGTAGCTGACAGAAAAAGCAAAAGTCTGGCAGTATGCTTTAGACCGCCTTATTCTTGATTTTGTAGAATCCTGAGCCATTCAATCTTCCAGCCAGTCTTCCGACAAACTGAAATCCTTGTCCGCAAACAAATCCGCAAGTCCAGAAATCTGCTTCATCCTCAACAGTTCATCCTTGTCCATGCCGATATTGCGCATAATCCACGCATCCGACATGCCCGCAGACGTAAGCTCCGCCACAATATTGCTCATCAGCTCTATCGTATGCGTACCCCTCGCCCTGTTATGACGTATAGTCGATGCCATCCTGCACGAAATGTCCTTGTCTATCACCGATACGGGAAGCATACCTTTTTCCCGGTCATAGATTCGCTTCGAGGTCTTCATCACCAGATAGCGGTGGAATCCATCTACAATCTCATACTTGTCCTCTTCCTCCAAGTAATAGCATACGCAAGGCATGGTGTATCCGTCCTCCCATATCGACAATTCCAGCAGCTTCATCTCCGGAGGAGCCACCACGTTAGGGTTGTAATTGTTCGCCACCACTTTCTCGATAGGCACAGCTATCACATTATATACCGGACTCTTAAAGTTTTCCATGCTCCAATGTTCTATATTTTTTCATTACACTTTCTCGTTTGTTCTTCTCGTTTTTGGTCAGCGTAAAGCCCATATACTTGCATACATGGTCGTTCCTCAGGATACAGATGCAGACACGCTTGAATGTCGGAATCTCCCGAAACTCAGGAATGTCAATGTCGTCTATATACTCCATCATGACCGGCTTCTTATTAGTACGGTATGCCGTGCCCGTCCCTACCTTAAACGTCACTCCTGCTGCACGTAGCTTTTCAATGGTCTCATCACTCAGACATCCGCCTTTCGTCCTCCAGAATTTCATGCTCACATCTATCTTGTTCAGATAATTGCGGCGCACCTTCTCCGGCAATGTGTCCAGCAGAAAATACATATACTTCTTCCAAGAAAATCCGCGAGGACATTTTATCGACTTCCATCCCATTGCAGTCGTGTTCCCGTAGATGCCGGAAAAGTTGACCCCATTGACACGGCTGACCATCCGTCCCCATGTGTCGGGGTCTATCGCCCGATAGACACTCAGCGTAGGTATGGCATGAGAGATAAACGGACTTGCCACCCGCTGCCGCCCGATAGGGATGCCTGCACGCGAGTAAAGGTCATAAAGCGGATTATAAGTCCATCTGAATTTCCCGTTTGCAGTCCAGATGTCGGAAGTTTTCCAGTCATAAAGCGGATAGGCATTATATACGTGTGCAGCAAGCTTATGCGTCCATTTATAATGTGAAAGGCGTCTGTAGTTCTTGGCATTGTGTATAGCCGTCCACCTGTTGAAACTCTCCTGTGTCCTTATGCCTACAAGACAGCATATACGCTCGCATTTCTTTCTGTTGCGCAGCCAAGGGGCGAAAAGATACTGAAAGTCATAGTCCCACAAATCATCGGTGAAGAAATTGAAGTCGGCAGCCGTATAAGCCCCTTCCGGCATATCTCTCACCCATATATCCTTCTCCGATTCTCCCCAAGGTCTCCAATACGACTGGTGCATGGAGGTACAGGTCATGACCTTGAAGGATACACAACAATGATATACCTCCAGAATGTCGCTGTTCTCCGACAGAACACGGCGCACATATTCCGTAGTCTGCTTATACTGCACCTCATAGTCCATGTGGAATACCCCCAGTTTGCGCTCCGGGGCATACTTCCGTATATAGTCTATGCACAGATTCAACAGCACTCCGCTGTCTTTGCCACCTGAGAACGAAACATATACATAATCGAAATAATCGAATATAACCTTCAATCTCCTTTGCACAGCCTCATAGACATCAAGCTGTCTAATCATTCCTTACGTCCTCCAACATATACCATCTTGTCATAATTTTTCCATTCCCTCTGTGTTCTGAAGCCATTGCGCGCAAAATCTTCCACATGACGCTTGTGTACAACTGCGGTCAGCGCAATCCCACTCATTAGATCTGCCACAATCCTGCTGAGCAAAGCATCAATGAGCGAAGAATCGTCGCTCTTGATATAATAGTTGTCGATGCAGGATTCACGCTCTTTCTCCTTTACCGGAATGAATCCATTTACACCTTCATTCTCTACGGCAACATACCATCTGTGATGGCGAGAAGTTTTGAAAGGATAATTATTGTTGAGCCTCAGCACTGCCGCATTCATCACCAGCGGTGCCACAAGTTCATAAAGGCGAGGAGACGTACCTTCTAAAATCTCAATATTCATAAAACAATCATTTTGATTCTTGCCTATCCCGACTTCCGAATCATGAAAATCCCTGTTTTATAAAGAAGAAACATCAGTTGCCCCATCTGTAAATAAGCAGGCAGATTTCATGAATCATCAAAGCCAAGTTGTATAATAAGCCATGCAAAAGTACGACAAATACCCTATTTTATTCAACCTGTCATCTTATTTTTTGTGAAAAGCTATGCCGATAAACCACTTCATTTTTCATCTGACTCAATTGACAAAATGATATTTTCGCCCAAAATGGAAATTTAACATTTCGAGCGGTTTTTTGCCGATGGCGAAGAGACGAAATTTTCATTACAGAGATAAATAATTGATAATCAATTCAATACAAAATTTTCAAAAACGCTCAAAAAATCGCGCCGGACGTAATTTTTTGAAATTTCTGAATGTTTTAGTAATCTATTGATTATTAACATGTTACATCTAAACTCTCCGTTTTTTCCTTCAAATCGCCCCAAAAAAACATTCGTTTTTCAGCTTCTGTTCAGACGCGCTTTCAAAACAGGATTTATACAATTCTTAACATTTCAGCCGAGGTTCGCCGGCTTTTTTCCCCTTTCACAGTGCGATTTCAAAAAATCTACACTGAAAATTTCTCCAATCTACTAAGCGCGCAAATTTGTAGCGCACTGCAGAGAAATTTACAAGGCGCTGAAAAAGTGGCGACAGTGCGCTGGAAATATCAAAACTTAGTAGATTGGAGAAAAGAATTCTTCGCCAAGGATAAACAAATGTAAAAGAGCTGTCAAAAACGAAACATAATTTCACATTTCAATGAGGTGTTTGAAAATGCACGTAGAATCCACGTTTTCCGATAAAAGTTCGGCGCGGTCGATTTTGACGCGTGCCAGCAGGCTTGGAATTTTAACATTCAACAAAATCAGGAAGAAAGTATTCCGCCTTATTTACTATCATTTTGCTTTATTCTTATTTCTTTTTTGCGACAAAACCGTTTTTCACTTCTCTTCTTTTTTCGCTGTTGGCACGTTTTTTGTAGGGTGTCTGAATACTTGCTTTTAAAGTTATAAGTTTATGTGGATATAGACTCCTCTTTTGGGATTATGCGGGTGTCGTCACAGATTCCTCTGTTTTGGTTAAGTGGTTGTCTTCACAGACTCCTCCGTATGGTTTAAGTAGGGATGAGGGTGTATCAAAATAGAAATGACCACTCTGGAAAGTTACAGATTATAACTGACAATTCAAAAAGAGTTGTATAAAACTCTATTTGGGATAATTATACGGCTCTTTTTCTTCTCTTTTATGGTGTATAAGTTTCAGTTTGTAAGTTTGTCTTTGCTGAATTTAAATTTTGCACCCTCCGCTTAAAAATAAAAACACGCCCACTAAATCGACTTTCTCAAAAATGACAAAATGAAAAGTTGCGTTGAGTATAGTTTTATTTGCAAACTTTTCCGCTGCAATCATGCCGTCTTTTTCCATTGAAATTCCTCTGGTAAACAAAAGGGAAGAACAGTATTTAAATGGAAATCTTGAAGTAAGTCACATTATGCACCCGAAAAAAAGAGCGGAAGTCACAGGAAATGACTATCTTTGCACCTCCTACGAACCATATTTTAGTCTGTTCGCATATCTTACAGACAGTACATTGTAGATGAAACAGAAGAAAAATAGAGTAAAAAGATAATACAACAATGACAGCTAAGGAAATCAGAGAGTCTTTCAAGAAATTCTTTGAAAGCAAAGAACACCTTATTGTTCCGTCAGCTCCGATGGTCATCAAGGATGACCCGACGCTGATGTTCACCAATGCCGGCATGAACCAGTTCAAGGACATCATTCTCGGCAATGTGCAACCAAAGTGCCGCCGTATGACAGACACACAGAAATGTCTGCGTGTCAGCGGAAAGCACAACGACCTTGAAGAGGTTGGGCACGACACATACCATCACACAATGTTTGAGATGCTCGGCAACTGGAGCTTCGGCGACTATTTCAAGAAGGAAGCCATTTCGTGGGCTTGGGAGTATCTTGTCGATGTGCTCAAACTTAATCCGAAAGACCTCTATGCAACCGTGTTCGAGGGTGCACCGGAGGAAGGCTTGGAGCGTGATAATGAGGCTGCGGCTATCTGGGAACAGTATCTGCCGAAAGACCATATCATCAATGGAAACAAGCATGACAATTTCTGGGAAATGGGCGATACAGGCCCTTGCGGTCCTTGTTCCGAGATTCATATTGATTCGCGTAGTGAGGAGGAGAAAGCACTGGTTCCCGGTGCACAGATGGTGAACAAAGACCATCCGCAGGTGATAGAGATATGGAACCTCGTGTTCATGCAGTATAACCGTAAGGCAGACCATTCTCTCGAACCGCTTCCAGCCAAGGTGATAGATACCGGTATGGGATTTGAGCGTCTTGTGCGCACCATGCAGGGAAAGACTTCCAATTACGATACAGATGTGTTCCAGCCGATTATCAAGGTCATCGGTGACATGTCGGGATTGAAGTATGGTGACAGCGAGAAGACTGATGTGGCAATGCGCGTTGTTGCCGACCACCTCCGTGCCATTGCCTTCTCTATTGCTGACGGTCAGCTGCCGAGCAATGCCAAAGCAGGATATGTGATAAGACGAATCCTTCGCCGTGCAGTGCGCTACGGATATACTTTCCTCGGACAGAAAGAAGCCTTCATCTATCGTCTTGTGCCTGTACTCATCGCTGAAATGGGAGACGCTTTCCCAGAGATTGCTGCACAGAAGGAGCTTATCATGAAGGTGATGAAGGAAGAGGAGGATTCTTTCCTACGTACTCTTGAAAACGGTATCCGTCTGCTCAATGGAGTCATGGAGGAGACGAAGGCTGAAGGCAAGACGGTCATTGATGGAAGCAAGGCATTCACTCTTTTCGACACATTCGGATTCCCTCTCGACCTTACAGAACTTATCTGTCGCGAGAACGGACTTTCTGTCGATGAAGAGGGCTTTAATGTGGAGATGCAGAAGCAGAAGGAGCGTGCCCGCAATGCAGCTGCTGTTGAGACTGGCGACTGGGTAGTGCTTCGCGAAGGCGAAAGTGCGTTTGTGGGTTATGACTACACGGAACATAACTGCCGCATACTCAAGTATCGTGAGGTGAAGCAGAAGAAAAACACTTTGTTCGAGGTTGTGCTCGACACCACTCCGTTCTATGCGGAAATGGGTGGAGAAGTCGGTGATACCGGTGTACTTGTGAGCGAGGACGAAACCATTGAGATTCTTGACACCAAGAAAGAGAACAATCTTCCGATACATCTTGTCGATAAACTTCCTCAGAACCCTGAAGCAGAGTTCATGGCATGTGTCGATGTGGAAAGACGTCGCGCCATTGAGGCGAACCATACTTGTACTCACTTGCTCGATGAGGCTTTGCGTGAAGTGCTTGGTACTCATGTAGAGCAGAAAGGCTCGTATGTATGTGCCGACAGTTTGCGTTTCGACTTCTCTCATTTCGAGAAAGTCACTCCGGAACAGCTTCGTGAGGTGGAACATCTTGTCAACGAGAAGATACGTCAGGACATTCCGTTGAAGGAGTATCGCGACTGTCCTATTGAGGAGGCAAAGAAGCTTGGTGCCATAGCCCTCTTCGGAGAGAAGTACGGCGACAAGGTGCGTGTGGTACAGTTCGGCACATCAGTGGAATTTTGCGGAGGTTGTCATGCAAGCAGTACCGGACGTCTGGGAATGGTGCGCATCGTAAGCGAAAGTTCTGTGGCAGCCGGTGTGCGCCGTATCGAAGCTATCACAGGGAAGAAGGTGGAAGAGGCGATGGATGTCCTCATAGATAATATTGCAGATCTTCGCGCACTCTTCAACAATGCTCCAGACCTTGTGGCTGCGATAAAGAAGTATATTGAAGACAATGCAGAACTAAGAAAACAGGTTGATGAGTTCAAGGCACAGAAAGTGGGCGAGTTCAAGGCAAAGCTCATAGAAAACGCCAAGACGGTGAACGGTGTGACGGTGATTGCCGCTGTGGCTCCGGTGGATGCACAGGGTGCTAAAGACATGGCATTCCAGTTGCGCGCTCAGTTCCCGGAGAACCTTGTGGTTGCGATTGGTTCTGCACTCGGAGGAAAACCGGGTATTACCGTTGCGTTTAGTGACGACCTTGTGAAGGAAGGCAAGAATGCCGGAAAGATTGTCCGTGAGGCGGCAAAACTTATTCAGGGCGGCGGTGGAGGTCAACCTCACTTTGCCACTGCGGGCGGCAAGAATGCAGAAGGTCTGCAGGCTGCTGTGGATAAAGTCGTCGAACTTGCAGAATTATAAATTTAATGTTTAGTTGATTAAATGTTCCGTCCGGAAACCAGATTCATGGCAACATGCCTGTCATCGGGTTTCCGGATTTTCTTTTGATTTTTTCAGCGTGAAAGCATACGGAGTGCGGTGGTCACACATTTGTCTGTCTTGTCGATGAAATATGACTGGTAATCTTCCTCAACCGGAATGTCCGGCATGAAACCTTTGCCGACAAACTCTGTACCATCGGGGGCTGTGTCGTGTTTGGAACAGATGTTTGCCCATGTCGTGGTGCCGGGTATCAGCGGAATGCGTACCCCATTGCCCGTACTTCCTCCGGTAGGTTGCCCAATCAGGACACCTCGTTTCATGCTGACAAATATTCCGCAGAAGTCTTCGGCAGCAGAGAATGTACCGTTGTCAATGAGCACAACTACCGGTTTGTCATAGATTGTTTTGTTTTCGATTGGTTGCATATATCCGGACGGTTGTTCATACCAAGTGTCTTTGTAGCCCCATGATGTGAATGCCGGTATGTGTTGCGGACTTTTCCAAGAGGCTGTTTTGATGCTGTCGGCACTCAGATGTCGAAGAATATAGTCCGCATTGCCGCTGTTTCCTCCTCCGTTGCCGCGTAAGTCGATGATAAGTGCTCGGGTCTGAAGCAATTCGGAGTAGCAACTGTCGAACATTTCCTTCAGTTCTGAATAGCCGAAAGAAGAAATCTTCAGATAGCCGATTCCGTTCCTTATCTTTGAGAACTTCATAATTTCTTCTTCGCGTGGCAAGTCCCATTTTTCACCGCCGACCTTGACGCTGAGTGCAAAATTCCGTTTCCCGTCCTTGATTCCGAGTGTGAGATATTCTCCCGCCTCACGTTTCGTCAGTCCGAAATTTTCATAAACGACATACTTTGTCCATTGCGGTGTTGAGGACGGCACGTATGGAATCAAATATTCACGGGCATAATCAGTGACAGGCAGACCGGCTACGGTTGTGATTTCGACACCTCGTCGTATGCCTTTGCCGATAAGGGTGGAACTGAACACCTTGTCCACATACACCTTGTCGCCAATGAGTTTTGTGGTCAGCGGAAGAGATTTGTCGTTTCCTCCTATTATATATGTGTGCCCGTCGTGCAGCTGTGCCGCCATGTATTTAAGCAGTCTGACCGCTTCCGCATCGCTCTTTGCGGCTTCCATCCGAGGAATCATTTCTACATAAAGACTATCCCAGTCAATATCCACTCTGTTCATGAATGCAAAGTTCTGCTTGACTCCTGCCCACAGACGGCTCAGCCCGAGCAGGCGCTTGGTCTTGTCATCGGTTTTATTTGTTGCCGGCTCTTCGCTGCCTTTGAAATAGTTTCGTGTAGTCCAGTCTTTCGGAATACATATCTCTCCTTCCGTCGTGGCTTTCATGAAATAGCCTTTGCCCTCCTTGTCTGTGGCAAATCCATAGAATGTGCATGTGCCTTCTTCGTAAGTGGCAACCATGTCAGGTTTCACTATCACGCGTCCGAGCATATCCTTATACGATTGGAAGATGCTTCTGATGAGTTCAGATTCTTCTTTGCCGATGTGTCCAACCCCGATTCGCACTCCTCTTGTCCATCCTTTGCCCCATCCGCGCTGCCATGTGAAGCCACTGCAGTCACTGTTGAAATTTCCGGTGTATTTCACTTCCGTTTTAGATATGCCCGGACGTTGGGACAGTGCGTCGTAGATGGAATCCAGTCTGCTCACATCTGTGTATTCAGTCACACCGTTGTTGAAAAAGTCTGTAAACTCCCAATTTACCGGTATGCAGATTTCATCATCAAACGTGGCGCACATGAAGTTGACGCTTCTGTCGGGTTTTAGTCGGTTCAACGAGGCTATCAAGAACCGTTTGCCGACTTCATCTTTAATCATGACAGAATGGTTGTACTTGATAAGATTGACCGCCTTTTTGCTGTTCATGAACGACATGAACACTTTCTGAAGGGCAAGATAATCCGCTTTGTTCCCGTCTTTTATGCTGTATCTCATTCCTGTGGTCCATCCTTTTCCCTCACCGCGCTGAAAAAGGAAAGAACCTCGTTTGCCTGTAAATCTCACCCTCACCGAGTCCACTCCACGTCCCCGGCTTATCTTCTTGAAGGCTTGCATGATGGGCGAGAAATCCGCTACAGCGGCTTCACCCTCGCTGCGCATTGTCTTGTTGGTCACGACAGAAAAATATTCTCCTGCGTCGAACAGCAGATAGCCGTTGTTGCCACCCCAGAATGCCGAGACATTCAGATGGTTCATCAATTCGTTGTTGAGCGGCTTGTTGGGATTATAGACAATCGTACTGCAAATCGTGTCTTTGTATGCGTATCTCACGCACTTGTCCGTAGCCGGATTGACATTTTTCCAAGCTTCTTCGTATG
Organism: Bacteroidaceae bacterium; assembly: GCA_017621515.1. Classification (GTDB taxonomy): domain Bacteria; phylum Bacteroidota; class Bacteroidia; order Bacteroidales; family Bacteroidaceae; genus RGIG8745. The sequence goes on from JAGASY010000089.1 coordinate 16,003, forward strand.
TTTTCAGAAGCAATTCCGCATCTGCTGCCGATAACGCGTCACGCTTCGACTTGAAATCGTAGCGGACTTCCTGCCTCACCGCATTGCTGTCTTTTTGTTCGTAGCGGTACTCTATGCGATGCAAGGCATCGGGATACGCATCTATCAGTCGTTCTGTCACCTTGGCGATGTCTTCCTGTGCGCGGCTCGTCATGATGATTGCGCCGAATAGTAGCGTCAACAAAATTCTTCTTTTCATATTTATCAATAGTTTAACTGTAATTCATTCCTTAATTCTTGATTTGCCGTCATTGCCAGTTCAAATCGTGCGGCAATCACTTCTTCCATGTTCACTTCTCTCACTTCCTGCACATGAACAGGTTTCTGCTCCTTTTCGGTCTTGCGTTCTGCAATGTGTCTTGGTGAGACTGACTCCACAGGTTGACTGACCACTTTTTTCTTACGATTCACCTTTCTCGTTTCTTCCTCGGGGACAATCACTGTTGCTGTTACAACCGTCGTGTCCTGCTTGGTGCAAGACACCTGATGCTCTTCTGCAACCTGTTGTGCGACAATCGGCTGTGCCGTCTCACTTTGTTTTTTCTTGGGCACACATATCCAAAGCAGCACAAATAGGGCGGCTGCCGATGACATGCCGATGTGGATGATGCGGCGGCGAAGAACCGTTTTTCGTTCCGCTTCCATCCGTTTCATGACTTTCTCGCCGAAGTCTTTCGGAAACTCAGTTTTCCGGGCATACTTGCGTTTCAATGCGCTCCGTATATCCTGTTCGTTACATGTATGTTCTCTTTCCATTCAGTTTATATTCTGCTTAGTTTTTATGAATTTATATAGTTTGCGTCTGATTCTGTAGAGTCTGGACGAAAGAATGGTAGGTTCTGTGTCCATGATGTAAGCGATGTCCCGCATAGAACGGTTCTCATAATAATAGAATGTCAACAGAGCTTTCTCGTCAGGCAATAAATGTTCGATAGACTGTTCCAGCAGTTGTATGCGCCTTTCTTCGTCCGTGTCTTCGTTGCTGATTGGTTCTGTGGTGGACGGATGGGCTGTGTATGGCTCTGTGGTGTCATAGAAAGGTACAAGAAGCGGCTTTTTACGTTTAAGATGATTGATGGTACAATTGTAGGCAATACGCGAAATCCATGTGCTGAATGTCGCCTTGCTCTCATCGAATGAACTTATATGTTGGAAAGCCTTGACGAAAGTGTCTTGTGCCAGTTCTTCCGCATCGAGAGGAGAATCGACCAGACGGGCAATCTGCTCGAACACCTGTTTGCCATACAGTTCCAATATGGCATGGTGTCCGTTTCTGTTGCCTCTTGCCGCAGCGGCTATCATCCGGCTTTCCTTTGTGTCCATTCTGCAATGATTGTCTGTTTATTGGTTTATACAACCAGATTGAAAAAATATTCTCTCTGCTTACATCTATTTTTTATAATTTAACACAGTGAGACATGTACATACTCTTTTTTTGTTCTCAGAGATTCTTTACGTGTTTTTAATGGAAAAAACAAACAGTATTGTCTTTGCCTTCTCAAAGATAAGTGCTGTACAATTTTTATCCAAAAATCAGAAGCTGTTTGTTTTTATAGTTGTACTTGGTGTAGTTTAAGTGGTTGTTTTCACAGACTACCGCGCCACCTCCCCCAATGTCAGGGAAAGTAGCGCGGTAGCAACGGGGGAGTCTGTGAAAACAACCACCTAAATGCGTCATTCAATTAAGGAACAGGAGTGAACGGATAAATATTGTCATTCCCGTTTTCCACCATATCTTTGATAAGATTTCCTGTTTCTCCATAGAATAGGTGGTGTTCTTTTTGCCCTTTGGTTTCAACCTCAATGACATAGAACGTCATGTCTTTGCGTTCATATTTGTTTATGTCATCAATATTCCATGTGCTGTATTCGCTCTCTGCCAGTGCCGACTGTACGGCTGCGGGTATCGATGATATGTTTCTGCCGAAATCGGTGTCGGTCATACACCATTGAGCATCTTTGTCAAACCATGCTTCGATTTCTGTACCTTGTGCATGAAACTCTGCTACATAGAATCCGACTTTTATCTCCCATTCCGCCCTTTCTGCATCCGGAAATCTGGTCTTGAATGCAGCCTGTACGGCTTCCGGCACATTGACTGTATCGTCGTCATCATCGCAGCTGCCTAATGTGAATATGCTACAGAGGGCTATCAGTGATAAATATAGTATCTGTTTCATCTTTCCTGCTTGGATTATCGGTCTATGTCTATTACATTGAATTTCTTGTCGAACTTAATTTCCCACTTGTTGGACAATTCCACTTCATAGTCTCTTGAGTCCTTTTCTATTTTGATGATTTTGGTGTCCGGATAATGTTTTTTGACATGAGTCTTGATAGCCGCCGGGATTATTTCTGCCGGTACTGCACTGTATTTGCAGTTTACTTCCGTCCATGCCCCTTTGCTGTCAAACTCCAGCTTGTCGCCGTTGGTGAAAAGGACTTCATAACTCTTGCTGAACAAGTCAACTTCCATCTTTGCCAATGCCACAGAGCTTTTCGGAAAATGCTTCTTGATAAACTGCTGAGCCTGCTGAGGCATTTGTTCTACTTTCACAGGTCTGTCATCATCTGCCCAAACTTTCGCTGCTTGCATAGTGAACAAACATACGAATAAAACTAACAACTTCTTCATAATCTTTTTTCTTATTAAAACGGTTTGTAAATACTTTTTGTTCTCTGTGTTTTTAATTACAATACAAAAATGAAGCAGGAAACTGAACAGAATCTGAAATTTCAGAAAAAATGCGGCAAAAAAATTATTTTTTTTCGATAATTCTGGTGCTTGCATGTGATTTCTCAGCGGAATAATGAAAATATTCCTACTTGATTTCAGAAATAAACCGTTTCTTTGCATCGTAGAATGATTCAGAACGAAGATTGAGCCATGAAAATATTGATTGTGGAAGATGAGCCTTCTTTGAGAGAGCTGATTCAGCGCACCTTGAGAAAAGAACGCTATGTGACGGAGGAAGCAGATTGCTATGAGGTCGCATTGAGTAAGATTGAAATCTACGATTACGACTGTGTACTGCTCGATATTATGCTTCCTGACGGTAATGGATTGAAACTTCTTGAAAGGCTGAAGGAAATGCGCAAACGGGAGAATGTCATCATTATCTCGGCGAAAGATTCTTTGGAGGATAAAGTGCTCGGGGTGGAACTGGGTGCCGACGACTATCTGCCGAAGCCGTTTCATATTGCAGAGTTGACTGCCCGCATCAGGAGTGTGCTTCGCCGGAAACATCGTGACGGAGACTCAAGCATAAAACTGGGCAATATCTGCATAGTTCCAGACACATTTCAGGTGCTTGTCGATGGGAAACCTGTTGAGCTGAAGCGTAAGGAATATGATATATTGCACTTTTTCATGAACCGTCCGAACAGGATGATTGACAAAAGTACTTTGGCTGAATCCGTATGGGGAGACCATATCGACCAAGTGGATAATTTCGATTTCATATATGCGCAAATCAAGAATCTGCGTAAGAAGCTGAAGGACGCGGGTGCAACTGCGGAAATTAAGGCGGTATATGGGTTTGGGTATAAAATGAGTGCTGAATAAAATAAAAAAGAAACATTATGAGTTTGTTCTGCCGTGTACTTGTCAGACTCTCAGTAGGAATCATATTGGTTCTTACGGGATGGGCGGTTGTGTTCTATGTGGCAATGATAGATGAAATAAACGATGAAGTGGATGATAGTCTGGAAGATTATTCGGAAGTGATTATCATACGCTCACTTGCCGGTGAACAGCTGCCGTCCAAGGACAACGGATCGAACAACCAGTATTTTCTGACAGAAGTCACAGAGGAATATGCAAGTCGGCATGAGGACATACGCTATCTGGACTCAATGATTTATATTCGGGAGAAGGGCGAAAAAGAGCCGGCGCGTATTCTGATAACTCTCTTTCGCGATGGCGAAGGACGTTTTCATGAGCTGACGGTATCTACTCCGAGTATAGAGAAAGGCGATTTGAAAGATGCAATTCTCCGTCTTGTCATTTGCCTTTATGCCGGGCTGCTGCTCATAATCATTGTCATCAATGTGTGGGTGTTCCGTAAAAGCATGAAGCCGCTGTATGTGCTGTTAAGATGGCTTGACAACTATAAGCCGGGCATCAAGAATGCCGAACTTCATAACCCTACGGATATTACAGATTTCCGGAAACTGAACGATTCGATAGAACGCTTTGCCGCACGCAGCGAGGAACTGTTTGAGCAGCAGAAGCAGTTTATCGGCAACGCTTCTCATGAATTGCAGACACCGTTGGCAGTTTGTCGGAACAGGGTGGAAATGTTGTTGGAGGATGAATCTCTTTCCAAGTCTCAGATGGAGGAACTGGTGAACATTCATCGCACGCTTGAACGTGTGACAAAGCAGAATAAATCGCTTTTGTTGTTGTCGAAGATAGACAACGGCTGCTTTGTCGATACGAAACCGGTAGATATGAACCACCTGTTGGGACAGTTTCTGGAGGACTACCGGGAAGTGTATGAATATATGAATGTCGCACTGACGCTTACGGAGGAAGATGTATTCAGTGTGGAGATAAGTGAGTCGCTTGCTGTCACGCTTGTGACTAATCTGCTTAAAAACGCATACGTACATAATGTGAAGAACGGCAACATCCATATCACAATGAGAAAGAACGAAATGAGGTTTTGCAATAGCGGAGCTTCTGTCCCTTTGGAGAAAGAGCGCATCTTTGAACGGTTTTATCAAGGAAGCAAGAAAGAAGGTTCTTCCGGTTTGGGGCTTGCCATTGTCAGCTCCATTTGTAAACAGTATGATTTGGATGTACAATATTCATTCTGTGATGCGCAACATTGTTTTTCCGTGAAGAAGAGGTAAACCGCAGATATTTTTGTAAGACAATGATATTCATCTGCTTGTTGGTATGATGCAAATGTGTATATTTGCAAAAAATATAACTGAATAGTCTTATATAATAGATGAAGAGTTAATTTTTGAGGGTTTGGCAGTGCTAATTCATTAAAACTTTAAATCATATTATGTTTACAAATCTTTTGCAATCGTCCTATTTCGCACTTTTTCTTATCGTTGCGTTAGGCTTTATGTTGGGACGGATAAAATTCAAGGGAGTATCTCTCGATGTCTCCGCAGTGATTTTCATAGCCTTGCTTTTTGGACACTACGGTGTGTCTATACCTAAAGAATTAGGCAACTTCGGACTGGTCTTGTTCATTTTCACAATTGGCATTCAGGCAGGACCCGGATTCTTCGATTCGTTCAAGAGCAAGGGCAAGTCGCTCATTATGATTACGATTCTGATAATCGCGTCAGCTTCACTTACGGCTGTGGGGCTGAAGTGTGCGTTTGATGTGGATAATGCAAGCATTGTCGGACTTATTGCCGGGGCTTTGACCAGTACACCGGGACTTGCTGTGGCAATCGACAGTACCGGTTCTCCTCTGGCATCAATTGCCTACGGTATTGCTTATCCGTTTGGTGTGATAGGTGTAATACTGTTTGTCAAGCTTCTGCCGAAGGTGTTGCGCATTGACCTTGAGAAGGAGGCGCGCGAACTTGAAGCGCAGCGCAGAGGAAAATATCCGGAACTTAGCACTTGTCTCTTCAAGGTGACGAACCCGAAAGTATTCGGCTGTACGCTTGCAGAAGTGAATGTAGGAAGAATGACGGGAGCTGTTGTATCGCGTATGAAATCCGGCAGCAAGATTCTGATACCGATGGCAGACACCGTACTGAATGAGAACGACTGGCTGCAGGTGGTAGGCAGCGAGGCTGCTTTGAAACAAGTGACAGTGCTGATAGGTGAGCGAGAAGAAGGAGAGCTGCCGTTGGCGGACATGCAAGATATACAGTCGCTGCTGCTGACCAATAAGAATATGGTCGGAAAACAATTGGGAGACATGAGATTGCACCAGAACTTCGGGTGTACAGTCACAAGGGTGAGGCGAAGCGGTATTGATCTGTCTCCTTCGCCGGCACTTGAACTTAAGTTCGGCGACAAACTCATGGTCGTAGGAGAGAAAGAAGGGCTGAACAGTCTTGCCCGCATGTTGGGAAACAATGCCAAATTGTTGTCCGACACCGACTTCTTCCCTATCGCAATGGGTATTGTGCTCGGAGTGATATTCGGAAAACTGAATATCTCTCTTGGAGAAGACATTTCGTTCTCTCCCGGTTTGACCGGCGGTGTGCTGATTGTGGCACTTGTGCTTAGTTCCATCGGTAAGACAGGCCCTATCATCTGGTCTATGTCAGGACCGTCGAATCACCTTCTGCGCCAGTTGGGATTGCTGCTATTCTTGGCTGAAGTCGGAACTTCGGCAGGAAAGACTCTTGTGGCGACATTCCAAAGCAGCGGTCTGTTGCTTTTCGGAATCGGTGCGGCAATCACAATTGTGCCGATGTTTGTCGCTGTGATTGTAGGACGCTTGGTGTTCAAAATATCTATACTTGACCTCTTGGGCACAATTACCGGAGGTATGACCAGTACTCCGGGACTTGCCGCTGCCGACTCTATGGTTGACAGCAATATCCCAAGCATTGCATACGCTACCGTATATCCTATTGCAATGGTCTTCCTTATTATATTTATTCAATTGATTGCAGCCCTTTTCTGACATCTTGGTTGCACGGGGAGGGCAAGTATTGTTTGAACAAGAAAACGAACTATGCAGATAATAGAACAGTTCTTGCAAGGCAAGAAGAATAATCCGCAGCTTTGTGAAGATGAAATTGTGGTGACGGAAAATTTCATTGCCGTGATTGACGGTTCAACAAGCAAAGGTACAGAAAGATATACTCAAAAAACGACGGGACGTATTGCTGCCGACATGGTTGCTTCGGCACTGAGGCAATGGGTGCCAGCCGATGCCGATATGGCTTCTGCCGTGGATATTATTTCGGATACGATACACAATTGCTATTTGCTGCTTGGTGTGCTGCCGATGGTGGAGCGGTGTCCGGAGAACAGAATTACCGCAAGCGCTGTCATCTACAGCCACAATCGTCAGGAAGTCTGGATGATAGGCGATTGTCAGTGTCTGTTGGACGGAATGGCATATACGAACCCGAAACGCATAGATGAGGTGCTTGCGGAAGTCCGTTCACTCTACCACAAGCTTGTGGCAGAAGCATCGGATGCCTCCTCTTCTTTGTCTGTGGATTACGGTCGGGAGTATATCCTTCCGCTTTTGCGCAAGCAGTGCCGTTTGCAGAACGCATCGGTCGAAGAAGATTACGCATACGGTGTGTTCGACGGTATAGGTTCGCCTCTGCCTTTTTGCAAGTTGATACCTGCACATGGTGTGTCGGAACTTGTACTGGCTTCCGATGGCTATCCCAAACTTCTTCCGTCTCTTGCGGAGTCAGAAGCATATCTTGCTGAAATCTTGAAAACTGACCCCATGATGATTTCTCGTTTCAAATCGACAAAGGGACTTATGCCGGCTCAATGTTCTTTTGATGACAGGGCATATATCCGTTTTTCTCGTTTATAGATTGTCTGAATTTTTCAGAATTTCTTGGCGGGTGTATTCGACTGCTTAAAATCAGTTGAATACACCCACTAATTTGCTCCTAAGAAGTCCCCATAACAAAATTTTTTATATATATTTTTTAACACAATTATTTTCTGACAAAAAGAAAGCAATCCTATCATTCTGCTTACTTTTTTGTTAATTTTATACCATAACACTATCTTCTTGATTTTGCCAAATGTTAAAATTCCGAGCCCTCTGGAACGCTCCAAAATGAGACGCGTCGAACTTTTCTCGAAGAGTGGGGATTCTACGCGCATTTTGTAAAGCTTCTGTGAATTGTGAAATAGTGTTTCATTTTGGATCCATTCTTTTACATTTGTTTATCCTCGGCGAAGAGTTTTTTCAAAAAAACTACTGAGTTTTCAAATTTTCAGCGCACAGTTTTTTTCTTCACAGCGCACTGCAATTTTATTTACAGCGCAGTAGAAATTTTGTCACAGTGCGCTGAAAATTTAACGACAACGCGCTGAAAATAAAAACACATTAGGAAGTGGAGAAAAAAGCAGTTTGCTTCGGTCAAAATGTTAAGAAGTGTATAAATTTCTGCTTCAGGAGAGTGTCTGAAGAATCGCTTAAAAGTGAGTGGATTTGAAGTGGTATTTGGGGATGAAAATGGAGGGTTTACTTATAATGTATTAATAATCAGCGAATTATCAGAATATTCAAAATTGTCGAAAAATTGCGTCAGGCACGTTTTTTTTGAGCATTTTGAAAACTTTTGTATTTCACTGATTGTCAACCAGTTACCTCTAAGCCCAGAATTTCATCTTTTTGCCCTTGGCAAAAAATCGCTCCAAGTGTTAAATCTTCATTTTGGGCGAAAATATCATTTTGTCAAATTGGAAAAGTCGGTTTTTGTGAGCTTCTTTCATTGTTTGTGTGAATGTATTTAACGGTAAGGAAGATTGTTAAATTACACCCACTTAGAAAACTACATTAAAACCACTCAAAACTTAAATAAGCCACATATTTTCAAACAAAACATAGAAATAATGCTCCTTTTTCTGTACATTTGCAGCCAAAACGTTAATTAATTATTTCTAATCATGAAGATAAAAAAACTTATCGGAGCGGCAACTGTGGCACTCTTATGTGCAGCTCCCCACAATGTACAAGCACAGAAATCTCCTTATTCAAGCTATCTCTTTGCTTTCTTCTCGAACAACAGCCCATACGGAGAACAGATACGCTATGCACTGAGCGATGACGGCTACGACTACCGCTCTCTCAATGAAGGACGTCCGGTAGTGGCTTCTGACACGATAGCATTGAAGAAGAGCATACGCGACCCGCACATCATGCGCAGTGAAGACGGCAAGACATTCTATATGGTGCTGACAGACATGCGAAGCGATGAGGGATGGCAGAGCAATGACGGTTTGATTCTGATGAAATCGACTGACCTCATCCATTGGCAACACACTGCCATTGATTTCCCGACACGCTTCCCGAACTTGAAAGGATTTGACAGAAAGAATCTTCATGCCGTATGGGCACCACAGACAATATGGGACCCGACAGAAAAGAAATACATGATTTACTACAGTATAGGCCGTCACGACTGGGAATATCCGACAGACGACCCTAACTTCAATCAGCCTTATTTCAAGCTGTTCTATTCGTATGCCAATGAAGACTTTACGGACATCACAGAGCCGAAACTTCTGCTCGACTTCGGTACGGCAAGCATCGATGGCGACATTGTGTATGACAAGAAGAACGGAGAGTATGTATTGTTCTTCAAGGACGAGGGCAGAAGCGTGATGAACAAGAATGGCAATTTCCGCACTCGTCAGGGTGTGATGAGAGCCACAAGCAAATCGCTTACCGGACCTTATACTGTGGAATATAAACATCTGCAAAAGCCGGGGCAATATCCGGTGGAAGGTTCAAGCGTGTTCCCGCTCATCGACAGCGACGAATATGTATTGATGTACGACTGCTATGCAGAGGGACACTACCAGTTCTGCAAATCAACGGACTTGAAAAACTTCACGTATGTCCGCGACACAAAGACATTCGGCACTTTCACCCCTCGCCACGGTTCCGTGATGCACATCACAAAGGCGGAGCGAGAGCGTCTGGAAGCATGGTCGAACCTAAGCATCGCCATTGAAAAGGCAAAACGTATTCCTCCTACATGGCTCAGCAATGAAGAGATAGAACAGCGCAACAAAATGGTGAAAGAGGCACAAAAGGTGCTTGACACAAAGAGTGACGCGGGCTCTTACAAGAAGATGGAGGCGAAAGTGCTCAAGTATGTGAAAGAATAGTCTAAGTAGGTGTCTTTCATGGACTTCTTAAAGACTCTTATGGGTGTATTCGACAGACTCCTCTTCTTGGTTTAGGTGGATGTATTCACAAAAATCAAGAAGAAGTTTGTCGAATGCACTTTTATAATCACCTCAATCTGACTCTTAAATTCTTTATAATATTATATTATGGTATTGAATTACATCTGGATTGGTTTCTTCTGCCTTGCGGCTGTCTGCGCCGTGTTCCAAGCATGTGTATATGGCAACACAGACGTTTTTCAGGAAATGATAAACTCCACTTTCGACAGTTCCAAAACGGCATTTGAAATCAGCCTCGGACTGACGGGAGTGCTTTCTTTGTGGATGGGCATCATGAATATAGGAGAGAAAGGCGGCATTGTCAATGTGATGTCACGTTGGCTTGCCCCCCTATTCACACGGCTCTTTCCGGACATTCCCAAAGGACATCCGGTGACAGGTTCCATATTCATGAACATTGCCGCAAACATGTTGAATCTCGACAATGCCGCCACTCCGCTCGGACTGAAGGCAATGGAAGGATTGCAGTCACTGAATCCTCATAAAGACACGGCATCCAATCCGATGATTATGTTCCTTGTGCTCAACACTTCGGGACTCACTCTAATCCCGGTGAGCATCATGGTCTATCGCGCACAGATGGGAGCAGCGCAGCCGACAGATGTCTTCATACCACTGCTGATAGCCACCTTCTTCTCCACTCTTGCAGGTATCATTGCGGTAAGTATTTATCAGAGAATAAACCTTCTGCAACCGGTGTTGTTGCTGACTCTCGCCGGTCTGTGCACGGTAGTTTCTTTGATTGTATGGGCATTCAGCCGCATGGACAAGGAGACGATGGACACGGTAAGCACCCTCTCAGCCAACATTATCCTGTTCGGCATCATCCTGATGTTCATCATGGCAGGTGTGGTGAAAAAGATCAATGTGTATGAAACCTTCGTGGAAGGAGCCAAAGGCGGGTTTACCACTGCCGTGCGTATCATTCCATATCTTGTCGCCATACTCGTGGCAATAGGCATATTCCGCGCTTCCGGTGGCATGGATTTGCTGACAGACGGCATCAAGTCGGTGGTGGCATTCTTCGGTGGCGACACCGATTTCGTGGCGGCCTTGCCCACAGCCATCATGAAACCTCTGAGCGGCAGCGGTGCGCGCGGACTGATGGTTGACACAATGCGCACATACGGTGCAGACAGTTTCGCAGGACGTCTCAGCAGTTTGTTCCAAGGTTCCACAGACACCACCTTCTATATACTTGCAGTCTATTTCGGCAGTGTGGGCATAAAGCACACCCGTCATGCCGTCACTTGCGGACTGATTGCCGATTTCGCAGGAATTGCCGCCGCAATATTCGTATGTTATCTTTTTTTCGGATAAAATCCGTAACTTTGCATCCGTATTCTTGTTTATCATGTAAAAGTAATCCGGATGAAGACAATAGGTAGAAATACAGAACTCAAGGCTTGCGTGGCGACTATCGGCTTTTTCGACGGAGTGCACTGCGGACACCGCTTTCTAATCGGCAAAGTGGCAGACGAAGCACACCGCAGGAAACTGGCCTCTGTTCTTGTCACCTTCTCCAACCATCCGCTGACCGTGGTAAAAACAGGTTTCCGCCCCCAACTGATTACGACAGAAGAAGAGAAAGAATCTCTTTTGGCGGCTACGGAAGCGGACATGACAGCTGTGCTTGACTTCACTCCTGAACTGGCTCTCATGACAGCAAGAGATTTTATATTCGATGTACTGCGAGCCCAACTCAATGTCAAGGTTCTTGTCATCGGGCATGACCATCATTTCGGGCACAACTGCAATGAAGGCTTTGAAGATTATGTAAGATACGGACGCGAAGCTGGCATTGAGGTTCTGAAAGCGGAAAAGCTGACAAACCCGAATCTGCCAGCAATCAGTTCATCGCAGATTCGCCAACTTCTGCTGGACGGAAAAATTGAAGCTGCTAACAAACTTCTTGGATATGATTTCTTTATAGAAGGAACTGTTGTCGGAGGCTTTCATGTAGGACGAAAGATTGGATACCCTACAGCCAATATACAGATTCCTTCAAGCGAGAAACTTATTCCCGGAAACGGAGTGTATGTAGTACGTGCCACTGTGAAACCGGACGGAAACCGGACAGAAGAAGAAGCATGTCTCCATCGGTCGTTTCTCGGTATGATGAACATCGGATGCCGCCCTACTTTCGCAAACGGCAATGACCGTACCATAGAAGTTCATCTGCTTGATTTTTCCGGCGACATCTATTTTGAGCGTCTTCACATCGACTTCATCGCTTTCATCCGCAAGGAACAGAAATTTGAAAGCATCGAACAATTGCAGACACAGCTTGCCAAGGACGAACATGTCTGTCGTCAATTTCATATCTAATAAAAGCATGATAACTATACAGGGGGCTCCGGTCGTTAAAACACCGAATGTATAGTTCCATAGTCCAAGAAAAATCATTCTTAACAAATATTTTAAATAAAAAATTAAGTTGACATTAAGTGTTTCGATAAACAGGTTCGTATTTATGATTAAAACGACACAATTTGTTTTATCTAATTAAAAACTGTTTTATTATGAAGCATTCTATCTTTTTAATGAGTGCACTGTGCTGTTCACTTACAGCATCTGCACAGAGCTGGAAGCTTACGGATATGACATCCGAGACTTTTCAAAACGGTGGCGGTGAACGCTGGATGTTTGAAAAATACAGCTACCAGACAGGTATATACAGCAATTTGGCTATATATACAGACGAGAGTATGTGTAACTATCTCGACATCTATCAGCCGGAACGAGTAGGAGGTGAACGCATCACAGAAATAGACGGTGTGACTCCTAACGGCGAGAACACATGGGCAAGCAACCGCCGATGGGCATGGTGTGACTACACATTCGATACTCCACGTACAAATAGTGTGGAGAAATTCATCTATGTGGCACAAGATCCTCGTGAAGGTTTTGGCTATGAGGTGATGGGAAACAACAAGTTCACATCTGTCATTTCATTTGTGGTTCCTGAAGACGGATTCTATCAGGTTGATGCCACAGTTATCCGTGAAGATGGAGACGCATGGATTAAGACGCTTGACATTGTTCCTCGTTATCGCTATAAGTCAAGTGAGAATCAGAACAATGTTGACTCAAAGCTTACAATGGGCATGAGATTCAACTACGGTCAGCCGGGCGCAATCTTGGACAACTATAACCCGGAAACAGGTAATTTGGCAGGTGGCGCTGCACAGAAGTTTATTGCTCAGCAGCCAACTTCTTTCAACATGGCTTTTCAGGGAAAAGCCGGCGACATCATTTCATTCGAGGTGAACACAGACCCAATGCAGCTTGACGAGAGCTGGGCACGTGGCTACTGGAGCCGTACATTCTGGCGTCAGCTTGATGTAACAAAGGTGACAGAAGAAGAGGCAAAGGCTTCAGAACATTTTGCAGATCCTTATTCAGGTGCTGATATCGATGCTCTTTTGGAACAGATGGATAAGTATATTGAACTTGCATGGGACTTTGTTCTTGGCGACGAATACGGACAGTACAGCCCTGTAGCAAAGAAATTGTTCGATGATGTATGCGAAGAAATCGGTAAGGCAAACGATAATGGTCAGATACACAGCATGACTTGTCAGCTCTATCAAGACAAACTGGAAGAAGCATGGCAGCAGTTGCTCAACTCTAAGATTACTACCGATTTCAATGCAGAGGGCAACTACAGTCTCTTCCGTTTCAATACCATCGACAACGTAGTGGTTTATGATCCGGAAGTCATGGCAAACAACGAGAATACTCCGTGGGGCTTCCAAGCTTACACTGTTGCAACCGGCACTTATGAACCATTTGCAAACCATAACACAGGAAGCATGTTTGGTAGCCAAGAAATTGCAGCATGGTATAGAGGCAACAGGGAATGGCTCTACATTTCAGACGACGGCAACCTGCACCCTATGAATGAAGTAAGCCCTACAATCATGTTCACTGCTCCTAAAGACGGTGTCTATAAGGTTGACTTCTCTTGCTATCGTCCAAATCCAAACACTAAGGTTGAGAACCCACTTTACATCCGCAACCGTTTCATGAAAGCCGATGAGACAAGTTGTCCGAGCAGCGAATTCATTTTCGCCAAGGAATTCGGAAGTGTAGCAAATGACGGACAGAGCGGAAAGGCTCCTATAGATATGAACTTCTTTGTCAACATGAGTGAAGGCGACAAACTCACATTCGAACTTGACAGCTACACAACAGGACGCAATTCAAGCGCAGGCACTCAGGTTACGAAGCTGACTGTATGTTCATGCGCAAGTGCAGATTCTGTATTTACTGTAGATATTGCACAGGCATCAGGTTGGGACTTCTATGATCCATACAGTGCAGGTGACCCGACAGCACTCAATGCAGCAATCGTTTATGCAGACAGCATCATCGCTGCTCACGGAGATAATGTCGGCTATGACGGTGGTCAATATTCACAGGAGGCTTACGATGTACTCATGGAAGTACGCACAAGAGCCGTTAATGTGGTTGAAAACATCACAGACCCAGAAAACACACAGGTGGTTGTAGATAAGCTCACAAATGAGCTTATGAAGGCTGCGGACGCATTCGATGCAGCACGCAACCCATACGAGAAAGTTATTGCCGGCAAACACGGTATGCGTCTTGACGGTACAGACAAGCACTTCACACAGAAAAACCTTGCTGACCCTCACTATTATGCAGGATTCTTCACTCTCGCTGATATAGTAAAAGTAGATAACGGTGTTGCGGAATATAACTGGACATTTGATTTCACAGCAACTGAGGATGGTACAGAGTTGAAGACTTGGAACGGCTATGTAACTCTTGACGGTTATGTAATGGCAGGCGAGAATGACGGTACACACGTATTCACATTCTACACAAAGGAGAAGGATGACGAAGCATTCTGTGTACGTCGCAGCGATGGTATGTACTGGAACAACAGCTTCTCATGGAAGAATCCATACGACAAGATTAATGTAACTGACACTCCTAACTACATATTCGTACTTGACGACACTGAACTCAACGAAGAAACTGCCGTAGGTATTGTTGATGTAGAGAACGGTGTAGCTACAGTCGTTAAGACTCAGTACTTCACTCTTGGCGGTGTGCAGATTGCAACTCCTCAGAACGGTGTCAACATCCGCAAGCGCGTACTTGACAACGGTAAGGTTATCACAGACAAGATTATTAAGTTTTGATTGACCGACATCTGACTAAATAAATAAAAAGCCGGGATACATGATGCTGATTTGAAAAACTTCGGCTCTTGTATCCCGGCTTTTTTATTGTCCTAAAATCAACAGTTTTATTCTTATTATCCTCATCACTTTTGCCCATATATCATGAAAAATACCTTTTTGTATTTTTAAGCATATTTCTCGCCACAGGTGCAAATACGGCTTCCGCAGAAAATTATCTGATAAAATTATAAATCAAAGAATCATGAAATTTAAATATCTATTATTCCTTATTATTCTGCCATACTTCATGGTTGCTCACGGTGCTTTGCGTAGTCGCGAGAACATCAACCGTGAATGGACTTTCACCTTTGGAAATCCTGCGGATGCAGAAACTGTAGGATTTGATGATACTAAGTGGCAACGCACGAACCTGCCGCATTCATTCTCAATTCCTTATTTTATGGGAGAGGAAGTCTATCAAGGCTATGGATGGTACCGTAAGAATCTTGACATAAAGCCTTCTTGGATAGGTAAGAACATCAACCTTCAGTTTGAAGGTGCTTTCCTCGAGACCGAAGTTTATGTCAACGGCAGTTATGTAGGTAAGCATGTAGGTGGTTACACAGGATTCGATTTCGATATCACTCCGTATATCCATGCCGGAAGAAACTTGATTGCTGTACGTGTCAACAATATTCACAAGCCGGATGTGGCTCCGCGTACCGGTGACCACCAGTTCAGCGGGGGAATCTATCGCGATGTGTATCTCAATGTAACAGACCCAATCCACGTAGATGTCAACGGCACTTTTGTAAGAACATCAGATGTAACAACAGAATCGGCACGGATAAATGTTCTTTCGGATATAATCAACACATCCGATGAAGCCGCAGATTTGGAGATAACAACAGCAATTCTAAGTCCGAAAGGCAAGAAACTATCATCTGTAAAAACAAGCAGCCATATCATGCCGGGAAAAGTGGTAACCGTCAGTCAGAACTTGCCTATGGTCAAGTCACCCGAACTTTGGGCACCAGAACACCCATCGCTGTACAAAGCTGTGACCACCGTCTCGCGCCACGGTAAGCAACTCGACCGTTATGAAACGTCATTCGGTATCCGTGATTTCAAATGGACAGCAGAAAACGGCTTTTTCCTCAACGGCAAAAAATATTTCTTGCGTGGTGCCAATGTGCATCAGGATCAAGCAGGATGGGGCGATGCCGTAACCAATGCCGCTGCCCGACGCGACGTGAAGATGATTAAAGATGCCGGATTCAATTGTATTCGTGGTTCGCATTATCCACATGACCCTGCATTTGCGCAAGCTTGCGACGAATTGGGCATCATCCTTTTTATGGAAAATGCTTTCTGGGGCATGGGCGGTAGTGCCGGCGACCGTACAGACTTCGGTTGTCCGCCTCCGAGCTGCTACCCGGTCAATCCAGCTTTTCAAGATAACTTTGACCGCAGCGTTCTCAGCCAGCTTAAAGAGATGATTACGATTCATCGCAACTCCGCTTCCATCGCTGCATGGAGCCTGTGCAACGAAGCTTTCTTTACAGATAATTGCACTGACGAGCGCATGAAAGCACTGCTCAACCAGTGTACCGACAGTGCCCGCGCTTGGGATCCGACACGACAAGTTGCCATAGGCGGTTGTCAGCGTAAAGGTCTCGACAAACTCGGAAAAGGGGCAATTGCTTTCTATAACGGCGACGGAGTCGACTTTGACTATCCGGGTGTACCGGTTCTTGTCTCAGAATACGGCAGTTACGATGTGGATCGTCCGGGACGTTTCGAATCCGGTTTCCGAAATCTTGAAGAAAAAAGTTATGAAGGCGATGGCGACCCGTGGAATCCGCCTGCATGGCGTTCCGGACATGTGATATGGTGCGGCTTCGACCACGGCACAATTGGAGGACGTCGCCTTGGTACAATGGGCATAATAGATTACTTCCGTATTCCAAAGCGTGAATACTATTGGTATAAGGAAGCTTATAATAACGAAAATCCAAATCCTAAGGAACCTCAGTGGGCTACCGAAGGTATTCCAGCCAAACTCTCATTAAGTTCAGAAAAGACCACTCTGCTTTCAACCAACGGTACAGATGACACACAGCTTCTCATCACAGTCCTTGATAAAGAAGGTCATCATATAAGTAACAGTGTACCAGTTATGCTAGAAATTGTTTCAGGACCGGGCGAATTTCCGACCGGACGTTCAATCCGTTTTATGCCGGCATCGAACAGTGAAGAGTCCGACATTCGCATTGCCGACGGGCTTGCTGCTATAGCATTCCGCAGCTATTATGGCGGGAAGACCGTTGTCAAGGCAAGTTCTCCGGGGCTTGAGGACGCATTTATCACACTAACCACAAAGGGAACTCCTGTATGGCGAGAAGGAAAAAACATTGCAGTCGCCAACCGTCCTTACCACCGCTATGCAAGCGGATTATTGAAGATTTCATCGACCGATTTGCTTCTTGCCAAGAATCGTCCGTCGTGGGTAAGTTCATGGCAAGAAGGTGCAGGCAATCAGAATGCCAACGATAGTGACCCTTCAACAAACTGGCTTCCTGCTACTGACGACAGCAAGCCTTGGTGGCGGCTTGACCTTGAAGCAGCTTACAACATCAACAGCATTCGTGTGGAACTGCCAAACGATAAATACGCACATTATATTATAGAGGTAACAACTAATGGTTCCGACTGGCATACAGTAGTCGAAAGCACACAGAAGGGCAAAAAGCAGCACTTCCAATGCGCTGAACACCAAGTAAGCGGAGTACGCATATCATTCTTCCCCGACAGCGAACAGTTTGGTCTGGCAGAAGTAATGATAGGCGGAGTTCCGGCTTCATCTAAAATGTAAGGAACTGTTTTAAGTTATTTGTTATAGTTATGCGGATGTATTCAGCAGACTCCTCATGCTTGCTTAGCCTGTCAAAGATATCCGCATGGCTATAACAAATCACAACCCCTTCCCTACTACTTTCATATTCTTCCCCAAAACATAAAGTTGAGGGACAAAAGGCAGGTAATAAGCTTGGTTTTTAACCACCTCACGTTTATAGTCCTTTGCAAATATCCAGCCTTCCGGTATCCGTTCCAAACATTTCTTGCCATCGCCCCGATGTTTGCTCTTTGGCTCTACATTAATGAAAATCATACGGAGGCTACCCTCTTTGCACAAACTGATGATGTGCTCATCATTCCTGAATGCCTCTATCTGATGCAGACAATGGTCACAGGCGGGGTCATAAAAAAGCACAAAAGCAGAATCTCCGCATACTTCGCTCAACTTCACCTTCTGCCCGACTTCCACTCTTTGCCCATCCAAGTGTTCCGAATGCCCCATCCGATATATCCGCACGTCAATATCTGTGGCAAAATCACCGATACGGTTCTTCTTCATCATTTTCAGCTGAAAACCATATCGCGTACTGTCGCTTTCACTCATGTAACGGCTCGCCACCAGTCTCTCCAATATCGGAATATAAATTTCGTCATTTCGGAAAGACGAGTTAGAACCATGAAAATAATCTTCCGCCATGTCCCGCATACAGTACCACAACGACTCTGCACCCGCATCTTCCGCTTTTGCCATGACAGAAGAATAAGCCTCTGCCACAAGAGAAGTAGAGGAACATCCTTGCAGCAGTTCCATGAATGCCGGCATTTCGTCTATCACAAAAGAAATCAGTTCCGTTTCCTTGTCCTGCGCCACTAACTCACTTACATAAAGCGAATCCCAGAAATGCAGTATAAGAGAATCCGTTTTCTGTTGCGCCATCACAGACAATTGCATATTTGCCAGAAACAAAAATAAAAGTACCGCATATCTCATTTGTAAATTGATTTTATCCATAGCAAACAATTTCTTCTTTGTCAATCAAGTGTTTTTTCATAATATTCTTTCATTCGTAAGCCTGTGTTCACAAAAAGGCATAAAAAAAGGGGTAACGCCTTACCCCAACCTTTGTTAACCTTAAATCTAATACTATGAAAAACACGTTGCAAAGGTAGGCATTTTATCATACCTGTCAAGTGTTTGTCCATAAAAAACATCATTTTTATTTATTTTATTGACAAAAATCAATCACCACTTTGTTTTTATGTAATCAGAATACAAAAAAAGGACGAATTTCTCATTTTTTCTTTGACATCCAATGTCCTGCCACAATCAATACAAGTGTCAACAATTCGGCACAAGGGATAGCCAGCCATATTCCGATATTCCCCATCAACACCGGCAAAATGAAGAATGCCGGAACCAGCAGCACAATGCCACGCATGAGGGTATATACTGTCGCCCGAACCGACTCCTCCACACTCTGATAATACCCAATAAACACTATATTCAGAGCGAAGAACACAGAACTGGTAGCATATACGGGGATTCCGGCTACTGCTATCTTATATGCCGCCGTGCCGGAATCAAGGAACAGAGCGACAACCGGATGTATGAAAACCACCAGGAACAGCATCGCCGCCATACCACATGCCGCGGCAACCCAGAGGCTTGTACGTCGTGCACTACGAACCCGAGCCATATTTCCGGCTCCGTAATTAAAACTTATTATGGGCTGTGCCGATTGAGCCACCGCCGTATTGAGCATAAAGACCAGTGGGAACAAATAGCAAGCCACACTATAAGCAGCCACCCCATCTTCTCCAAGATTACGCAGGAAGATGTAATTGCCCGTAAACATCATGACAGACATCGCTATCTCTGCCACAAAAGCCGAGAAGCCTATTTTAAGCATATATCCGACATTTCTGACTGTCAGATGAAAACTGGTGGGAGAAAGTTTCAGACGATAGAACTTCAGCGTGGAAGAATATCGGAGAAAATAGATTATCACCATCGAACCTCCAACCGTCGCACTCAGAGTGGTGGCAAGAGCGGCACCCCCTACCCCCATGTCCGCCGGAAAGACAAAGATATAGTCCAGCAGTATATTGATGACCGCCGGAATCACATTACAAAACATTGCATATCGTGGCGAACCGTCAAGTCTGATAAGCAACATGCCTATGCTCTGGAAAAGGATGAACAGACAACCCGGAAGGAGATGCACAAGATAATCCGTGGCATACGGCAACAAACGCTCACTGCTTCCCAGCCACACGGCAACAGTGCGCGGAGCACAGAAGCCGAAAAGGAGAATGGCAAGCATCAGCAATGAAGAGACCAACATGGCTTGAGTGAAATTAATGTTGGCAGCCTTGGTATTGCCTTTCGACAGGTGGACACTTGCCACAACGGATGCCCCGATGCCGAACATAAGTCCGATACCCGTCGTGACCATGAACAGCGGAGCGATAATGTTGATGGCAGCCAAAGCATCGCTGCCTACACCATGCCCCACAAAAATACCGTCTGCCACATTAAGAAGAGCATTAAAAAGAAGTCCCGTCAATGTCGGGAAAAAGAGCCTGAAAAACAACTTTGAAATCTTCGTCTCGCCAAAGTTAATACTGTCACGATGTAAATCTTTCATATCAATCTATTTATTATTTGTTCCAACAAAAAAGGCCGGATAAGAAACCGGGCGCACCCGACATCTTATCCGGCCGTGGATAGTTACGACTACCAGCCTCCGATGAGCGGGTGCAAAGGTAAGAATTTATGCTTGCCCAGACAATATTAAAGGATGTTTTTAAGAACAGTTTAGAATTTTGTTATAATTAATGTAGAATGTTTAGGTCTTTCGTTTCTTGTGGTGGGTATTCAACAACTCTTCATAGGGTAAGCAAGGATATTAGTAGGTGTTCTCAACAGACTCCTTTTGTGTTATGTAAGTGTTTTTTGCGCGATAGCGACGGAGGAGTCTGTGAATACACCCACAGACATCCTCATAACAAAATTTTTTATATATACTTTTTAACAAATTTATTTTCTAACAAAACAAAAGCGATTCCAACCTATTTTATTTCTATTTGCTCATTTTTTCGCCCTAAATACTATCTTTTTGATTTTACCAAATGTTAAAATCCCAAGCCCTCTGGCACGCGTCAAAATGAGGCGCGCCGAACTTTTCTCGGAGAATGGGGATTCTACGCGCATTTTCTGAAAGCTCTGTAAAATGTGAAATAGTGTTTCGTTTTAGGGCAGTTCTTTTACATTAATTTATTTTCGGCGAAGAGTCTTTTAGAAAAAACTACTAAGTTTTCAAATTTCCAGCGCACTGTCGTCACATTTTCAGCGCACTGTAATTTTATCTGCAGTGCGCTACAATTTTAAAAACTTAGTAGTTTGGAGAAATTTTCAGCGTAGAGTTTTTGAAAAAACATTGGGAATCGGAGAAAAAGGCTATGGGCTTCGGATAAAATGTTAAGAAGTGTGTAATTCGCTATTTTGAAAGTGTGTCTGAACAAGAACTTAAAAGTGAGTGGATTTGAAACTGTATTTTGAGGCAAAAATGATAAATATGCTTGTAATATATTAATAATCAGTTTGTTATCAAAACATTCAAAATTATCGAAAAATTGTGTCCGACGCGTTTTTTTGAGTGTTTTGGCAAATTTCATATCTCACTCATTATCAACCATTTACACTTAAGCTAAAATTTTCAGCTCTTCGCCTTCGACAAAAAATCGCTCCAAGTGTTAAATTTTCATTTTGGGTGAAAATATCATTTTGTCAAATTGAGGAAGTAGATTTTAGTATATATTTTTCACTATTTTTAGTAGTTGTATTCGGCAGACTCTTACTTAAAAAACATCATATATCTACCCTCAGAAAAGTTCCATGACACACTGTCCTGAACAAAACAAAATCTGTAGCACAGCAAGAATTACAATATTTTATCAAACAGCTTCTAAATAGTTCGCATATAATTACGTATCTTTGCCACATTAACAATTCTAACAATAAAACAAATCGCATTATGATAAAAAGCATATTCACTGTCATACTGGCAGCTGCATCTTTCATGCCGATTGAAGCACAGAACATCACGGAGATAACACCGGGGAAGGTGTGGGCGGACAACAACGGAAAACATATCAATGCTCATGGCGGAGGAATCATAGAATACAACGGAACTTACTATTGGTATGGAGAAAACAGACCGGAGAAAGGATTCACCACAGAAGTGGGAGTGGAAGTATTCTCATCCAAAGACCTCATGAACTGGAAAGACGAGGGTGTGGCTTTGGCTGTTACAGAGAAAGAGGGAGACGACATTGAACGCGGATGTATCATGGAGCGTCCGAAGGTGGTATATTGCAAAAAGACGGGAAAGTTCGTCATGCTGTTCCACCTTGAGCTCAAAGGCAAAGGCTATGCGGCAGCACGCGTGGGATTTGCTGAAAGCGACAGCCCTACCGGACCATTCCGCTTTGTCCGTTCTCTTCGCCCGAATGCGGGAATATGGCCGAAAGACTTCTCTAAGAAGCAGATAAAAATTGCCCAAGCACAAAATCAGAACGACTATAAGGACTGGTGGACTCCTGAATGGAGGGTTGCCATAGAAAAAGGTATGTTTCTCAACCGCGACATGAAAGGCGGACAGATGAGCCGTGACATGACGGTATATATCGACAGCGACGGTAAGGCATACCACATATTCTCCTCGGAAGATAATCTCACTCTTCAGGTGGCAGAACTGACCGATGATTTCATGGACTACACCGGGAAGTATGTCCGAATTGCACCGGGAGGACAGAACGAGGCTCCTACGATATTCAAGCGCAACGGCAAATACTGGCTCATCGCAAGCGGATGTACAGGCTGGGCACCCAACGAGGCACGTATGTTCTCGGCCAAATCAATATGGGGTCCATGGACACAGCATCCGTCACCTTTCGAGGGAGAAGCTGCCCCTCACAAAGACGGAGGCGCAAACAAGAGTTTCGGTACACAAGGCACATACATTCTTCCGCTCGGCAATGATAAGTTCGTGTTCATGGCTGACATCTGGAATCCGCAAAGCCTTGCCAACTCACTCCATGTATGGCTTCCTATCGACTTCAAGGCAGACGGCACTCCAGTCATCCGCTGGAAAAACAGCTGGAAGCTCAACTGACACGACATCACGAGAAGTATTTATGAATAAGACAGACATCATAGACCTACGAACCATCACAAAACAATCATGAAAAAATTTATAACAGCCATACTGGCCATGCTCGTCATGCTGCCGGCCGTGGCGCAGAACAAGAAATCGGGACGCAACTTCGAAATAGCGAAGAACCTCGACATATTCAATACGATATACAGGGAGCTTGACATGTTCTACGTGGATACGCTCGAAGCCGAAAAGCTCATACGCGTAGGCATAGATGCCATGCTCAACGAACTTGACCCTTATACGGAATATTATTCCGAAGAAGAAATGGACAAACTGAAGATGATGACCACGGGAAAGTACGGCGGCATAGGTTCTATCATACGTATGCGCAAGGACTCCACCGTCATCATCATGGAACCGTATGCCGGAATGCCGGCTGCCGAGGCAGGACTGAAGGTGGGCGACGTGATGCTGAGAATCGACGACACCGACCTGACGGGGAAAGCTGTGAGCGAGGTAAGTAACAT
Source organism: Bacteroidaceae bacterium (assembly GCA_017621515.1). GTDB lineage: Bacteria > Bacteroidota > Bacteroidia > Bacteroidales > Bacteroidaceae > RGIG8745. Next base: position 39,635 of record JAGASY010000089.1, read on the forward strand.
GCTGAGAGGCGAACCCGGAACGACATTCCTGCTGCGCATACAGCGTCAGGGAGAGAAGAAGCCGCGCGATTTCAAGATTACGCGACAGAACATCAAGATTCCGGCAATGCCTTATTACGGGATGTGCGATGGCATAGGATACATCAATTTGTCGGACTTCACAAGAGACTGCTCACAAGATATACGCAAGGCAGTCATTTCGTTGAAAGAGAAAGGAGCGCAAGGCATTGTCCTCGACCTGAGAAACAACGGCGGAGGACTCCTCGTGGAGGCTGTTGACATCATCAACTTGTTCGTGCCTAAAGGGCTTGACATTGTGGAAATGCGGGGAAAGGCACGGTCATCGAACAATACGTATAGGACCACTTCCGCCCCTCTCGACACAATCATCCCGATAGCAGTACTGGTCAACGGCAATACTGCCTCAGCTGCGGAGATTGTGGCAGGTTCACTGCAAGACCTCGACCGTGCGGTAGTTCTCGGTTCACGTTCATTCGGCAAGGGGCTGGTGCAGTCGCCACGGGATTTGCCCTACAACGGAAGCATCAAACTGACCACCTCTAAATATTATATACCAAGCGGACGTTGCATTCAGGCAATTGACTACAAGCACAGGCGCAACGCGACGGACAACAGCGACGGACACGTACCGGACAGTCTGACAAAAGTGTTCCACACTGCCAACGGACGTGAGGTGCGCGACGGCGGCGGCATCAAGCCGGACGTGGAAGTCAAACACGACACCATGCCCAACATCATGTTCTATCTTGCCAATGACGATGTGCTTGTTGACTTCGGTACAAAATACTGCCGTACCCATCCTACTATCCCTGCGGTGAAAGACTTCACCATCACGGACGAAGACTTTGAGGATTTCAAGAAGATGATTATTGAAAGCGGATTCAAGTATGACCGTCTGAGCGACAAACGTCTGAAGGACTTGAAGAAGATGGCAGAGTTCGAGGGGTATCTCGATGAAGCAAAAGAGGAGTTCGACGCACTGGAGAAAAAGCTGGAACACAATCTGGAGCGCGACCTCAACAATTTCAAGAAGGACATCAAGAAACTCATGGCACAGGAAATCATCAAGCGTTACTATTTCCAAGCGGGAGTGATAGAGGAACAGATAAAGGACGACGAAGATGTGATGCGCGCCGTAGAGATTATCAAAAACAAAGAAGAATATAACAAAATATTGGGCGAATGAGCATCCGGCAAAACAAAGCTTCAAGAGTCAACCGCGGACTGCTGCTGGGCATGATGTTCCTTGCGGTAGTCGTGTTCGGCAGTGTATTCGCACTGCTGTATCTCTCTTACCAAAAGCCGGAAGCCACGGCGCGGGAAACAGACTTCTATGAAATAAGCCTGTCACAGGCTTTCAAGGGCGATTCTTTAATTGTGTCCGTCAATGATTCCATACTTTTCAGCGGAACCATGCCGACATCTGTAGAAGCAGACATGGTATTCCATGCCGAAGGAAGCAAGGAAGAGCTGTCGATGATGAGTATTGCCGACCTATCTGCGGGAAAAACGCTCAACGAGAATCTGCCGGAAGAGCCGTCGAAAATATTCATCGAAAAGACAGACGGAATTTCCATAAAAACAGAGAAAAAGCTTTGAGGCGGTGTTTCTACTGCCTTAAAGCTTCAAATACAATTAATACCATTCAATCATGAGAACACCTTTTCTTTCTGCATTGCTGCTGTTGGCAATACATGCAGGAGCACAACGCGCCAAATTGAATTTCGACCCGGACTGGCAATACACATACGAGGGGAACACCCACGTTGCCACATTGCCGCGCGCATTCAATGAAGACTATGCATTCAAAGTTCACATTGAAGAACTTCCGGACGACACGGTACGGTATGTGAAGACATTCACCCTTGACAAGAAATACAAGAATAAAAAAGTGTTCATTGAATTTGAGGGCGCACGACACAGTGCCAAGGTTTGGCTGAACGGAAAGTATGTCGGCATGAATGAGAATGGTGTAATGGCATTCGGATTCGACTTGACACCATATATTAATTATAAAGGTGAAAACAGAATCGAAGTGCTGACAGATAATGACTGGAACTACCACGAAGAACAGCATCCGCAGCACAGTCCGTATCAATGGAACAACAAAAATTTCAATGCAAACTACGGTGGTTTGCCTAAGCACGTAAGACTGCACATCACGGATGACATATATCAGACATTGCCGCTTTACTCCAACCTCAAGACAACCGGTGTGTATATTTATGCCACGGACTTCGATATATCCGGACGCAGTGCAGTCATCACAGCTGCATCGGAGGTTAAGAACGAAAGCAAGCGGGATGCGGAAATCGGTTACGAAGTAGAAATTATCGACAACAACGGCTATAGCGTAACCACATTCTCTTCCGCTCCTCAACGTGTGGGCAAAGGGGAGACGGTCTCGCTGTCAGCCTCGCAAAAAGTGGAGTCACTTCATTTCTGGAGTTGGGGATATGGCTATCTCTACACAGTCAAGACCCGACTGACTGTCAACGGGAAATGCGTGGATGAAGTGGCAACACGCACCGGATTCAGAAAAACAGAATTTGGTTCCGGGCTTTTCCGGTTAAACGACAGAGTGATGATGGTTCACGGATATGCCCAGCGCACAAGTAATGAATGGCCCGGAGTAGGCATGAGTGTACCGGCATGGCTGAGTGACTATTCAAACAAGGAAATAGTGAAGTCCGGAGGTAATCTCGTCAGATGGATGCATGTGGCACCGTGGAAACAGGATGTAGAGTCATGCGACCGTGTCGGCCTACTTCAGGCAATGCCGGCAGGTGATGCCGAAAAAGATGTGGAAGGCAGACGCTGGGAACATCGCACGGAACTTATGCGTGATGCCATCATATACAACCGCAACAATCCAAGCGTCATATTCTATGAATGCGGAAACAAAGGCATATCGGAAGAACACATGCTGGAAATGAAAGAAATACGCGACTTGTATGACCCTCATGGCGGTCGTGCCATAGGAAGCCGCGAAATGCTCGGCAGCCATTCGGCCGAATACGGCGGAGAAATGCTCTATATCAACAAGAGCGGAGACAAACCGCTTTGGGCTATGGAATATTGCCGCGACGAAGGGTTGCGCAGATACTGGGACGACTGGAGTTTTCCTTATCACAAGAACGGCGACGGGCCGTTGTACAGGAATGCGGACGCGTCGGCATATAATCTGAATCAAGACCAACTTGCCATTGAGCATATCCGCCGTTGGTATGACTACTGGCAAGTGCGTCCGGGCAATGGAAAGCGAGTTAGTTCCGGCGGTGTGAAGATTGTATTTTCGGATACGAACACCCACAACAGAGGAGAATCAAATTATCGAACAAGCGGTGTGACTGATGCCATGCGACTGCCTAAAGACTCATATTATGCACATCAGGTGATGTGGAACGGATGGGTAGATCCGGAAATAGAGCAAACCTATATCATGGGGCACTGGAACTACGATTCGGGAACAGTGAAACCCGTATATGTAGTCTCCGCCGCTCCAAAAGTGGAACTACTGCTCAACGGTAAACCGGTCGGTAAGGAAAGAGTGGAATATAAATTCCTGCATACATTCGACTCTGTGGCATACGAGCCGGGGACACTGCATGCCATATCTTACGATGAGAAAGGGAACAAACTTTCAGACTATATATTAAGTACGGCAGGAGAAGCCGCTTCATTGCGCCTCACAGTGATGAACTCACCGGAAGGAATGTGTGCCGACGGTGCGGATATGTCACTTATTGAGTTTGAAGTGGTGGACAAAGAGGGACATCGCTGCCCGCTTGACCACCGGACAGTGCGGTTCAATCTTGAAGGACCAGCCGAGTGGAGAGGAGGAATCGCTAAAGGAGAAGGCAACTGTGTGCTGTCGAAAGAACTTCCTGTGGAATGTGGTGTAAACCGTGCGCTTGTACGAAGCACCACGACAAGCGGCACCATTCGCCTGACTGCTACAGCGGAAGGACTTCCGGAAGTAAGTATCGAATGGGAATCAACAAAACGCAAACCAACGAAAGAGCATACAGACCACTATTATTCCGACTGTACAGCAGACATGTTGCCATGTTATCTTGAACGTGGAGAGACTCCGGCATCACCTTCTTACCAAGAATTGAAACGGACAGTAGAGGTGAAGCAGGTCACAGCTGGCTGTAACGAAGAAACGGCAAAACACAGCATGGATGACAACGAGGAAACAGAATGGCGCAATGACGGCAGACTATCTACAGCATGGATAAGCTACGAACTCGTCCGTCCTTCACAAGTAGATGAAATATCCCTCAAGCTCACAGGGTGGAGAAGACGCAGCTATCCGCTTGAAGTGTATGCGGACTCCACATTGGTATGGAGCGGAAGCACACCGATGTCGCTCGGTTATGTGTCTCTTCCTCTGAAATCGACCGACAGCAGCAACAAACCGATACAAGCTTCAAGGATTACCATACGTCTGAAAGGTGCGTCAACGGAAAGTGAAGCTTTTGGACAAATCACCGAACTTGCTGCCCCTGTAGCAAATGAGCTGGACCTCTACAAGGCAAAAGACGGCGACAAGGTGAAGAGTGAACTGAGAATCGTGGAAATAGATCTGCTGCAACATATCGAAAACGACTCTGCCAAGCACCTATAAAGAGTGCTCCGGACAAATTCTGTCCCAGATGTATTTTCCGATTTTTCAACCGGCAATCTTCAAAATTCAAGACAAAAGCAGTAACTTTGCCCACAAAAGCAATCAATTTGCCATTCAAAGACTATAAAAAATAAATAAAAAGAATATAAAGAACTGATGAACAACTATATTGAAGAACTGAAATGGCGCGGCATGATTCATACAATGATGCCGGGCACAGAGGAACTACTCGCCAAAGAAATGGTGACGGCATACCTCGGCATTGACCCAACAGCTGATGCGTTGCACATCGGACACCTCTGTGGCGTGATGATGTTGCGTCACTTCCAGCGTTGCGGACACAAACCACTTGCACTTATCGGCGGTGCCACAGGTATGATTGGCGACCCTTCTGGCAAGAGCCAAGAGAGAAATCTGCTCAACGAAGAGACACTCCGCCACAATGTAGCATGTATCAAGGCGCAACTCGCCAAGTTCCTCGACTTTGAGAGCGATGCTCCGAACAAAGCGGAACTGGTGAACAACTACGACTGGATGAAAAACTTTTCGTTCCTCGACTTCGCACGCGATATCGGTAAGCACATCACTGTAAACTATATGATGGCAAAAGATTCTGTGCAGAAGCGTTTGAACGGAGAGGCACGCGACGGCTTGTCATTCACAGAGTTCACATATCAGCTCCTACAGGGATACGACTTCCTGTACCTCAATGAGCACAAGAACTGCAAACTGCAACTTGGCGGAGCTGACCAATGGGGCAATATCACTACCGGTTCGGAACTCATCCGCCGTATCAACGGCAATGAATGCTTTGCCCTCACCTGCCCTCTCGTAACGAAAAGCGATGGACGCAAGTTCGGCAAGACTGAAAAAGGAAACATCTGGCTTGACCGCAAATATATATCACCTTATACATTCTATCAGTTCTGGCTGAACGTTCCGGACGAGGATGCAAAAAAATACATCAAAATTTTCACTTCACTTACAAAAGAGGAAGTCGAAGCCATCATCGCAGAACAGGATGCAGATCCGGGACAGCGTGTGTTGCAGAAACGTCTGGCAAAAGAAGTGACAATCATGGTTCATTCCGAGGAAGACTACAACATGGCTGTGGAAGCTTCGAACATTCTTTTCGGAAAATCCACGAAAGAAAGTCTGCTGAAACTCGATGAACAAACATTGCTTGATGTGTTCGACGGTGTTCCGCACTACGAAGTGAGCAAAGAAGAACTGACTGCCGGAATCAAAGCTCTCGACCTCTGCACAGACAAGGCTGCCATATTCGCATCCAAAGGCGAAATGCGTAAACTTGTACAGGGAGGAGGCATCAGCGTAAATAAAGAGAAGCTGGAAGCTGCTGACCACGTATTCACAGCAGACGATCTTCTTGATGGAAAATATCTGCTTGTTCAGAAAGGCAAGAAAAACTACTTCCTCCTCATTGCGAAGTAATTCCTTCATCATAAATCTCTAAGGTTATAAGATTGTGAAACCAGTGGTTCAAAACCACAGGCACACATCTTATAACCTTTTTATTTTTATATAGGTAAGAGGCATTTTTTTCAAACCTTTTGCAACGGCAGAAAACAAAATTAGACCTATCATTAAGTGTCCGCCGTTCATAATTCGTATATATAAGAAACATATAACGAGAATGAAAAAGATTTTTTTACCACTAATCATGGCGGCAATGTGCTATACCGGCACATTGGCACAGACAATCAAGCATCCGTCTCTGCTGTTCACCAAAGAGCGCATACAGGATGCAAAGAAGCGAATCGGCGAAGACTCCTTAATGTCTGAGGGCTGGAAAGAGATAAAAAAGACTGCGGACGACCTCCTGAAACGGAACGACATACGTAGAATAGAGTATCTTGCCCTTGCATATCAGATGACGGACAGTGCACAATATGCAGACAAGATGAAGTCTATGCTCATTGACGTAGCCACCAAAACAACCAGCTGGGGCGACAGCGAAATGCTTGCCCGCACACCGGCATGGAACTCGGAACTGCAAATGGCGCACAAATCATTCCAGATTGCCCTTGCATACGATGCTGTATATAACAGACTGACCGACAGCGAGCGCAGGACAATAGCCAAAGGCATGAAGAGAATTGCCATAGACCCACTTCTCGGCGACTGGGTATTGGAGCCAACTCGCATACACTCTCTCAACTCGATGGGGCACAACTGGTGGACATCATGCGCCTGCATGGGAGGTCTGCTTGCACTGAGTATGCAGAACGAGCTGCCTGAGGCACGCGAATACGTTGAAGCATTACGCGAAGGAGTGCCGCAATGGTTTGACTTCGCCGGCGACCTGCTGCAACACAAGCCGAAGACATTCGATGACGGCGGCGGCATGTACGAAAGCATCAACTACGCACGCTTCGGTGTGCAGGAAGCCCTGCTTTTCATGAGCGCATGGGAAAATGCGTATGGGAAATCCTTCGACAACATACCCCAGCTTGCCCTCCTGCCCGATTTTTTCATGCACGTATGCTATCCGCGCACAGGACAACTGTGGAGCATCAATTTCGGAGACAGCCACAAGAATGTCAGCGCCGAAAGCTGCCTGATGCTGCTCTACCACCTCAAGAGCTATAATTGCAATAATGAAGATGCAGACAAGATAAGATGGTATATCTCTCAAGTGGAACAAGGTCAGCACGGAGAAGGTTTCTACGTCAACCGTCCGATGGGCTTCCTCTACACTCCCGATTTCAGCAATGCCCCGAAAGTACCTTCTACCGGCAAATCGATTCTGCTGCGCGACTTCGACTGGGCGATGATGCGTACTTCATGGGAAAAAGATGCCACCATGCTGGCAGTGAAGTCAGGACACACATGGAACCATTCTCATGCCGATGCCAATTCGTTCATACTGTTCCACAAAGGTGTTGACATCATAAAAGATGCAGGCAATTGTTCATATCCAAAACCGCAATACCGCAACTATTTCTTCCAGAGCGATGCACACAACGTGGTGAAATTCAACGGAGAAGGTCAGAGCCGCGAACAGCAATATCACGGCAGCCAGATGCGCGGCGAAATGAACTATCTGCTCGACGGAGGCAATGTGAAATACGTTCTTGCCGACGGAACAGGCCCTATGGCAGACAAGTTCAGCCGCAATTTCAGACATTTCCTGTGGATGGACAACGTGATATACATCATCGACGACCTCAAGAGCCATGAAATCGGTCACTACGAATGGCTGTGGCATCCGGGCGGAGAAGCGCGCAAGCGCGGAGGCGAACTGACCATCACCAACGGCAATTCGTCTGTAGTCGTCCGTCCCATCTATCCGCGTCCGCTGGCACAGTCCGACTTCGTACACGACTATCCTAACGACCTGTATTGGGAGATACTCGAAGGCCCTACGGAGAATCTTCAGGGCACAGAACAATATTACTCCTTCCATCTGCCGGCAAAGACAGACCGCGTAAAGGCTCTCACAGCCGTAACCCTCAAAGACACTCCCGACCAAAAAGACCTTCCGGTATTTGAACGTAGAGAAGGAAAAGACTGGATTGGACTTCGCATCACCAACGGCGACAAGATTACCGACCTGTATATCAATCAGCTTGCCGACGGACGACTGATGCACCTCAATTCGTGGATTGAAGCGGACGGATGGACTACCGATGCCTACATGTTTGCGGTAAGCTATAAGAAAGGAAGCAAAGCAGCCGATGCCAAAGAAATGTTCCTGCTCTACGGAAGTTCTCTGCGTCGCAGTTCAGACATTTACTTCTCGTCACTTGCCAAACTGAACTATATCATGAAGGAGAACAACGGCAAAGTATCTGTCAACGTCAATGGGCAGCCACTAATGAAAGCCAAGTTCCGCACCACTTCCACACCGACATCGGTCAATGTCAACGGCAAACAGACCAAACCGGAATACAACGGCAAACTGATGAAACTTACAATTTCCGCGCAATAAGCAGAAGAAGCCAATTTTGTCTTCAATCAATCCTGTAGTTTCTAAAAATAGAACTACTACCTGCGAAAAAAAGAAGACACAAACAATAATGAGCAAATGCCCTATCAAAGTCCCCAAATGGCTTGATAGGGCATTTTAGTGGGCGCATTCAACAGCCTCTTCCTGCTTGTTTTAGTGGCTGTCTTCACAGACTATTTATGTGGTAGCGACGGAGGAGTCTGTCGAAGACATTCACTTTAAAAAACGACAAAAATCGACTTTTTCAGTTTGACAAAATGATATTTTCGGTCAAAATGGAAATTTAACACTTGAACCGATTTTCTGCCGACAACAAAAAGACAAAAAATCCAACTTAAAGACAACTAATTGATAATCAACAAAATACAAAACCTTTCATAATATTCAAAAAAACATGCCGGACGCATTTTTTTGAGCATTTTGAGTATTCTGATAATTCTCTGACTATTAACATATTACATATAAATTCACCATTTTTGCCCTCAAAAGCCCTCAAAGACACACTCACTTTTAAGTTTATATTCAGACGCTCTTCCGAAATAGTGAATTATACACTTCTTAACATTTCGGCCGAAGCAAATTGCTTTTTTCTCCGCTTCCCAATGTTTTTTTATTTTCAGCGCGCTGTTTTCAAATTTTCAGCGCACAGTAAGCGAATTTCCACTGCGCTGCAAATAAAATTGCAGTGCGCTGCGAAGAAAAAAACAGCGCGCTGAAAATTTGAAAACTCTATGATGTTTTTTCAAAAACTCTTCGCCGGAAATAAATAAATGTAAAAGAACCGCTCCAAAACGAAACACTATTTCACAATTCCCGGAGGCTCCACGAAATGTGCGTAGAATCCCTATTCCTCGATAAAAGTCCGACACGCTTCATTTTGGCGCGTGCCAGAGGGCTTGGAATTTTAACATTTGACAAAATCAAAAAGTAACCAATTCCACGAATAAGCAGACACATTAGTTATTAATTATCAAAATCAGCAATCAATATGTCAGAAAATATTTTTGTTAAAAAATGCATATAAAAAATTTTGTTATGAGGAGTTTTATAAGACAATTCTGTAGTTGTATTCGACTGTTCAAGTTTGTGTGTACACCAACATAACTAATACGAAAAAATTAATGTGGATTGCAATCTAAAGACAAGCATCCATTTCCTAATATACATATTGCTTGCCACTAAACAACTTCTCTTACGGAGAGATGGATTTTTCGAGTGCAAAGATACGAAGATTTATATAAAAGCCTCAAAAACAGCCAGATTTTTTACTTATTAGCTCCCAAATAATTGTTATAAATCATTTCATATTATACAAAAAGAATGCTCATGGAACGATAATTTATTCAAAAACAGAGATATAAGAAATTTGTCCATCTCTCCGTAAGAGACGGATAAAAAAATACACATAGAGAGGGGACTCCTGACGCATTCAATTTATTAGTAACGACACTTGTCTGAGTAAATGACAAAACAGTGCATCACATTTTTTTGCATGGGGAAGAGCCAAGTTGGAAATAGAGGGGATTTATCTCCAACTTTTACTAATAGTTCGTATAACTACTTGAATTACAATAATATTTGCATTCAAGCAGGATTGGAAGGTATGTACCATATTCAAAGCTATGACTTCTGAGGATGACAAAAACAAGCAGTGGTTTGTCATGCGCGACTTGAAACGCACAAATGCCAAACAACCGGCATACCGTCTTCTTGCAGAGCAGCAAGTAGAGGTATTCACCCCGATGAAATGGACGCTGGTCACAAGCAGGGGCAAGAAAGTCAGAAAAGAAGTGCCATTTCTGCAAGACTTGGTTTTTGTACATGACACCCGGGAGAAAATCGACCCTATTGTAGCAAAATGCCCCACCCTACAGTATAGGTTTTTAAGGAAGACCTACCGCAAACCGATGACAGTGCCGACCTCCGAAATGGAGCGCTTCATTCATGCTGTCAGCAGTTCGGAATCGCCCCGCTATTATCTTCCGGAAGAGATAACTCCGGACATGTACAGCCGCAAGATACGCATTGTGGGAGGTCCGCTCGATGGTTACGAGGGTTGTCTGCTTACCATGCGCGGTTCAAAGGTGAAACGTCTGCTGGTGGAACTGCCTAATCTGCTTACCGCCGGGGTGGAAGTCAGTCCGGAATATATACAGCTGGTGAAATAAATCCAATGCACCATACGCGTCTTAAACATTGAGATTCAACATAAAACAGATAAGAATCTTCATATTTGCTTGTATCAATAGAAAGCAGTAACTTTGTCACTACAATAATAAATATTTAGCATGGCAAATACGACGACATTATCTTCACAGCAACTGATTGTGACAGTAGAAGATGCTTCTATCATCAATGAACTCAAACGTGCAATTAAAATGATGCGCGGAGTCAGTAAGATATCTGTAAGAAAGCCTAAGAAAACAGAAATAGAATTAGCACGCGAAGAAGCACAAACCGGCAAGGTCACAAAATGGGAGAATGTAGATGATTTATTTAATGAGATTCTCGGGGAATAAAATACACCATTTTTACGACCAAAAGATTTGACAAGGCATTAAAACGTTGTGCAAAACGAGGCTATCCTACTGAAAAATTACGCATAGTTATCAACTTGTTATGCGAGAATGGATTCTTACCCAGTCAATACAAACCACATTTGTTACACGGTAACCATAGTAAAGAATGGGAATGTCATATAGCCCGATTGGTTACTTATATGGGAACAAGATGATGAGAAATTGACATTACTTATGTTATCTACCGGAACTCATTCAGACTTATTCGGAAAAACAAAAAGATAAAAAATAGCAAAAGGTATCAGAATATCAAGGGGAATCCGTATCTTTACGTTTAAAATCCCAAAGAACGTAAGTTATGATAGACAAGTCCATATATAATGAAGTGAGGTTTCCAATCGGTATTCAGACATTCTCGAAAATTAGAGAAGGTAATTATCTGTATATTGACAAAACGGAATACATTTACCGTTTGGTTCATTCTGCCTCCAATTATTATTTTCTGAGCCGTCCCCGCCGTTTCGGAAAATCATTGCTTGTATCCACTTTCCACAGCTATTTCTCTGGCAAGAAGGAGCTGTTCGAAGGACTTGCCATCAGTAGAAAGGAAACAGAATGGACGGAATATCCGGTTCTGCACTTCGACATGAGCCTTGGCAAACACATGGCTAAAGAAACATTGGAGCGTTACCTGAATAACCAATTGGCCAACTATGAAAATTTATATGGCATTGTCCAGCCGGCTATAGACACCAACGACCGACTGACTAACCTGATCAGGAGTGCTTACAACAATACCGGGAAGCAAGTGGTTGTCTTGATTGACGAATATGATGCACCACTTCTTGACGTGATGCACGAGGACACGGAACTTCCCATTCTTCGCAATGTGATGCGCAATTTCTACTCTCCGTTGAAAGCATGTGACCCCTATTTACGCTTTGTATTCCTGATCGGCATCACCAAATTCTCCCAACTGAGCATCTTCAGTGAGCTGAACAATATAAAGAACATCAGCATGGACGAGCCGTATGCAGCGATATGCGGCATTACGGAGGAGGAAATCCGCACGCAGATGTCTGAACATGTCGGCAGACTTGCAGACAATCTCGGCACGGACTTTGAGGGTGTGATGGAGAAACTGAAGGAGCACTATGACGGCTATCACTTCACATGGCCTTCGCCCGACATATACAATCCTTTCAGTCTGCTGAACGCTTTTGCAGACGGAAAGCTCAAAGACTACTGGTTTGGCAGCGGAACACCGACTTATCTGATAGAAATGCTCCGCAAATTCAATATTCTGCCGTCAAAAATAGGAGGAGTAGAGGCAGTATCAGCGGAGTTTGATATGCCAACGGAACGAATTACCACGATAACTCCGCTTCTCTATCAAAGCGGTTATATCACGATAAAGGGCTACGACAATCTGTTCGACATATACACGCTTGATATTCCCAACAAAGAGGTGAGAATTGGACTGATGCGCAGCCTCATCCCCTCATATCTGACACAGGATACGCTCTCTGCCACAACAACGATAGTGAATCTTGCACGTGCAATATACCGTGACGATATGGACATGATGCTCAGCACATTGCAAGTATTCCTTTCTACCGTTCCATATTGCGAGAACACTGACTACGAGGGACATTACCAGCAGGTTCTCTATATCATATTCTCTCTGCTCGGACAATACGTGGACATAGAAGTCCGGACTCCGAAAGGCAGAGTAGATATGGTGCTCCGTACACAGACAACTCTCTATGTCATGGAACTGAAGCTTGACCAAGATGCAAGTACCGCTATGCAACAGATAAATCTTAAGGACTATTCTTCTCGTTTTGCCCTCTGCAATCTTCCTGTGGTGAAAGTCGGAATAAACTTCAGCAGTGAGGAGAGAACTATTACAGACTGGAAGATAGAGAAGCTCTGATATCATACGCGTCTCAAACACTGAAGTTGAATCTTCATATTTGCTTGTTTCAACATCATACAACTTTTTCTTATAAACTTTATTTCAATAAAAATAATTGAGACAGAGTAATTTTGATTGCAATTTATATATGAAGTATAAATTGTGATAACCTCAGACTATGGGTGAATTGTACCAAAAATTCCGATTCTCATCGGAAATATAATCTATAAATTCATAATGAAAGATTTAAGTAGCATAAAGATAGCCGTAGCCGGCACAGGCTATGTCGGCTTGAGCATCGCCACACTGCTGGCGCAGCACCACCGTGTGACCGCCGTGGATGTGGTGCCGGAGAAGGTGGAGAAACTCAATAACGGAATTTCCCCCATACAGGACGAGTATATAGAGAAGTACCTGGCAGAGAAGAAACTCGACTTTACCGCCACACTGGACGGCGCGTCGGCATACCGGGATGCGGACTTCGTGGTGATTGCCGCCCCGACGAACTATGACCCGGTGAAGAACTACTTCGACACGAGCCATGTGGAGGAGGTCATCGACCTTGTCCTTGAGGTGAACCCCGACGCGGTAATGGTCATCAAGAGCACGATTCCCGTGGGCTACTGCCGCAGCCTGTACGTCAAATATGCCAAGAAGGGTGTGAAGCGGTTCAACCTGCTTTTCTCGCCGGAGTTCCTGCGCGAGAGCAAGGCGCTGTACGACAACCTCTACCCGAGCCGCATCATCGTGGGCTGCCCCAAGATAATGGACAACCCGGAGTTTGCCGAGGAGGACGAGGCCATCAGGGCGGTGACGGACGTGGAGAGGATGCGGGAGGCAGCAAGGACCTTTGCAGCCCTCCTCCAAGAAGGAGCCATCAAGGAGGACATCGACACGCTCTTCATGGGCATGAAGGAGGCGGAGGCGGTGAAGCTGTTCGCC
>JAGASY010000090.1 GCA_017621515.1 Bacteroidaceae bacterium
ATAGGAGCAATTGGGGAGCTTGCGACGGAGGAGTCTGTTGAATATATCCTTTTAACCTACACGGAGGAGTCTGCCGAATGCGCCCGCTTCAAACGCAATTATATATAGGAAAGAGTCTGTTGAATGCGCTCACCTAAAACGTGAGCATACCTATATATAAAGAGGAGAATACTTTATTGATAAGGCTCTCCCTCACTTATATCAAGCCCTTCGAGGTTAATGTCCTCGTCAGATATGTCACTTCCGAAAAGGTCGTCATCATCATCGATAGTAGTAGCGACAGGTGTCTTTGCAAGCAGAGCATCAAAATCAATACATTGCTCTGGTGCATTACCTTCACTTCGTGTGACTTTCCCTTTGGCAAGATTCTTTCCTGTAATTATTTCGGAAAGCTCAATAAAGAAGCAACGGTCTGCAAGAGGGTCGAATGTATATAGCAAATGCTGCTTCTCTTCATCCAGAAGTTCACCGATTTCTGTCTCTGCCATTATATATGAATCAACATCCGAATCTGTGTCCATTTCTTCAAGAGTTATTTCCTGACCTTTCTCCCATCCGTTTTCGCAGATAGTGAATGAGGTGAGTTGATCATCCTTGTATCCGCATGAACTGAGTATCAGTTTGTGCAGTTCCAAGAATTTGGCATCGGAATCAATCTTTATCTCTCTAACGAAATCATCTACTTCGTCGGAAATGATAGTAAATCTATAAACCATATTGATAATCTTATATTATAAGTAAACGGGTGGAAGGGGACATCTGCTCCCCGGTCTCTATACGGTCTTGTTGTTCCGTGGTCTCACACAATCTTATCTGATAATTCCTCTTTGTGAAGAACTGATGAAATCAACAATATACTCTATCTCCTTGCTCATCGGAATTTCCTTGCGGATTTGTTCCACTGCTTCGGATACAGTCAGGTTGCTGTTATATACCAGACGGTAAGCATTGTGAATATTTTCAATCAGTTCAGCACTGAAACCGCGTCTGCGAAGTCCCACGATGTTCAGTCCTGCATACGCGATAGGCTCTTTTCCGCCGATGATGAAAGGAGGTATGTCCTTGCTGGTACGGCTTCCGCCCTGAACCATTGTGTAGCCGCCTATATGGCAGAATTGATGAACGAGTACGACACCGCTGAGAATGGCATTGTCGTCAATGACTACTTCGCCTGCCAATTTTGTTGAGTTACCCATGATGATGCCACTGCCCAACAGACAGTCATGTGCGACATGGGCATTCTCCATGATAAGGTTGTTGTTTCCCACAACAGTCTTTCCTTTTGAGGCTGTACCACGGTGAATAGTCACATTCTCTCGTATATTGTTGTTATTGCCGATTTCAGCAGTCGTTTCTTCTCCTCTGAACTTCAAGTCTTGCGGAATAGCACCGATAACAGCGCCGGGGAAGAAGGTGTTCCCATTTCCGACACGAGTACCGGAAAGAAGGGTGACACTATTCATCAGTACGTTATTGTCTCCAATGATCACATTCTTGTCTATAAAGCAAAACGGACCGAT
This sequence comes from Bacteroidaceae bacterium, assembly GCA_017621515.1. Lineage (GTDB taxonomy): Bacteria > Bacteroidota > Bacteroidia > Bacteroidales > Bacteroidaceae > RGIG8745. The sequence continues at coordinate 1,521 of JAGASY010000090.1, forward strand.
TTTGCAGTTTTCTCCAATTTTAGCTTCCGGATCAATGAATGCTAATGGGCTTATTTCTGACATTATTTTTTGTTTTTAGTTTTTAATACTGTTTTGTTGATGGCGCATCTTGGCTGCCTTATCTCCTGTTCTGAACAGTCAATGGGCTGAATCTTTTATTTGTTTTTCACAATCTGTGCCGTGAACTCAGCTTCTGCGACAATGGTATCTCCTACAAATATCAATCCGCGCATCGACGATATGCCCCGGCGGACAGGAGACAGCAGCTTCACCTTGAAGATGAGGGTGTCGCCCGGAACCACCTTGCGGCGGAACTTCACATTGTCTATCTTCATGAAATAGGTCGAGAACCGTTCCGGGTCTGGCAATGTGTTCAATACGAGCAGACCGCCAGCTTGCGCCATCGCCTCAATGAGCAATACTCCCGGCATCACAGGCTCCTGTGGAAAATGTCCCGTGAAGAAAGGTTCGTTGGAGGTCACATTCTTTACACCTATAATATAGTTCTCGTCAATGGCTATAATCTTATCCACGAGCTGCATAGGGTAGCGGTGAGGCAGAAGTTCGCGTATGCGGTTCACGTCCATCACCGGTTCCTCGTTAGGGTTATAGTTCGGACATTGCACTTCGTGCTTGCGTATGTCTTTCCTTATCTCCCTTGCGAACTTATTGTTGATGGTATGCCCCGGTTTGGTGGCAATCACTCTTCCTTTGATAGGCTTGCCTATGAGTGCAAGGTCGCCGATGATGTCAAGAAGTTTGTGGCGTGCAGTCTCATTGGGCCATGTCAAAGGCTTGTTGTTGAGGTAGCCGAGTTGGGAAGCATCCTTGTGCGGAATGCCTATCTTGTCTGCAAGACTGTCGAAACGGTCTTGCGGCAGTTCGTTTTCATATATGACAATAGCATTGTCAAGGTCTCCTCCTTTGATAAGTCCGGCTTGCAGCAACGGCTCTATTTCGCGTACAAATACGAATGTACGTGCCGATGCGATTTCCGATGCAAATTCAGCCGGCGAGTTGAGTGTGGCAAACTGGCTTGCCAATATCTTGGAGTTGAAGGCAATCATGGCATTGACGCAGAACTCGTCGTCCGGCACGAGAATGATATGTTCGCCGTTCTCGCCTTTGATTTCCATCTTGTGCTTCACCACATAGAAGTCCTTGTTGGCATTCTGCTCCACAACTCCGGCCTTTTCTATTTCCTGCATGAACAATGCCGCGCTTCCGTCGAGAATCGGCATTTCAGGGCCGTCAAGCTTTATCAGGCAGTTGTCTATGCCGGAAGCATAGAGCGCGGCCATAGCATGTTCAATGGTGCTTATCTTGATGTCGCCTTTGACAAGTACAGTTCCTCTCTGGGTGTCACCGACATTTTCGGCTATACACTCTACGACAGGCTCTCCTTCAAGGTCTGTGCGCTGTATCTTGTATCCGTGGTTCTCGGGTGCAGGAGTGAAAGTGGCAGTGATGAACTGTCCTGTGTGAAGACCTTTGCCTTTCAGCACGAAACTATCTTTCAATGTTAATTGTTTCTGCATATATATTGCTTTTTTCAGAGGTTGTCCCGCTCTTTCCTTGCTCTTTCTCTGCCGGCATGATGCCTTATGGCAGGTCGCCTGCAATGATGAACGGGTATTGTCCCGCTTCCATATAGAGCGGCATACCTTCTTATGCTTTAATACTCTTTTTCAATTCTTCTATTTCACGTTTCAGCTGTGCTATCTCTACAAGCGTGTCAGGCAGACTTTTCATGGCTGCAGATTGGCGCGCGAACATTTTATGATCGACAGCCGGATAGCCCATCAGGGTAGCTCCGCCTCGGCGCGCTGCATTGCCGCCCGGAACACCGGACTGTGCGCCTATATGGGTGCGGTCGCCTACTTTTATATGACCGGCGATGCCTACTTGACCTCCGAACATGCACCATTCACCCACTTTCGCGCTTCCTGCCACACCTGTCTGTGAAGACATGACTGTATGGCTGCCTACTTCCACATTGTGAGCTATCTGTACGAGATTATCGAGCTTCACACCGCGTCGGATGACTGTGCTGCCCATCGTAGAGCGGTCAACACAAGTGTTGGCTCCTATCTCCACATCGTCCTCTATTGTCACAATGCCTATCTGCGGAATCTTTTCGTAGCCTTCCGGAGTCGGAGCAAATCCGAATCCGTCTGCTCCTATCACAGCTCCGGCATGAAGAACAACCCTGTTGCCAATCTTGCATCCGTGATAGATGGTCACATTGGGATAAACAGTGCAGTCTTCTCCCACACTTGCGCCGTCACCTATCACAGTGTTCGGATATATCGAAGAGCCGCGTCCTATGTTCACATGGTCGCCTATGTAGGCAAATGGAGCGATATAGCAGTCTTCGCCGATGGTGGCAGAAGGTGATATGTATGCTTGGTCGCTTATTCCGGTTTTCCTTTCCTGCATACTCTGATATAGAGTCAGCAGTTTGGCTACAGATTCGTATGCGTTATCTACTCTCACGAGAGTGGTATTGACCGGTTGTGAGGGCTTGAAGTCGCGATTTACAAGCACTATACTTGATTTCGTTTCATATATATAATGCTCATATTGTGGATTGGCGAGGAAGGATAAAGCATTCTGCACTCCCTCTTCTATCTTGGCAAAAGTGCTTACTGATGCGTTTTCGTCTCCTTCTATTGTTCCGCCGGTAAAAGATGCTATCTGTTGTGCTGTAAATACCATGACAGATTGTTAGTTTGTTATATTTCCGCAAAATTAATAAAGAAAATTGGGATTACCGCTACTTTTTTTGATTTTTTTAGTTTGCCTCTCAACTCCTCCGTTTGTTTGCAGATGTACTTGTGGTATATTGCTTTGTTTTTATGTGGTTGTTTTAAAATTATTTGTTATAGACATTTGCTTAATCTGTCGAATACATCCGCATAACTATAACGAATCATTTTAAAACAGTTTTTAAACTTGATATTTTGACATTAATTTATTCGGTAATTTGGCATACTTTGTTTGGCATTTAAGGGTGTTCTTACGAATCTTTTTTTGCTTGTCAGGTGTTAATTTGTCTGGAAAAAACATGCTAAAATCGACTTTTTCAAAATGACAAAATGATATTTTCGCCCCAAATGAAAATTTAACACTTCGAGCGATTTTTTGCTGGCGATGAAAAGACAAAAATTTTACTGTTGATGTAAATTCTTGACAATCAGCAAAATATAAAATTTTAGAAAATTCTCAAAAAAACGTACCGGACGCAACTTTTGAAAATTTTTGAATGTTTTAGTAATGTGTTGATTATTAATCTGTTATGACTAACTTCGCCATTTTTACCCTCAAACATCAGCCAAAAACCACCCGCTTCTAAGTTCTTGTTCAGGTGCTCTTTCAAGATAGATAATTATACACTTCTTAACATTCCAGCTAAAGCAAACTGCTTTTTTCTCTGCTTCCTAATGCTTTTTCAAAAAATCTACGCTGAAAATTTCTCCAAACTACTAAGTTTTTAAAATTGTGGCGCACTGAAAATAAAACTACAGTGCGCTGTGAAGAAAAAAACAGTGCGCTGAAAATTTGAAAACTTAGTAGCTTTTTCTGCAAGACTCTTCACAGGAGGTGAATAAATGTAAAAGAACCGTTTAGAAATGAAACACTATTTCACAGTTTGCAGAAGCTTTTGAAAATGCACGTAGAATCTCTGTTCTGCGAGGAAAGTCCGTCGCACTTCATTTTGGAGCGTTCCAGAGGGCTTGGAATTTTAACATTTGACGAAATCAAAAAGATAGTATTTTGACGTAGAATTAGTAAATATGAATCGAAGACAACTAAATGTGCTATCATTTTGTCAGAAAATAATTTTGTTAAAATGTGTATATAAAAATTTTTGTTATGGGGTATTGCATACGTCTTTAGGCATAATGTGAATCAAAATAGTTTTAGGGTTTATTTGAAAGTGTCTGCTGAGGAGGTACGGATATATTCGTTCTCCTTTCTTTATTAATAGGTATGGGCATGTCTTATATAAGAAGTACAAGCGGTTGGAACGTAAGAAACATAATTATAACGAATCATTTTAAAACAGTTTCTTATAGTTAGAAAGAAATTTCTCGCTGATAATCAAAATGTTATGTTTTGAATTGAAAGTTTTTTCATAAAAAACGGAAAAAATATTTGGATGAAAAATCTGGTGTTTGTAAATGCCTTATCTTTGCATCGTGATTGAAAAAAGACGGGTGTGCAACGCTTTTGAAATCGCCGGACTGAGTGCACAGCGGTTCGTAGTCAAAATCATTTACTCACACAGAAAAAAGAAACAAAAATGGGAAAGATAAGTTTGAAATCAAATTTCCAGAGAATAGCAGTCAAGGACAAGTCTGCGTTTGTCACACGTGTCATAACCTATTCAAGAATCTCCTCTGCCGAACTGATAGACAGTGCTGCACGTAACAACGCAATTCCTAAGGGGCATGTGAGCGCAAGCTGTGATGCCATCATGAACGAGTTCCAGAACTATCTTCTGAACGGACACTCCGTCGAGATTCCTTATCTGGGTACGTTCCGTTTGGGCGTCTGCTGCAAGTCTGTGGATAAAGCAGAAGACGTAAGTGCAAGCAATATCTACAGGAAGAAAGTCCTGTTTATTCCATCGTCTAACTTTAAGAAACTGATAGGAAGCTGCAATTTTGAAATGCAGGACGTTGACGAGATGTTGACAAGCGGTGAACAGACACAGGCATAACGGACAAACGCTTGTTTGTTGAATTTTGAAAGAAGAGGGACAGAGAGCGGTCGGGCTGTCCCTCTTTTTTATTATTTGTTGTTGTGTGGGGTGTTCGTGGGTGTATTCGAC
>JAGASY010000091.1 GCA_017621515.1 Bacteroidaceae bacterium
AATCCACTGTGTGGTTTTTATAATCAGCAGTGTGGTTTACAAAATCCACAGTGTTGTTTTTATAATCCACACAGTGGATTTGAGAATTTGGTGCACTGTTTTCTACTCTTCCCTGCACATAATATATGTTTACAAGGCTGTTTGTGTATGGAGTGTATGGAGTGCACGTAAATAAAATTTAGTTCTCGTTGCAAAATGCACAAATTCGTTCCGCGCAAAGTATAGTTTATTTATGTGGCGCGTAGCGACGGAGGAGTCTGTCGAATACATCCACTAAAAAAACAGGAGGAGTCTGTGAATATACCCACTTAAAAACATTGAGATTTATCAAATACACCTTGTAATCACAACAGGTGAAAATCAAACAAATTTTAAGAGAACAGAATAAAAATCTTACGAAACATTATTTTTCATCTTATTTATTTGTCTGTTTGAAAGAAATACGTTTATTTTGCACTCGTTATGAAGAAGAACATAAATAAATATTGGCGTTGGCATAGCTTAGGACACAAAAAAGTCGTAAGTCAACCCAGTCTGTTCCTTTATTAAATGATTTTTCAGTAAATACATAGAACAATATTAAAGGAAATCAAGCCTGTCGTACTTGCGACAGGCTTTTTCTTTTTGGAGTAAATCAACCGAAAAATATAACAATAAAATAAAAAGACAAAGATTATGAGTTTTCAAGTAGATTCAAACGGATTTTACGGTGAATACGGCGGTGCCTACATTCCGGAAATACTCTACAAGACGGTAGAAGACTTGAAGAGTGCATACCTGCCAATAATAGAAAGCGAAGAGTTCAAAAAGGAGTATCATTTGCTGCTGAAAGATTATGTCGGTCGCCCTTCCCCACTCTATTTTGCAAAAAGGATGAGCGAGAAATACGGATGCCAGCTATACCTGAAGAGAGAAGACCTGAACCACACAGGGGCACACAAGATAAACAATGCACTCGGACAGATTCTTGTAGCTAAGAAGATGGGAAAGAAGCGCATCATTGCAGAGACCGGTGCCGGACAACATGGTGTAGCTACAGCCACAGCATGTGCATTGATGAACATGCCGTGTGTGGTCTATATGGGGGCAACGGACGTGGAACGTCAACATGTCAATGTAGAACGAATGAAGATGCTCGGTGCTGAGGTATCTCCTGTAACCAGTGGCAATATGACCTTGAAAGATGCCACCAACGAGGCTATACGCGACTGGTGCTGTCATCCTGCCGACACTTTCTACATCATCGGCTCCACAGTAGGTCCTCACCCCTATCCGGACATGGTTGCGCGTCTGCAAAGCGTCATATCGGAAGAAATCAAATGGCAGTTGGAGGAAAAGACCGGACGCGACTATCCTGATTACCTTATGGCATGTGTGGGCGGGGGTTCCAACGCAGCAGGCACAATATTCCATTACATAGACGACGAAAGAGTTAGAATCGTGCTTTCCGAGGCGGGAGGTCTGGGAGTAGATACGGATATGACAGCTGCATCCATGCAAATAGGGACGGACGGTATTCTGCACGGTTCGAAGATTAAGCTGATGCAAACAGAAGACGGTCAGATTATAGAACCCTACTCTATTTCCGCCGGACTCGATTATCCGGGAACAGGGCCGATACATTGCAACCTGTATAAGCAAGGGCGCGCACAAGTCGTAGCAGTGAACGACGATGAAGCACTGAAGGCTGCTTTCGAGCTTACAAGACTGGAAGGTATTATCCCGGCACTTGAAAGTTCACACGCTCTCGGAGCACTGCCCAAGATGAAATTCAAAAGCAGTGATATTGTCGTTCTGACCGTCAGCGGACGTGGCGACAAAGACATTGACACTTATCTGAAACATTTCAATTAAACACAACTATCATGGCAAGATTCATATACCATACAGCATCAAAAAAGGTTCTCGGCGACCTGAATACTCCCGTAAGCACCTATATGAGAGTGCGCGACGCTTATCCTCAGAGTGCGCTGATGGAAAGCTCAGATTATCACGGAAAGGAAAACAGCCGTTCTTTCATCGGTGTACATCCCATCGCTTCTGTCAGCATTGAGCATGGCAAAGCCATCGGGAAGTTCCCGGACGGCAGCCGGACGGAAAGATGGGTATCAGACGAATACCAGTCGGACAAAGCCATCAACGACTTTCTGAAGGAATTCAGTATTTCAGGAGAGGATGCAGACTATTGCGGGCTATACGGATATACGTCCTTCAATGCAGTAAGATATTTTGAAAATATCAACGTAAAAGATGAAACAAGAGTGGAAAACGATGCGCCCGACATGCTATATATCTTATATAAGGATGTCATCGTATTCGACCATTTCCGCAATGAGATGATTCTGATAGAACTTCTGGAAGAGAAAGAAGAGGACGACCTGAACCAGCTTGAGCATGATGTATTGCATCGGATGTTCCAAAGCTATGAGTTTCATCCCGTCGGAGACGTTCACAGCACATTGACTGATGAAGAACACAAAGCTAACATACGAAAGGGAATACAACATTGTATGCGAGGAGATGTATTCCAGATTGTACTGTCGAGACGGTTCATACAAAGATATGAAGGCGATGACTTCAAACTCTACCGGGCATTGCGAAGTGTAAACCCTTCACCCTATCTATTTTATTTCGACTTCGGAGGATTCCGGATTTTCGGTTCATCGCCGGAGACACACTGCCGCATTGAAAACAGAAAAGCTTATATAGACCCCATCGCCGGTACAACCAAGCGGACAGGCAATCAGGAACAGGACAAGAAGAATGCCCTGTATCTTCAGAACGACCCTAAAGAGAATGCAGAGCACGTCATGCTGGTGGATTTGGCAAGAAACGACCTGAGCCGCAACTGCCACAATGTAAAGGTTGACTTCTACAAGGATATGCAATACTACAGCCATGTGATACATCTTGTCAGCCGGGTGAGCGGAGAACTTGATGACACTGCCGATCCTGTCAAGGCATTCATAGACACATTCCCTGCCGGAACTCTTTCCGGAGCACCCAAAGTACGTGCCATGCAACTGATAAGCGAATATGAGCCACACAATCGGGGTGCGTATGGTGGATGTATCGGATTCATCGGTTTCAACGGAAGTCTGAACCAAGCTATCACCATACGCACTTTTGTCAGCAGAAACAACGAACTTTGGTTTCAGGCGGGAGGAGGAATCGTGGCAAAAAGTGATGAAGAATATGAGCTTCAGGAAGTAAACAATAAGCTTGGAGCACTTAAGAAAGCTATCGACATCGCTGCTAAGTTATAAAAATGCCAACATAGAAGAGGCCCAAGCACCATTCTTATTAAGCATATAAATAAAAAGATAAACTTACCATCACACATGAAAATAGTAATAATTGACAATTACGATTCATTCACATACAATCTGAGTCATCTCGTAAAAGAACTTGGGGCAGAAGTCACCGTATTGCGCAATGACAGATTCTGTCTTAAAGACATAGAACAGTTTGACAAAATCATATTGTCTCCGGGACCGGGAATACCGAAAGAAGCAGGACTGCTGTTGGAGGTAATAGAAGAATACAAAGGAAGAAAACCTATTCTCGGGGTATGTCTCGGACACCAAGCCATAGGAGAGGCTTTCGGAGGCACGCTGATTAATCTCAGCAGTGTTTTTCACGGAGTGGCGACTCCTGCCACAATAATTGCCGACGACTATTTATTCAATGGTCTTCCTAAACAGATAGAAGTTGGAAGATACCACTCATGGGTTGTTGACAAGGAAACATTGCCCGAAGACATAGAAGTGACGAGTATCAGTGATAAAGGGTACATCATGTCTCTTCGACACAAAGAATATGACATAAGAGGCATACAATATCACCCGGAAAGTGTACTTACTCCTTCGGGAAAAGCGATAATAAAGAACTGGATGGAACACTGACACATTTAAATGATGCACAATGAAACAAATACTCACATCACTCATAGAAGGTAAATCTCTCACACGTCAGCAGACACGTGAGCTTATGACAGACATAACAAAAGAGAAGTTTAACGATTGCCAAATTGCAGCATTCCTCACAGCACTGCAAATGAGAGGCATCACCGTTGATGAGCTTCTCGGACTGCGTGACGTTCTTCTCGAAACCGGAGTCTCCATAGACTTGTCGCCCTACCAGACCATTGACATTGTGGGCACAGGAGGAGACGGAAAAAACACATTCAACATTTCCACCTGTTCCACATTCGTCATTGCCGGTGCAGGCTATAAGGTAAGCAAGCATGGCAACTATGGTGCCACCTCCGTCAGCGGCGCAAGCAATGTCATAGAAGAACATGGAGTAAAGTTCACCAATGACGCAGACAAACTGAAGCGTTCTCTCGAAGAATCAGGAGTTGCTTATTTTCATGCTCCGCTCTTTGCCCGCGGAATGAAATTCGTGGCTCCCATACGCAAGGCCATGCAAGTACCAACATGCTTCAATCTGTTAGGACCTCTTGTCAATCCGTGCAAACCGACATATAATTTTCTCGGTGTCGCAAATCTGAACCTGATGCGGCTCTACACAAATGCCCTCCAGAAGCTTGGAGTAGGCTTCGGCATCGTATGCAGCTATGACGGATATGATGAAATTTCCCTTACAGGCGACTTCAAGGTAACGACCAATTACATGGAAAAGGTGTTGAAAGCTGAAGACCTTGGTCTTACCACTGTCAGAAAGGAAGAACTGTTCGGAGGGAACAGTAAGGAGGAAGCCAAAGCCATATTCGACAGTGTGCTGCAAGGTACATCCACTGAAGCGCAGAAGAATGTGGTCATAGCCAATGCCGCATTTGCAATCAATGTCATAGACAAGGACAAAACCATCGAAGATTGCGTGTGCATTGCGCGTGAGTCAATAGAGAGCGGAAAAGCATTGAATTGTCTGAAAAGATTCATTGAGATAAACAGCTAAGGAATGAAAGATATACTTGAAGAAATCATTGCATGGAAACAAATAGAAGTGGAAATGCAGAAAAAAGACATGGCTCCAGACATTCTTTATAGAAAGGTAGAAGACATCATGACTGACAGTACATCACAGGTGCGTTCAATGAGCCACGCTCTACTACAATCACCGTCAGGAATCATTGCTGAGTTCAAACGAAAATCGCCCTCCAAAGGCTGGATAAAAGAAGAAGGAAAAGCAGAAGTGATTCCTGCCCGATACGCGAAGAACGGAGCTGCGGCATTGTCCATCCTCACAGACGAGAAATATTTCGGAGGCAAAATGGATTTTATCAGAACCGCACGTCCCGAGGTTGAAATCCCTATACTCAGAAAAGATTTCATTATCGACGAGTATCAGCTGTTCCAAGCACGCGCCATCGGAGCGGATGCAGTCTTGCTGATTGCCGCCGGACTGAAAAAAACGGATTGCAAAAGTCTTGCAAAAACGGCACATGAATTGGGACTTGAAACTTTGCTTGAAGTACATACAGAAAGCGAACTGGACTATATAGGGGAACATATAGACATGGTTGGAGTGAACAATCGCCACCTCGGCACATTCCATACGGATGTGGAAAACTCCTACAAGCTTGCTGCACATCTGCCTTCGGAATATGTCAGGGTTTCGGAAAGCGGCATTTCCAGTCCAAAGACTGTAGCAGAACTGCGCAAAGCAGGATTCAGAGGTTTCCTTATCGGCGAAACATTCATGAAAGAAGAGAACCCGGAGGAAGCACTCAGAAATTTCATAAATGAAGTCATATCATTGAAAGGAGAATAGAGAAATGATTATCAAGGTATGTGGTTTACGCGAGACGGAGAATCTGAAGGAAATCGAGAAGCTCGGAATAGATTGGATGGGATTCATCTTTTATCCCCGCTCTCCACGCAACGTCACGCTCCGCCCCTCCTATCTGCCTATGAATGCTCGAAGAGTCGGAGTCTTTGTGAACGAACAGAAAGAATGCATTATGCAAAAGATCTCCGAGTTCGGACTTGACATTGTTCAATTGCATGGAAACGAAAGTCCGGACTTCTGTACGGATTTAAGAAACAGTCTGCCCGCTCCCATACAAATCATGAAAGCAGTCCGGATAGAAGAGGAAGCAGACATAAAGAAAGCAGAGTCTTACGGACAGTCCATAGACTACGTATTGTTCGAGACCAAGTGCAACACATACGGCGGAAGCGGAAAACAATTCAACTGGAAATGGCTGCAAAGCTACAATGGGCCGCACCCTTTCATCCTCAGCGGTGGAATAGGTCCGGAAGACGCTCAAACCATCAAGCAACTCACACACCCTTATTTCTACGGCATAGACCTGAACAGCCGTTTTGAACTGTCGCCGGGAATTAAAAACATTGAGCTTCTTGACCGTTTCCTGCACGAGCTAAAGGAATGACATAAACTATTAATTACTGACAATCAAAACCACTAAAATATGAACAGAATAAACAATCTTTTCCAGACAAAAAAGCATGGAATATTGTCCATCTATTTCTGCGCCGGACATCCTACACTTGAAAAAACGGCAGACACCATAAAGACACTTGAAAAGAACGGTATAGACATGATAGAGATAGGCATACCTTTCAGCGATCCTATGGCTGACGGAAAAGTAATCCAGAATGCAGCGACAAAAGCATTGAAGAACGGAATGTCTCTGCGCACGCTGTTCTCACAACTGTCCGGCATACGCAAAGAGGTCAATATCCCGCTTATCCTCATGGGCTACCTCAATCCCATTATGCAGTTCGGCTTCGACAAGTTCTGCATCAGATGTGTCGAATGCGGAATAGACGGGGTTATCATACCGGATCTTCCGTTCAAAGATTATCTGGAGACATACAAACCGATAGCAGACAAGTATGACATCAGAATCATCATGCTCATCACACCGGAGACAAGCGAGGAGCGCATACGTTTCATCGACGAGCACACAGACGGATTCATCTATATGGTATCTTCAGCTGCCACCACCGGCGCACAAAAGGAGTTTGACGATGCCAAACAGGCATACTTCAACCGGATTGACCGCATGAACCTCCGGCATCCGCGAATGATCGGTTTCGGTATATCCAACAAGCAGACGCTCAGCTCTGCCATGAAAAATGCTTCGGGAGCCATCATCGGGAGCAAGTTCGTCACTCTTTATGAAGAAACTGGAGATGCGGAGAAAGCTATCAACCGACTATACGAGATTTTGGAAGAATGAGCAGAAAAGACAGAATTGACAGAAGAGAAATCTTCCGCCAATTCTGTCTTTTTTTTGTATTATCGCATAAAGAGGACAACATTATTCGTCTTTTGGGGTTAATAAAATAAGAAAACTATTTAATCTCAACAGAAATATATGATTTTCAGAAAATACCTATATAAAAGCCTGCTCATAATATTAACGCTATGGCTATTCACACCGGCACAGGCGCAAAAGAGCACAAGTACTTCCTCCCCTGTATGCGGATACTTCTGCAACCCTCCGCTTCCCTATAAACCCATAAAGCTCGATATCCTGTTCATAGGCAACTCGTTCTCTATCGACACAAGTTCCGCCTTGCCCACCATACTAAGTTCCATGGGAATATCCACCGTGAACATATATGTACTATATAAGGGAGGTTGCTCCATGAAAGAGCATTATGAGAATCTGAAAAGCGGGAAAAAGGTGTATGAGTTCTACCAATACAACTATCATGGGGAAACAAAGCTCGAAAAAGCCACCAGCATACGCGATGTGATAAGACGTTATCCGTATGATATAGTCATATTCCAGCAATATTCACTCGAATCGGGAGACTACCCGACATACGAGCCGTACCTCAGCAAACTTCTGCAAGCTTATAAAATCATGACCATCAGCCCGAGAACCACGTTTGCCTTTAACCAGACATGGGCATATTCGTCCAAGCATAAGAATATAAGGGTCTATAAGAGTCAGGCAAACATGTATGAGCACATTTGCGAAAGCACAAAAAGGATGAAAGAATATTCCGGAATAGACATTATAATTCCTTGCGGCACAGCTGTACAGAACGCACGCTCGGCAGAATCGCTTGTGACAGCCAATGAGTTCACCCGCGACAACCAACATATTGACCTTTATATGGGACGCTATCTCCTCGGATGCACTTTCTTTGAGTCCATCATAGCTCCATGTCTCGGACGCAACATACGCGATGATTTGTCCATATATGGGAAATCGGGAACGAGCAACCAAGTGAACAACAGCAATCGGCGCATACTGCAAAACTGTGCACGTCTGGCTGTGGCAAACAATTATGAAGTCTCAGAGTTTGTTAATGAATAGGAAAGTAGGGGCATTCACAGACTTCCCCCCAGAAAATAGTCTGTCGAGACCAGCCAGCAACTATAAAAATCAAACAATTTCTTGATTTAACTTTTCTATAGTTCTATTACATCCAAAATAATCTAACACATAAAGAGGAAATGCACTTAATACTGCAACTCTCGGGCATTTATGATCAATATATTTTTCTAATTGTTTTGAGAAAATATCTTCTTGCGACATTAAAGATGTAGGCAAGACAAAAGTGTCATTAACAAGATAATTGGCTTTACACAAATGGGCTGTTATCAATTCCTGCCAAACTTGTTTTGTGTATGAATTTACATTTGACAGTTGTGGTTTGCATCCGGCAGCGACAATATGTTTGTAATGAGGTTCTTTCACACAATCGTCTTTATCAAGGCACTTGTCTTTATATGGACAATTACTACGTTTGCATTTTACAGTCAAAACCTTAAAACTTTCCTTATCTTTATAGTGCCTTATGGCTTCTACCATTGGATAACTGATATAAAGCATTCCTTCACCTGTTTCATCATTAAAGAACGAAAGCATCTCTTTTATCTTCTTGTCATCAGCTAATGAAGAATGGGCATCATAGTCAAAAAACAGATAGATATAAGCAAAACTATCCCGGTGATAATCTTTTAAAATTTCAGCATTTTCGGTAGTACGTTCCTTTAGCAAGGATACTATATCTACCGAAAAATTGCCCTCATCTTTTATCGCGCGATACAGCTGGTATATTTCTGCATCAAATACACATTTTATGGCATGTTTGTCTCCTAAGAAATTGCATTCTAACTTCTCCACAAGTTTACCTTCTGTCTTAGCTCCTTCGAAGATAAACAGCGTTTTTTCCTTACTCATCATAAAAAGCCCCTGCACGGTAAATTTTCTCAATATTATGTCCAAAACGCAGTTCTTTGTCCGTACAATCAGCCAAACATTTTATCTTATTGTTATTCAAAATAAAATTACAGTCAGGACGCAACAAGTCATTAGTCATCAAATATGTATTATGTGACGATGCAAATATCTGGCAGTTCATGTTGAACAACTGCTTACATACTTCAAAGGCTAAACGGAAATGATAGAAAGCATCAAATTCGTCTATAAAAACAAATGAGGCTTTATTCATCCGTTTCATCCAAAAATATAACAATTGCAAAGAATGTGTACCTGTAGAGGCTATCAGATGGAATAAAACTTCATTATCTCCAATTTTGCAAAGAATCTGTTTATCTGTTGAATTATGGACAACGAATTGAAATCTCTGTCCACTTACCTTATACAAGAAATCTGCAAAATCTGCAAGGAGGTTATTATTGATGATGTACTCATCTAAATTCGTTGTATTAGTTTCAAGACCTATAAATTCCCTTATATCAAGATTACGAAACCAAAGCATTGAGTTTACAAATCCATTAAGCTCCAACAAATAATGATTTGCATTTAAAGGGTATGACGTAAGCAGAAAATTTACTATAGATACATTATTTGCATTATCTCCAAGATTCTTTTCGACATTACTACCCATAGGAAACTGCAACTTATCAATACAAAAAAACTTATCTTTACGTTCAAAAACAACTTTTCCATCAACGACAAGACTCTCTGTCATCAACATACCAACAGCATTCTTTGAATACACATATTCCACAGTTTTATCTCCAAATAAAAATGTATATTCAAATTTCACCAATCCTTCTTTCTGACCTCCATAAATGAAGTTTGTATAATAATCAAACTTTTTCCATTTTTGGGACAAATGATTCTCAATATCAAATAATGCTAAGCTAAAATTTGTTTTACCTGAACCATTAGGTCCATATATGATACCATTCTTAATGACACCATCTTTTATGGCATAAGTGTTAAACTCATAATTAGCCGGTTTTGTCAAATCCCATTCAATGCGATTTGCAAATCCTCGATAATTCGTGACAGCAAATTTTGCTAACATAATTCATATTATTCTTGGTTACAACCGCAAAGATAGCGAATTTGTTTTAACCGTAAAAAAATTACGGAGATTAAAAAGCTGTTTTAAAATGATTCGTTATAGTTATGTGGATTGTATTCAACAAACACAATGAGTCTGTCGAATACAACCCCATATAAAACAGCAAAAAACACGCTAAAATTCCAATTTTCAGAATGACAAAATGATATTTTCGTTCAAAATGTAAATTTAACATTTGGAGTGATTTTTTGCCAATGACAAAGGAATGAAAATTTTGGTTCAAAAATAACTAATTGATAACCAACAGAATACAAAGCTTCTCAAAACGCTCAAAAAAACGCGCCAGACGCAAATTTCTGAACATTTTGAATATTTTAGTAATCTGTTGATTATTAATGTATTATATTTATGTTTCCTGTTTTCACTCCTAAATACCGCCCAAAATCCACCCACTTTAAAGTTTCTGTTCAAACATACTTCCAAGGCTACTAATTATACACTTCTTAACATTTCAGCCGAAGCAAACAGCTTTTTTCTCTGTCTCCCAGTGCTGTTTCAAAAAATCTACGCTGAAAATTTCTCCAAACTACTAAGTTTTTAAAATTGTAGCGCACTGAAAATAAAATTACAGTGCGCTGCGAAGAAAAAAACAGTGCGCTGAAAATTTGAAAACTTAGTAGATTTTCCAGAACGACTCTTCGTCGAAGATAAATAAATGTAAAAGGACTGTCAAAAATGAAACATTATTTCACATTTCAATAAGGTGTTAGAAAATGCGCGTAGAATCCCCGTTCTCCGAGAAAAGTTCGGCGCGCTTCATTTTGACGCGTGCCAGAGGGCTTAGGATTTTAACATTTGGCAAAATCAAAAAGATAGTATTTTGATGCAAATTTAGTAAATCATAGCTAAAACCATCAACAAACCATATCATTTTGTCAAAATTGAATATCTCTCAAAAAAACGTATTCAAAAAATTTTTTATGGAGCTTTGAGAATGGTTTATATCCAAAGATATTTTTATCTATCAGAGCTATGTGAATACATCCGAAAAAATCCTCCATTACAGACTCTCCTATCGCTTTGAAAAATCCGGTGAATGCAACAGCTAATGCCGAATGTATTTTCAGAATTTTATTATCTTTGCTCTATCTTAACTTCTTGGAAACCTCCTTCTTTGTCATGCAGGGAAAAACACAAAAAAGAAACTCAATCTACCTAAAGATGAATAAATTAAGTTTCTATTTTAATTAATATTCCTAAATATACAAGAAATGACAACAGTAAAAGTAAAGCTACGGATGTCTTCTTATGACAAAAGCAAGGGGACATTGTATTATCAGGTGATTCACAAACGTACAACAAGGTTGATACACTCAGGCTATAGCATCAGAGCGACAGAATGGGATTTCATACACAAAACAGTCATTATTGCAGAAGAGGCTACAAGGAAAAGGAAAGAAGAATTGCATCGGCTGGATAAAACGCTGTCAAAGGAACTGCTGAGACTGAAAAACATTGTGAGGCGATTGGAACACTCATCGCAGGACACTTACACGGCTGAGGATATAGTAAAGGAATATCGCAGGAGTGAAGCTAACAGCGGCTTCATCGCATTCGGACGCAGACAGGCAGAACAGCTGTTACAGTTGAACAAATGTCAGAAGGCAGAACGCTATACATACACGCTGAACAGTTTTTGCCGCTTCCGGAAAGACAAAGACCTGCTGTTGGAAGAATTGGATGGGAACATCATGATAGCATACGAAAACTACTTGAAGAACAATGACCTCTGCATCAATTCCACCTCATTCTATATGCGCAACCTGCGTTCCATATACAATGATGCGGTGGAAAAAGGACTGGTTGAAGGCGGCAATCCGTTCAAGCATGTCTATACCGGCATTGACCGAACTGTCAAACGTGCCATATCGCTGGAAGTACTCCGACAGATTAAGCAGCTCGATCTTGCACAATATCCGCTGCTCGACCTTGCGCGCAACCTCTTCATGTTTTCGGTATATACCCGCGGAATGTCATTCGTAGATATGGCATATCTGCGCAAAAAAGACCTGCACGGCGACATACTGATTTACCACCGCCAAAAGACAGGTCATCTGCTGAAAGTGAGATGGGAAAACATGATGCAGACGATCGTTGACAAATATGACACAGGGGACAGCCCTTATCTGCTGCCAATAATCAGAAACCCAGATGACGATCGGCGGAAACAGTACAGAAGTGCCTTACGCCTGATGAACAAGAAACTGAAAAAGATAGGCACTATGGTAGGACTTATGAAACCGCTCACCACATACGTTGCGCGCCACGCATGGGCCTCCATTGCAAAAGAACGGCACATTCCTATTTCCGTCATCAGCGAAGCTATGGGGCATAACTCGGAGAATACCACACGCATATACCTTGCATCACTGGATGCATCGGAGATAGACAAAGCAAACAAAAATATTATGGATGCACTGGAATAGTCAAACCGTTTGTTTGACAGACTGTACCCTCTCTAACATGGAGAGAGATTTCATGTGCAAAGGTATGAATTTTATCTCAAACAGCACAAGAAAATCCTCTTTTTTCAGAAACTGTCAATCTATTCGTTACAGTTGCATGGTTGTTTTTGACAGACTCCTTTTATTTTTGTGGGCGCATTCACAGACTCCTCCGTCGCTACGCGCCACCTCCCCTAACAGGGGCTACTCTTTGTACACATTTTTATGATTTAATTAATTAATTGATTGTCAATTAAATAGTTGTGTATTTCAAGAAAAATCAGTATATTTGTATATGTATTC
>JAGASY010000092.1 GCA_017621515.1 Bacteroidaceae bacterium
ACAGACTCCTCCGTCGCAAGCTCCCCAATTGCTCCTATACCGCAATTGGGGAGCTTGCGACGGAGGAATCTGTTGAATACATCCAATTAAAACAAAAGGAGTCTGTCGAATAGACCTATATAGAAATTCAAATGCACTTGAACAGAAAAATTCAAGCAAGAAATATTTGTGACTTTTACCCCAAGAAAACCACATGCATAACTTAACCGAAGACAAAACTCTCGTCGTACTCATAGGTCCGACCGGTGTCGGCAAGACAGAACTGAGTCTTTCTTTAGCTAAACAGATAGATTCCCCTATCCTATCAGCAGACTCCAGACAAATATATAATACCATACGAATTGGCACAGCAGCACCTTCGGCAGAAGAATTATCGACCGTAAAACATTATTTTATCGGTACGCTCAGTTTAGAAGAATATTACAGCGCGGCACAATATGAGACAGACGTCATGAATCTTCTTACAGAGCTGTTCAGGACTCATGACAAAATATTGCTGACGGGAGGAAGCATGATGTATATTGATGCCATCACAAAAGGTATTGATGACATACCCACAGTAGATGAACATACAAGAGCACAGATAAAGCAAAGATTTGAAACAGAAGGACTTGAAAGACTTGTCGAGGAACTCCGCCTTTTAGATCCGGAATATTATAAGATTGTGGATCTGAAGAATCACAAGCGTGTAGTCCATGCACTTGAAATATGTTATATGACAGGAAAGACCTATACATCCTTCCGAAAGAACATCCATAAGGAGAGACCTTTCCGGATAGTAAAAGTGGGACTCCAACGTGAAAGAGAAAGTCTGTTTGCAAGGATTAATGCACGTGTTGACACTATGATGGCAGAGGGGCTTCTCGAAGAAGCCAAGTCAGTATATCCCACGCGTCATCTCAACTCGCTCAACACGGTAGGATACAAGGAGCTATTCAAATATTTCGAAGGAGAATGGAATCTGGAAACAGCGGTGGAACGTATAAAAAAGAATACTCGGGTTTATGCCAAGAAGCAGATGACATGGTTCAAACGCGACCATGAGATTGTTTGGCTGGATGCCGACAATATGACCAAGGACGAAATGACGAAAGTCATCATGGAAAACCTGAACTCACTTTAAATTTTGCATGGGTGTATCCACAGACTTAGTCAAAAAAATGTCTGTAAATACACCCATAAAAAAGATAAGTCTGCCAATAGTATCTACGTAATTATAAACAGTTTCTAAAATTCCTTACAAACCCTATGAGAATATGCAGAAAAAGAATTATATTTGTCCTGTAAACTTGTTGATTGCAAAATCATAATACTAAATGTAATAAATTTAAATTCATGAACATCAAACAATTTTTCACTTGCAGCCTGTTGGTAGCTTCACTTGCAGCCAATGCACAGACTCCTATGTGGCTTGACCCAAGGAAGAACGCAGACAACAGACTTGAGAACGTGGCGAACTATTTCGCATACGAAACAGAGCAAGCAGCTGTCAAAGGAGATAAAGCCGACTCAAAACGCTTTATGTCCATCGACGGAGAATGGAAATTCTACTGGGTAGAAAATGCGAATGAACGTCCGGAAGGCTTTTATGCCGTAGGCTATGATGACTCAAAATGGGGAAAAATGCCTGTACCCGGAATGTGGGAGCTTAACGGATATGGAGATGCCATATATGTCAACAACATGTATGCGTGGAGACACGACTGGGAAACCAATCCTCCTATCGTAAAAGACAAGAACAACCATGTGGGTTCTTACAGAAAAACATTCCGTCTGCCTGCAAACTGGAAAGGCGAGAAGGTTTATATGCACATCGGCTCTGCTACAAGTAACATCACTGTATATGTCAACGGAAAATATGTAGGCTACAGTGAGGACAGCAAGGTGGCAGCAGAATTTGACATCACAAACTATATAAAACCGGGAGAAGACAACCTCATTGCCTTGCAGATTATGCGCTGGTGTGACGGAAGTTATCTTGAAGACCAAGACTTCTGGCGTCTTTGCGGTATTGCGCGCGAATCATATCTATATGCACGTCCTCAGAGCCATGTACGCGACCTCTTCATCACTCCAGACCTTGTAAACAACTACAAGGACGGTAAGCTCAACGTCAAGATTGATGCAGATGCAGCAGACGGAAAGACTGTCGTGATGACGTTGAAAGACAAGAGCGGCAAAGTGGTAGCAGAACAGACTGCTACAATTTCAGGCGGAAAGGCTTCGGCAGAAATGAATGTGAAGAATCCAATGAAATGGAGTGCGGAAGCACCGAACCTTTACAAGTTATATACTACTTTGAAAGACGGAAGCAAAGTTATTGAAGTAATTCCTCAGAACGTAGGTTTCCGTAAGGTAGAAATAAAGAACCAGCAACTTCTTGTAAACGGAAAACCAGTACTCATCAAGGGTGTTGACCGCCATGAGCTCGATCCGGACGGAGGTTATGTGGTTAGTGTAGAGCGTATGATTCAGGACATTCAGATCATGAAGCAGCTGAATGTCAATGCAGACCGTACTTGCCACTATCCTAACGACCCACGTTGGTATGACCTCTGCGATGAATATGGTATCTACATCACAGCGGAGGCCAATATTGAAAGCCACGGAATGGGTTACGGTGAAAAGACTCTTGCCAAAAACGAAGCTTATCATGATGCACATATTGAACGCAACAAGAATAATGTACTCGTATTGAAGAATCACCCTTCTATCATTGTATGGAGTCTGGGAAATGAAGCCGGATATGGCAAGAACTTCGAAGACGCATACGACTGGGTTAAGTCATACGATGCTACTCGTCCGGTACAGTATGAGCAGGCTGGTCAGAACGGAAAGACAGACATCTTCTGCCCTATGTACTATGATTACGGTGGCTGTGAGAAATATAGCCAGAATGACAATCCTCGTCCGCTCATTCAGTGTGAATATGCTCATGCAATGGGTAACTCTATGGGAGGCTTCAAGGAATATTGGGATATGATTCGCAAATATCCGAAATATCAGGGCGGATATATATGGGATTATATAGACCAAGGACTCCGTTCAAAGAGCAAGGTAACAGGCAAGGAAATATATGCTTACGGAGGTGACTTCGGTCGTTTCCCTGCTTCTGACAACAACTTCAATTGTAACGGTGTTATCAGTCCGGACCGCAAACTCAATCCACATGCTTACGAAGTAGAATATTACTATCAGAACATCTGGACAACGCTTAAAGACGCTAAGTCCGGAACAATTGAAATATTCAACGAAAACTTCTTTGTTCCTATACACAATGTCACTCTCCATTATACAATAGAAGCTGAGGGTGAGAAAATTGAAGAAGGCAATGTGGCAGTAAGCAAGCTCAACATCGCTCCTCAGTCGCGCAAACAGACAAAGATTGCAGCAATTGCAAAAGCTCTGAAGAACAAAGACTTGAAGGGTAAGGAAATTGTCTGCAACATTCAATATTTGGTTGATGAGAAGGAAGGTCTGCTCGACAAGGGCGAGAGTGTAGCCCATGAGCAGTTTGTACTTACTCCGTATGCTTATCCGGTTATTGAGAACATTGTGAAAGCAGAAGGCACAAAGGTTGAAAAAGACGCACGTATAGCATATACAGTACTCAGCGCAAACGGTGTGAAAGTGACATTCGACAACAACAACGGATTTATCTCACACATCGATGTAGATGGCAAACAGATGATGCAAGACGGTTATCAGCTTGTTCCTGAATTCTGGCGTCCGGCTACAGACAACGACCACGGAGCACAGATGCAGAAGAAGCTCAGTACATGGCAAAACCCTCATCTCCACAAGACTTCATTCAATGTGGAAGAGAAGGGGAACAATCAGGTTGTCACTGCTGAATATGAGATTAAGGCTACCAACTCTAAACTCCACCTTACTTACACCATGACACCGGAAGGTAAACTCGTTGTGGAACAGGCATTGACTGTTGATCCTAATGCAGAACACAAGCCACAGCTTCTGCGCTACGGTATGGAAATGGAAATGCCACAGGAATATAACGAGATTGAATTCTACGGAAAAGGTCCTCACGAGAATTATATCGACCGTGCCAACTCACAGACTATCGGTGTTTATAAACAGAGCGTAGCAGACCAGTACTATCCGTATATCCGTCCGCAGGAATCAGGAAACAAGACACAGGTACGTTACTGGAAGGTACTCAATGCCGCAGGTAAGGGACTGTTGTTTGAAAGTAACGAGCCGATGGAATGTAAGTCGCTCAACTACTTGAACGATGATCTTGCTGTAGGCAAAGACAAAGCACAGCACCACTCCGGCGACCTCACTCCTCGTCAGTTCACAGCCGTACATATCGGTCAGCGTGAAATGGGTGTCGGATGCGTAAACAGTTGGGGTGCATGGCCTCGCAATGAATATCAGATGCCTTACAAGGACTATAAATTCACATTTATAATTAGTCCTGTGAAATAATCATCTGATTATCACAGAATAGCATCGCTAACAGCGAAATCAACAGAAATCCGCGGACGTGTATTTATAAGAAACACACAAGTCCGCGGATTTTTCTGTTTCACCTTCTGAATTCATATAAATATAAGCCTATCACCTACAAAAGGACGAATTAATCATGTCTAACATACTTCAACGTAAAAGAACTGAGGAAATAGATTTTCTGAAATGTTTTCTAATCATCTCTGTCATTGTTCTGCACATTGTTTATATCACAAACACCTACCCCGTTGTACATAAGCTTATACTAATATATACAATGCCCACCTTTACATTCATATCAGGCTATCTGGTAAATGTAAACAAAAAAGGCAGCACCTTTGCACAATCCATCACAAAGTTGCTCATCCTGTATATTATTACGGAAGGATGCTATATTGTGATGGCGCATCATCTACCTATAAAAGAACATATAGATGTGTTATCACCGAAAATATTTCTGCAATATTTATTGCTACACCCTATCGGTCTGTATTGGTATCTGCATACACTGATTATCTGCAACTGCACATATTATGTAACGAACAGATGTATAGAGAAATGCCTTCCTTTCCAAAACGGGCAGAAAGAAAATATTATCAATCTAATTATTGTATTGGGCACTCTTTTCACCATTATGTCTGTAAGATTCAACATAATATCCGCAGTATATGCAGCTTACTATGTGGCAGGTGTTGCAATAAAAAGAAGCGGGACAAACATCACAAAGATATTCCATCCGACATGGCTTGTCCTTATACCGATTTTCTTGTCATTCTATTTCCATGAACAAATAGAATGTCTCAATATGTATGGAATCATATTTAATGGAAGTATCATCTGTCTGCTTTTCCAGATATGCCGACATACATCAACACGTATTAAAGAACATGTTTTATTCATTGGGAAACATACATTACCTATATACATTTTCTCACTGATATTCACATTCAGTGCAAACAAATTCTCCTATCTGTTCAACTTTGACCAAACAGGCATACTGCTGACCGTTATTACTATATCAGTAGCTATTGCAGGAGGAATCTTTTTATACAAAGTAACTCAAAAGATAAAGTTCATAAGGAATTTATTTTGAAGTTGTAAAGCATTCTTTATCCCTCAAAACATTCAAAACCAAACTCTTTTAGAAACAGAAATACAAAAATTCAGATTCTTATTGGGTTAAACGAAGTAAAAATTATAACTTTGCGTGTTAGTAAACACTACAGAAAAACTTTAAATGGAAAACAATGGCTAATAGTAGAGAAAAACTCTTCGAGGAGTTTCAGTCGCCTACAACACAGGAATGGCTTGACAAGATTCAAGTTGACCTGAAAGGTGCAGACTTCGAGAAGAAGCTGGTGTGGAGAACCGGCGAAGGCTTCAATGTACAGCCTTTTTACCGTAAAGAAGATTTGGAAGGACTCAAGGCAGTGGATTCTATGCCGGGAGAATTTCCATTTGTCCGTGGAAACAAAAAAGACAACAACCTTTGGTTTGTTCGTCAAAACATCATTGTAGATGATGCCAAGTCTGCCAATGAGAAAGCACTTGACATATTGAACAAAGGTGTCAACTCACTTGGATTCTCAATTCCTTCAAACATGGTCAACGAGGAGACTGTGGAGACTCTCCTCAAAGACATCTGTCCGGAATGTGTGGAACTCAACTTCAAGACATGCCAGTGCCATTGTGTGGAACTGGCAAATATTCTTGTAAAATATTTCAAGAACAAGGGTGTCAAGCTTGAAGAACTTGAGGGAAGTATAAATTTCGATCCAATAGAGAAGATTCTTGTAAAAGGAAAGAACACTTCTGGTATCATCGCCAAAAGCAAAGAGCTTGCAGAAGCACTTGCAGAACTTCCTAAATACCGCTGTATCAATGTAAACAGTGTATCTCTTAACAATTCAGGAGCATACATTTATCAGGAACTCGGATATGCACTTGCATGGGGTAACGAATACATACAACAGTTGACAGAAGCCGGAATGGAAGCTACTGATGTGGCAAGAAGAATAAAATTCAACATGGGAGTAAGTGAAAATTACTTCCTTGAGATAGCAAAATTCCGTGCAGCACGTATGCTTTGGGCACAAATTGTAAAGCAATATGAGCCTAAATGCGACTGTGCGTGCCGTATGCATGTTTGTGCCATCACCACAGAATACAACCAGACAATGTACGACAGCTATGTAAACCTGCTCCGTTCACAGACAGAAGCAATGTCTGCTGCAATAGCAAATGTTGATTCTATCATTGTCACTCCTTTTGACAAATCATATCAGACTCCGGATGAGTTCTCAGAGCGTCTGGCACGCAACCAACAGCTTCTGTTGAAAGAGGAAGCACACTTTGATAAGATTGTAGATGTAGCAGGAGGTTCATATTATATAGAGCACCTTACTGATGCAATTGCTAAAGAAGCTTGGAAATTGTTCCTCGATGTCGAAAACAATGGCGGATTCCTCGCTCTTGCTCTCGAAGGAAAGATTCAGGAAGCAGTCAACGCATCTAACAAGACACGTCATGACAATGCAGCAAAACGTAAAGAGTTTATGCTCGGAACCAACCAGTTCCCTAACTTTACAGAGAAGTCGGAAGGCAAGACTCCGGTATGCGGATGCAAATGTGGATGCGGACACCATGAAGAAGAAGCAAACATTACAACCCTTGACAAGAGTCGTCTGGCAAGTGAATTTGAGACACTTCGTCTTGCAACAGAAAATTCAGGCAAACAACCTGTAGCATTTATGCTCACTATCGGTAATCTCGCCATGAGACAGGCTCGTGCACAATTCTCATGCAATTTCCTTGCGTGCGCAGGTTACAAAGTAATTGACAATCTTGGATTCCCGACAGTAGAAGAAGGTGTTGAAGCAGCGGTTAAAGCAAAAGCAGATATCGTCGTTATCTGTTCAAGTGATGACGAATATGCAGAATATGCCATCCCTGCATTTAAGGCACTTGACGGTCGTGCAATGTTCGTTGTGGCAGGTGCTCCTGCATGTAGCGAGGATTTGAAGGCTGCCGGCATAGAGAATTTTATCCATGTACGTGTAAACCAGCTTGAAACACTGAAAGTTTATAACAACAAACTGGGTATAAATTAATTTGTTTTTTAGAACACAAGACCAAAGAATACTCATAAACAATGGGTAAAAAGAGGTTTGTGTTCCCAATAGAAAAAGACAATGAGAAAGAATTTTAATGATATAGATATATATGCCGGCATACAGACCAAGAATGGTCAGGAATGGCAAAAAGAAAACGGCATATCTGCCAACTGGAGAACTCCGGAACAGATAGATATACAGCCTGTTTATACAAAAGAAGACCTTGAAGGCATGGAACACCTTGACTATACAGCAGGTATTCCACCTTATTTGCGCGGTCCGTACTCAATGATGTATCCGTTCCGTCCTTGGACAATACGTCAGTATGCAGGTTTCTCTACTGCAGAAGAATCGAATGCGTTCTATCGTCGTAACCTTGCAAGCGGTCAGAAAGGTCTTTCAGTTGCATTCGACCTCCCGACTCACAGAGGATATGACCCGGATAATGAACGAGTTGTAGGTGATGTAGGAAAAGCAGGTGTATCAATATGTTCACTTGAAAACATGAAAGTGTTATTTGCAGGCATTCCACTCAATAAGATGTCTGTATCCATGACAATGAACGGTGCCGTACTCCCGGTTCTTGCTTTCTACATCAATGCAGGACTTGAACAAGGCGCAAAGCTTGAAGAGATGGCAGGAACCATACAGAATGACATTCTGAAAGAGTTCATGGTACGTAATACCTACATTTATCCACCTGCATTCTCAATGAAGATCATAGCAGATATATTCGAGTACACTTCACAGAAGATGCCGAAGTTCAACTCAATATCTATCTCCGGTTATCACATGCAGGAAGCCGGTGCCACAGCAGACATCGAGCTTGCATATACCCTTGCTGACGGTATGGACTATCTCCGTGCAGGTGTAAATGCCGGTATTGATATTGACGCTTTCGCACCACGTCTGTCATTCTTCTGGGCTATCGGTATGAACCACTTCATGGAGATTGCCAAGATGCGTGCAGGACGTTTGCTTTGGGCTAAGATTGTGAAAAGCTTTGGTGCAAAGAATCCTAAATCAATGGCACTCCGTACACATTCACAGACTTCGGGATGGTCGCTTACAGAACAAGACCCATTCAACAATGTGGGTCGTACATGTATTGAAGCTATGGCAGCCGTACTCGGACATACGCAGTCACTTCATACAAATGCTCTTGACGAAGCAATTGCACTGCCAACAGATTTCTCTGCACGTATTGCACGTAACACTCAGATCTACATACAGAACGAAACTAAAGTATGTAAGCAGATAGACCCTTGGGCAGGTTCATACTATGTAGAGACTCTTACAAATGAGATTGTTCACAAAGCATGGGAACATATTCAAGAGATAGAGAAACTCGGAGGTATGGCAAAAGCCATTGAAACAGGTCTGCCAAAAATGCGTATAGAAGAAGCTGCAGCACGTACTCAAGCACGTATCGACTCTGGTGCTCAGACTATTGTCGGTATCAACAAATACCGTCTGGAGCATGAAGACCCTATCGATATTCTTGAGGTAGATAACACCGCTGTACGTAAACAGCAGGAAGCTTCACTTGCAGAACTTCGTGCCAACCGAGACGAAGAAGCTTGCAAAGCTGCTCTCGCAGAAATCACAAAATGTGTACAAGAATTTAAGGATGGCAAGAAGTCTGAAAACAACCTCCTTGACCTTGCTGTAAAAGCTGCGGGATTGCGTTGTTCTCTCGGAGAAATATCAGATGCTTGCGAAGCTGTCGTAGGTCGTTATAAAGCAATAATTAGAACTATCAGTAACGTGTATTCATCAGAAAGCAAGAGCGACAAAGACTTTGAAGTTGCTTGTCAATTGACAGAACAGTTTGCACAGAAGAATGGTCGTCGTCCACGTATCATGATTGCAAAAATGGGACAAGACGGTCATGACCGTGGTGCAAAAGTATGTGCTACAGGATATGCAGACTGCGGTTTTGACGTAGATATGGGACCATTGTTCCAGACTCCGGCAGAATCAGCACGTCAGGCTGTTGAAAACGATGTAAATGTACTTGGTGTAAGCTCACTTGCAGCAGGACACAAGACACTCGTTCCACAAGTTATAGAGGAGTTGAAGAAACTCGGACGAGAAGACATTCTCGTCATTGCAGGTGGTGTCATCCCGGCACAAGACTATGACTTCCTGTATCAGGCAGGAGTTGCAGCTATCTTCGGTCCCGGTACTTCTGTGGCAAAAGCAGCTTGCGAAATAATGAAAATCTTGAATGAAGATTAATTAATTCTTTAACTTTCAATAAGGTTATAAGGTTTTGAGATAAATAGCTTATTTACATGAGCTTTATCTTTTAACCTTATAACCTTTTTTTTTTGCATGCAGATGCAAAAAATCAGGATAATATTTGGAGTATCAATTTATTTACTTTCGCAATGCCAAAATGCGTTAATACACATTTCTGGCATTAACCTCGCACCGATACCGTTCAGAAAAGGAGGTGGTCGGAAGAGGGTACATAAAAAAGCGTTATTGACGCTCGGTTTCTGACAATTGAAACTTCGAACACTTCAAACAGTCAGTTATGAAACCCGGCAACGGTGATGCTTATGGGTATGTTATAAGCATACCCTCTTTGGGTTTGTCTATTATAGATAAGCCTTTTGAGGTGTATATATACATACGGTGTGAGGTCTCGTTGCTCGTTTCAACTGACGGGTAAGTTCGAAGACCTCAATTGTGAAGCGGGCAACAGTAGGTTTCACGCTTTTTTTGTGCAATTGCATCTTATATTGTTAACCGTCCGAATTGGAGTCTATAGGACACAAAAAACAAAACATCATGGAAAAAACACAAAGATAGACCTAACATCATTAGAAACATTGCAAATTGAAGAAATCTCAGAAGAGAATTTCTCAAGTCCACGTTAAATGCACCTCGTTACGATGGACACGACCAAATTAACATTTAAAACAAACAAAATACTTAATATGAAACAAATTTTATATTTTCTCCTCTCCCTTGTCAACTTCACTGCTTCGGCACAAGACTTCACATACACCTATAAAGGGCAAACCCTGACCTATACCGTCCTCGATGAGGCTGCTGGAACATGCAAACTTAAGAATGGTGAATATCTTAAACCAGGAAGTAACGTGTCTGGCAATGTTATCATTCCTTCGGATGTCAAAAATGGAACTGTTACCTTGAAAGTGACGGAGATAGGCGAGCTTGCTTTCTCTGGTAGTAGTTTGACTTCAGTTGTT
Organism: Bacteroidaceae bacterium; assembly: GCA_017621515.1. Classification (GTDB taxonomy): domain Bacteria; phylum Bacteroidota; class Bacteroidia; order Bacteroidales; family Bacteroidaceae; genus RGIG8745. The sequence goes on from JAGASY010000092.1 coordinate 10,808, forward strand.
ATCCCTAATAGCATCACTTCTATTGGTAATGATGCCTTCAACGGTTGCAGTAGCTTGACATCTGTTGAAATCCCCAACAGTATCACGTCTATAAGTAATGGAGCTTTTTTTTGTATGCAGCGGTTTGAAAACAATTTATACCTTTAACCCAGTTCCTCCAACTGCAAAGGGGGCATTTGATGTAACATATCAGAATGCAACACTTTATGTTCCTCAGGAATCTATAGAGGCATACAAGGCTGCTGACTCGTGGAAGTATTTCCAGCATATACAGGGATTTGATACAACGGAAATAAAAGACATCAATGCAGACGCAAGCCGTCAAAAGGATGTTTATTATGACATCAACGGACGCAAACTCAGCGCACCGCGAAAGGGACTGAACATAATAAACGGAAATAAAAGGATTGTAAAGTAAAGAAAAGGAAAAACGACATGATGTAACGATACAGAGCATATCGTTATCTCATTTCAAGGGTTATAAAAGAGGAGTTGAGGAAGTATCGTGCATATCCCCAGACTCCTCTTTTTCTTGAATAATGATTTCTCAATAGAACTTGATATTTTAGTAATGTATATCGTTCCACAAGGTATAGAGGAGTTGAAGAAACTCAGACAAGAAGACATTCTTGTCATTGTAGATGGTGTCATTCCGGCACAAGACTATGATTTCCTGTATCAAGCAGGAGTTGCAGCTATCTTCTGTCCCGGCATCTCTGTGGAAAAAGCAACTTGCGAAATAATGAAAATTTTAAATAAAGATTAATTAAATCTTTAACTTTCATACCCTTCAATTATTTTCGGAAATCTGACACTTTGATTTTCGCCCTCCGGTAAAAATTAACATTTGAAACACTTATTTACATTTTGAAGAAATCATCTATTTTACTAATATACTGTAAATCAACAAAATAACTTTTTCAAAAAGGCATCAGTTTTACCTTTAAAACTCGCGCCTCCGATTAAAACAGCAAGCACTTGATTTACTGCGTGTTAGCTCTTGAATAGTTTGATTCATATCAATTTTTATTCCCTTTGCCTGTTTTTGTACAGAATTTTAAGCAAACAGAAAATTTCACATCCATTAACACGAAATCTTGTGTTCAGCATTTTTTATCCCAATCCCAAGAGTGTTTTCAAAAACTCTACGCTGAAAATTTCTCCAATCTACTAAGCAATTAAAATTACAGTGTGCTGAAAATAAAATTGCAGTGCGCCGTGACTGAAAAAACAGTGCGCTGAAAATTTGGAAACTCAGTACTTTGGTTTCAAAAACTCTTTGCCGGAAATAAATAAATGTAAACAAACCGCTCCCAAACGAAACACTATTTCACATTTGAGAGCTGCTTTCAGAAATTTCAAAAATAAGCGTATTTTTCAACGAAACCTCCTCTCGCTCGAAAAAAGCCCGAAAAATCGCGTTTTTTTCGATTTTGAATGTTAAAATTTTGAAGTAACAAAAAGACATAAAAACAGCCAATATAATTTCTATTTATCACCATTTCACATATTTTGCTAACCGACACATATCGGCAAAATGTCCGGAATCTGTTCTTTTTTGAATATAGATCTCCCAAAAGATAACATTTGAAATATCAAATTATTCTTTATAATGTAATGTCCTATTTCGGATATTCAACAACAAATCAAAACAAAAACATCTTCCCTCCAGCCACGCTTTTGGCCTGTCCTTCTGTTCCTCAGAACCTAAAAACTTCATAACCGTTTTGCTTTTATAATAAAAAACAGTATTTTTGCGTGACTATTAAAAGAACCTCAAATAAATGGCACAAAATAGTAAAAAGACTAATACAACAGCGAAACCATCCTTTGTAAGCTCCCCTCCACAGTCTAAGACCAAGAAAAAGACAAGCGGAAGCCAATTTGTACTCAAATCTTCACAAACAAATCTATTTCCATATTTGTTTGCTTTGCTCTTTGGCATATATGCTTTCATTATGCTTGTAACTCAAAATAGTGACTATTTGTATATGGTACAGGAAAAGTCTCTATTTGTCAATACAATATTCTTTTTTAAAGAATTCATGGGTGTTCCAGCAGGATTACTGCATTGGGCGGGATGCTACTTAACGCAATTTTTTTATTACCCGTGGTTAGGTGCTTCCCTACTTATCGTGATATGGTTAGCTACCTATTTTCTCTTCCTACAAGCATTCAAAATACGCAAAGAATGGAGTATCATCGGGATAATTCCATTGGTAGCACTGCTTTGTTCCGAAATCAATTTAGGTTATTGGCTTTATTATATAAAAATACAGGGATATTGGTTTGCAGAAAGCATAGGCTTCTTTATAACCATTCTTTCCGTATTTATATCGAGCCGCTTCAACAGACAATATCGTCCGATATGGACTGTCGTATGGACTGTTGCCGGTTATCCACTTTTCGGATGGTATGCTTTATTAGGAACCATATACTCAGTGATTAACGGGTTCTTTGATAAAGGAGTAAAAGACGTCAACAGCAAACAAACACTATTGACAAGCAATAAAATCAATGCGGCAGTAGCACTGCTTGCCATAATCAGTACTCCTATTATATGGTATCAGTTCTATACGGAAATGCGTATAGAAGATTCATGGACAGCAGGTTTTCCTCTATTCCAATCAGATGCTTTCACTTCATGGCAACTCTCATTGCCATTTATCATAATGGCAGTTATTCCTCTGTTCGCAGGATTATTCAAGAAACAAACAGAAGAGCCACAACAAACCAATATAACCAGCAAACGAGCATATCGTGTAGTAATATCCACTTGTATTATAATAACATGCAGTGTTATCGCTGTGAATGCTGCAAATTTTGACAACTACAACTATCATGCAGAAATACGTATATATCGTGCCGCAGATGAAGGAGATTGGCAAAAAGTGCTTGAAGAAGCAGCCAACCTTCCGGGAAAATCTACACGTCAGATTGTGATGTTTAAGAATATAGCTCTTATGCACACCGGAGAATTGGGCAACAAGATGTATCATTACGACAACAGCGGTGAACCTCCATACGTATATGATTCTCTTAATGTACACATGGTACAAACTGCCGCTCCAATGATTTATTATCAATACGGAAAAACAAACTTTGCATACCGATGGTGTATAGAGAATTGTGTAGAATTTGGATTCAAAGTCAGTGATTTGAAGATACTTACACGCTGTGCAATCCTTAACGGAGAATACCAGCTTGCCAACAAATATATCAACATTCTGAAATCTACCACATTTCACGGCAAATGGGCTGACGCATTTCTGCCTATGACAAAAGACCCAGACAAAATAGCCCACTTCAAAGAGTTTGAATATATTCTCCCTTTACGTGGATATAAAGATATACTTGATGGAGATAACGGATTATGCGAAATGTACCTTCTCAATTACTTCAGCAATTCCAGCAATGTCAATCCTAAATTTCAGGAAGTGACACTGAATTATGCTATGGTAAATAAGAATATACAACTGTTTTGGCCGCGTTTCTTCCAATATGCCACTCTACATAAAGACAACGATATGCCTATACACTATCAAGAGGCAGCCTTTTTGTACGGAACATTAGAGAAGGAAGTAAACATACAAAGTATGCCATTCGACAAAGAAAGAATCATCAATCGCTATGCGGCTTTCCAACAAATGTCACAAGCACTGCTCAAACAAGGAATGACCTCCCAACAAGTCGGTGAAGCAATGAAAGACATGTATGGAGACACCTTCTGGTGGTTCTATTTCTTCTGTAGAGACATAAAGTCATACTAAATCAACATTGAAGACAGAATAAAAGCAAGAAATAAATGATGAAAACAAAGGATATTATAACAATCATTGCAATAAGTTTAATTTGTATATTATCGGGATGCACATCGCACCCATCTGTTCCCGAAACTTTTCGCAAGGAAAACAGAGGGCCAAAGATATATCCTGATTACAAAGGAGTTACAATACCATATAACATAGCTCCATTAAACTTTGCCGTAAAAGAAAATTCAGACCACTGCATCGCACGTATCACATACGGCGACAAGCAACAAACCTACGGTAAAGGCTACAAGATTTTGTTCCCTGAGAAAGAATGGAAAGAAATACTTGCTTCTGCAAAAGGGAAAGACATTAAAGTGGAAATCTTTGCAGAAAAAGAAGGTCAATGGCAAGCATACAGTCCGTTCTGCATACATGTTGCAGAAGAGGAGATTGACTCTTATATATCCTATCGTGTAATTCCTCCATCATACGTAGCATACGAGAAACTGAGTATCAATCAGAGAAACATTACCAATTTTGAGGAAAAGGAGATATACAACAACATGATGGTGTCCAATGAGAAAGACGGACAATGTATCAACTGTCATTCATATCAGAACTATAAAACGGACAACATGCAGTTTCACATGCGCCAAAGTTATGGTGGTACAATAATTGTAAATAACGGAAAACTGAAGAAGGTTGACATGAAGAGCGATTCGACTCTCAGTGCCGGTGTATATCCGGCATGGCATCCCACAGAAAAGTTGATAGCCTACTCTACCAATCTCACCGGACAGTCGTTCCATACCAAAGATGTCGCAAAAATTGAGGTACAAGACACAAGAAGCGACCTTATACTCTATGACATTGAAAAAAACGAAGTAAGTACTATTTGTGCTGATGAAGACGAATTTGAGGTATTTCCAACATGGTCACCTGACGGGAAAACACTATATTATTCATCAGCTCACTTCGAATATAAAGATACAATTGCAGAAGAAACAGAATTGATACAGAGATATAGGGAAGTGAAATATGACATTTACCGCCGCAGTTTTGATGCCACCACCAAAACATTCGGCAAACGTGAGTTGGTATTTTCAGCATCTTCACTTAATAAAAGTGCCACACTTCCACGTATCAGCCCTGACGGTCATTATCTTCTATTTGCAATGGGTGACCACGGATGCTTTCATATCTGGCATCCGGAAGCTGACATATATATCACAGACTTAAAGACTATGAAAACACGGAAACTTGAGAATGCCAACAGCAATAAAGCGGAAAGCTATCATTCATGGTCAAGCAACGGACATTGGATTATTATCAGCAGCAGAAGAGATGACGGAAATTTCACTCGTCCATTTATTGCCTACTTCGACAAAAACGGACACGCACACAAAGCTTTCGAAGTACCACAAAAAGATCCGGATTTCTATACATATTATCTTTATAGCTATAACATACCGGAATTTATGGTTGAACCGGTAAAAACAACTCCGCAAGAGTTCGCAAGTACAGCAAAATCAAATGCTGTGAAAGCGACATATAAAGGAAAATAGACATTCTATTGTTTCCATGCAATCTCCTTCTTTTTACAACAAGAACTAATAACATTCAAACAGAATATCATGAAAAGATTTATCTTATCTACTGTTGTCACTCTGACAACAATCACGGCATTCTCCCAAGGAACGGCAGAAGACTATAAACGTGCTTTTGCCATTCGCGGAAAGTACAGCAACAAAATGATTCATGGTAATGTGGATGCACATGCCATTGCGGGAACACAAAAGTTCTGGTATTCCGACAGAGATACGGAAGGTACTGTATATACTGTGGTTGATGCTAAAAACAACACAAAGGAACAGCTCTTCGATACAGGCACATTGGCTGACGCATTAAAATCGCAAACAGGTAAAAATATCAACAAACATTATCTCGGTCTGGGAAGAATGTATGTTGACAAAGACAACAAACTGTATTTCAATTATAACAGACACAACTGGGTATATGACATCACCCAAAACAATCTCCAGAAGGGTGACACGATAATAGACCCTCCTTATCATCATTGGATGGAAGTACCGGAAGAAAAAGACGGTGTTATCACTTCACCTGACAACAAACAGGAAGTGTTCTTCAAAGACAATAATCTTTATCTTCGCAATATAGAAACCAAAGCAGAGTCTGCACTTACTAAAGACGGAGTTGAAACCAATTACTATTCATCTTATGGCAGTTGGTCAGCAGACGGCAAATACTTTGCCACAGTCAAGATAAAACCTGCTCCGAAGCGTTACGTATATATGGTAGAGTCTTCGCCATCGGATCAGTTGCAGCCCAAACTCCACAAACAAGAATATCCAAAGCCGGGCGATTCACTAAACTATCGTGTACCAGTCATCATTGAAACCACTACAGGCAAGATTATCGAACCAAGCACAGAACTTTTCGCAAGCCAGTACTATGTTACAGCTCCACGCTGGGACAAGAACAACAAGACTGTCACATTTGAATTCAATGAGCGAGGACACAAACACTACCGTGTGCTGGAGTTATCGGCAGAGACAGGGAAAGTACGCACCATTATTGAAGAAAAAAGCGACAAGTACGTCAACTATTCACGTCAGTTCCGTCACGATTTTGCAGACGGAAAACGCATACTCTGGATGAGTGAGCGCGACAACTACTGCCATCTTTATCTTTACAACCGTGAAACAGGAAAAGTCATCAACCAAGTAACTAAAGGAGAGTTCTATGTACGCGGAATCCAAAAGGTGGACGAAAAGAACGGAATCGTGTATTTCTCTGCCAACGGCATGAACAAGAACGAAGACCCTTACCTCATACACTACTACAAGATAGGTCTCAATGGCAAGGGACTGAAATGTCTCACTCCAGAAGAAGGCAACCATAAAGTCGTATATACAGACGATATGGCATACTTGATAGACACTTATTCCACAGTACTGAAAGCTCCTGTAACCGTTCTCCGCTCTGCGAAAGACGGAAAGATTATCCGTACTCTCGAAACAGCAGATATTTCTCGCCTTGAAGCAGAAGGCTGGAAAGCTCCGGAAGTATTCGTAGCCAAAGGACGTGACGGAAAAACCGACATGTGGGGACTGATACAACGTCCGTCCAATTTTGATCCGAACAAGAAATATCCGGTCATCGAATACATTTATTCAGGTCCGGGCGACCAATATGTACCAAAATCATTCACCCCGTGGCTGTGGAATCTTGCCGATCTTGCAGAACTCGGCTTCATCGTGGTTCAGCTTGATGCCATGACTACTTCATTCCGTTCCAAATCATTCGAAGAAGTATGTTACAAGAATCTCAAAGATGCAGGTTTCCCAGACCGCATTGCATGGATAAAAGCAGCAGCAGAAAAATATCCTTATATGGACATTGAGCGAATGGGTATATACGGCTGCTCTGCCGGAGGTCAAGAAGCTCTCGGAGCACTTCTTTTCCATGGTGATTTCTATAAAGCCGGTTATGCAGCATGTGGATGCCATGACAACCGTATGGACAAAATATGGTGGAATGAACAGTGGATGGGCTACCCTATCGACGAATCATACTCGGCATCTTCCAACGTAGATAATGCCAAGAATCTCCAAGGAAAACTGATGATTGTGGTGGGCGAACTCGATGACAACGTAGATCCGGCATCAACAATGCAGGTAGTCAATGCGCTGATTAAGGCAGGAAAAGACTTCGAGCTTGTAGTTGTTCCGGGAGCACACCACACTATGGGTGAGAGCTTCGGAGAACACAAGCGTTACGATTTCTTTGTGAAAAACCTGCTGAACGTCAATCCTCCGGCATGGAACGAAGTGAAATGACAAAAAAACAGGAAAAACAAGTTATCAAAAGCTCGTTTGACTAATAAAAAGTCAGAACATATCATCAAAAAAGACCGGCATTGCAATGCCGGTCT
>JAGASY010000093.1 GCA_017621515.1 Bacteroidaceae bacterium
CAAAACTTAGTAGATTTTCCAAAACGACTCTTCGCCAAAGATAAACAAATGTAAAAGAACCGTCAGAAACGAAACACTATTTCACATTTCAATGAGGTGTTAGAAAATACGCGTAGAATCCCCGTTCTCCGAGAAAAGTTCGACACGGTCGATTTTGACGCATGCCAGAGGACTTGGAATTTTAACATTTGGCAAAATCAGAAAGAAAGCAATTCGATGCTAAATAATAAAATTGTAATTAAAAACAGAAGATATGCTATCATTTTGTCAAAACAGAACACCTCTCAAAAAAACGATGTCAAAAATTTTTTTATGGGACCTCAATTCTATAGCGGGCACAATTTTAAAGCCTACGCTTGTTCTGAAATCATTCTTACAAAAAACAGGATAAAAACATTAACTGGTACAATACAACAATAGTCCGTTAAACCTCTAATTAACGAGAAAGTTTAACGGACTATTATTTATAAAATGCAGGATAATATTCTATTAATATATGCCATTATCCACCACTCCAAATCTCGAATAACCTTGAATTTGTGCCTGAATGGAGAAACAAAGGCCATAAAACCATTTATTAAAGCCTTGTAAGTTCACCAGTTGTAGAATCCATGATATACCCTTTGACAATAATATCTTTTGGCACAAGAGGATGATTTTTTACAAGATCGACAGTCTCGTGGACAGCCGCCTCTGTATCTTCAAACCCATGCAGCCATTCGTCCAGGTTGATTCCGCAATGTTTCATCAGAGAAATATGCTCCTCATCTATACCACGTTTACGCATCAGATTCAACATTTCCTGCGAATCCATCCCTTGCACACCGCATCCCGTATGCCCGATAATCATAATTTCGTTTACACCAAGCTCATAGATAGCCACAAGCAGACTCCGAACTGTAGAGTCAAACGGGTTTGTGATAGTCCCTCCGGCATTCTTGATAATCTTCACATCCCCATTCTTTATGCCGAGAGCTGCCGGCAATAGTGCCGTAAGACGAGTATCCATACAAGTGACGATAGCTATTTTCTTATCTGGATATTTACTTGTCACAAACTCTTCGTAAGCTTTCGACTCAACAAAAGCTTTATTGTATTTAAGCATTTCTTCAATCATACCAATCTGTTTTTATTTTCATTGCTACTAATCTATGGCTGCAAAGTTAATAAATAGTTCATTGAAACATATCATTTGTTAAACTATTGTTCATGTTCTTTTGTTTAAATTAAAAAGTAAAATTACGTTGTCATATTCATAACGTATATCTTTGCCATCGATTAAAAATTTGCTTGTATTAACTCTAAAACAATTTGCTTATGAACATCTTTAAAAGTAGAAAAAGCATGAGATTCATGGCTGCCTCCATTGTTGCGTGCAGTCTTCTTCTCCATAGCTGTTCTCCTTCTGGAAACGTCACAACAGATGTGCCAAATATAATAGGGGAATGGAACATTCTTAAGGCAGAAGGTATCAGCACGAAAGATGGTGCCAATCCCGCTACCATCAGTTTTAATGCGGAAGGAAAAGTCAATGGTTGCGCATCTGTCAACAGATTCTTTGGAAGTTATGAATTTGATGGCAGAAACCTCTCACTTGGCAATCTGGGGGTTACAAGAATGATGGGACCTAATATGGAAATTGAAGATGCTGTCATCAAAGCCATAAATTCCACACATTCAGTCCGGATAAAAGGAGATAAGGCAAGTTTCTTCGACAATGAAGGAGCAAAGGTCATGACATTAAAGAAAGCCGGAAAATAATCGTTATCCCTGTTCTGTAAAAGTTAATTCGATAAATATCGGAAGACTTTACAGAACAGGGAACTTTCATTGTTTCTATGAGGGTACTATCTCGTAGAACATCCTCACAGAATTATAGTCACCGGACTATGAATCTTTTTCAAATCAGTATAGTTTCTAAGTTCGCTCAATATCACAGCAGATTTTCTCTTTCTGTAATCTCAGCATCAGCCGCCGTATAATTGCCCAAACTGCCTTCTTTTGCCTGAATGCAAATATATGTCAGCGGTTCTTCAGAAGTACATTTGAGGTTACGGTCACAATTAGTTGCCACACGAATGACCGAACCTTCAGATATATCGAAAACGGTGTCATCGACCTGAAACTTTCCTTTGCCAGAAAGGATGACATAGTTCTCCTCATTTTCCTTGTGAGAATGAAAGAAAGGAACAGCCGCATTGGTTGGCAAAGTGCCGAATGAAATCTCACAAGAAGTAGCACCTGTGGCATCCTTTACGAATTGCTTGCCCTCGAAGCCATTGATTTTTCCAACTGAAACATGGGCGAATTTCTCGCCATTCTGAATAGTTTTAATATCGTTCATACTTAAACTTATAAATTGGTTGACTAATTTTGCAGCGGAGAACCGCTCTTTTTTGTTTTTGACAATGCAAAATTAGGAAGTATTTTCCAGTATAACAAGACGTTACCTATAAGAAAGATACTTACCTACAGGTAACTATTCCTGATTATGAACGCTTTATTTCATCAAAAAAAAATGAAATTTTATTTCTTCTTCCATTGCTATTCATTTTATAGTTGCAAAATTAATAAGTCGTTTCTTGGATATCGTTCATTAAACTATTGTTCATCTTCTTTTGTTTAAGTTTCCCTATTCTGCAACATCCCGATAAGAAAACCAGAGTGTTTCGCAGAATAGGGATTCTCTATTGTTTTATACTTTTGAAGTGTTGTTTGTAGTTGCTGCACCTTAAGCACGAGAATATTAATATCCTTTGTCGAGAAAGATTATAAACTTTTCCCGGTCAGGACATCACAATTTAATTTCTTCAATAAATCCACGCATTTTACCACATTAGAAGGACGAATGACCACATGCGCAGTGTCGCCTTGAGCAAAGGCATACATATATTCAATAAAGATATGCTCCGCTGCAAGATAGTCCAATATTTTAGACAAAGAACCTGCTACATTCGGACAACCAATACATACCACATCTGTCAGCATCACAGCAAAGTCTGCGGAACGAAGTACTTCCACCGCTTTTTCCACATCCGAAACAATCAGACGAAGAATACCAAAATCAGTGGATTCTGCCATACTAAACGCATGCATATTGATACCGTATCTTGCCAAAGTTTTGGTCACATCGTTGATTCTTCCGGTTTTATTTTCCAGAAAAACAGATAATTGCTTAATAGTCATAGCTGTTATTTTTATTTTAGGATTCGATTATCTATCACATGTTTGCTCTTACCTTCGCTACGGACAATGCTGTTTGGCTCCATCAGTTTTACTTCTGCGCTGATAGACAAGACGCTTTTAAGTTTGTCACTCAATGCCTTCTTCATTGCCAGCATACGTCCCATATCATCCGAGAAGAAATCTTTGCGGACTTCCACCTGAACCTGTAAAGTATCAAGATTGTTCTCCCTATCTACTATTAACATATACTGAGGTTCGAACTGAGGCATATCCAAAATGACACTCTCCACTTGTGATGGGAATATGTTGATTCCACGAATAATGAGCATATCATCACTACGTCCTACAATACTCGACATACGAATATTCGTTCTTCCACAAGGACATTGTCCATCAATCAACGAAGTCAAGTCCTTAGTACGATAACGTAGCAAAGGCATTCCTTCTTTAGTAAGTGTAGTAAACACTAATTCACCCACTTCGCCATTTGGAAGACGTTCCAAAGTATCGGGATTAATGATTTCAGGATAAAAATGGTCTTCATTGATGTGTGAACCATGTTGTTCTTTACATTCATACGAAACCCCCGGACCTATAATCTCGCTCAATCCATAAAGATTGTATCCTTTCAACCCCAAACGCTCTTCTATCTCTTTACGCATACTTTCAGTCCACGGTTCAGCACCGAAAGCACCGATACGAAGACTGATATCATTCTTGGTAAGCCCCATACGCTCAACTACTTCAGCCAGATAAAGAGCGTATGAAGGTGTGCAGGCAATGCCGGTAATGCCAAGGTCTCGAATTAGACGAACATGCTTCTCCGTATTTCCGGTAGAAGCGGGAATGGCAGTAGCTCCCAGATTCTCTACACCATAATGGGCTCCCAGTCCGCCTGTAAACAGCCCATAGCCGTAACTGACAGAAAATGTGTCATTGCGAGTTACACCGAATGACGAAAGACAACGTGACATTACTTCTGACCATATTGACAAGTCACGACGTGTATATCCCACAATGGTAGGGTTGCCTGTCGTGCCTGAAGAAGCGTGCACACGCACTATCTCTGAAGCCGGAGCAGCCTGAAGTCCGTATGGATAATTATCTCGCAAGTCTTGTTTTGTTGTAAAAGGAAGTTTTACAATGTCTTCTATTGTCTGAATATCATCAGGGGACAGATCCATCTCCTGCATCTTATTACGGTAAAAAGGAACATTATGATAAACAAGGTTCACTAACTTATTCAGACGTTTCCCTTGTAAAGCACTCATTTCGTCCCTACTCATGCACTCTTTATTCTTATTCCAAATCATAATCAATAATATTTCGATATACTCAATTCTCATGTGCCGACAGGTTGACAACAGACATGTCTGCCATCCCTTGTATTTATCGGTCTATTTATTTCTGTGATCTTCATTAAATGCTTTCATACGTTCTTCCATCACAGGATAAAGTTCGTCACGCATTCGCGATGTACAAGCACGGACACCTTCTTGTTCACTGCCAGTAGTAGAAAGCGAAATGCTGCTCACACCGTAATACAGTAACTCACGCAGTAATTCACCTCCTGTCATATTTCCATATCCAATAGTAAAGAAGAAACCATCACCAACTCTTTGAGTAACATCATAATCATATACTATATGAAAGCCGTTGTCGGTGAAAATTTTCTTCATACGGTCTGCACGGCGAGCATATTCCCTTGTGTCCTCTACAAAATTAATCTTACCCTCAGTTGACAAACGGAGCATTTCTGCATACGCATACTGAGTGGAAGCTGTACACCCAGAAGTAATCATATAAAGGATAGAAGCAATCATAGTCGGACCAAACACACCCGCATCCTTATATCGTTCTGCCAGAGCAGGGAACTGAAGGTCAAACAGTTTGTCACTGATACATGCCAATGCCATACGTTGTCCGGCATAACTGAATATTTTGGAAGAAGAAAGCATCAAAATATAATTCTCTGTATATCTTGCCACAGTAGGCGGGTAAGGCGGCTCGAAAGGATGTCCCATATCATGCCGAAAATCCATGCAGAAATAAGCCAAGTCTTCCATGACAATCACATCATACTCAGTTGCCAACTCACCAATAATCTGCAACTCTTCTTCCTCCAGACAAATCCAAGCCGGATTATTAGGATTAGAATAGATAATTGCTGCAATATCTCCTTGTTTGAGAAAACTTTCAAGTTTCTTGCGCAAAGCTTGTCCGCGATAATGATAGATGTCGAATTCTTTCCATTCCACTCCAATAATGCGAAGCTGGGATTTCTGAATTGGAAACCCGGGGTCAATGAACAAGATCTTATCCTTACCCGGTATTCGCTGTGTACAAGCGATGAATGAACCAAATGAACCAGCCACAGAACCGGTTGTAGGCACACAAGCACGTGGAGAAATATCCAAATTCAAAAATGCCTTTACAAAGCGAGAAGCTTCTTTTTTCAGTTCAGGCACTCCTGCAGCAGCCGGATATTGAGAACCGACTCCTCTGTCCAAAGCAGCTTTCTCTGCCTCCACTCCTATCCGATTGGCTGCAAGCCCGGGAGCCCCTTGGTCCATACGGATAAAAGGAATACCTGTCTCCTTCTCTAAATATTGGGCTATGAGCAACACATCACCAATGGTAGCTTGTGAAAGATTTGCAACATGCAACTCTTTCACTGCCTTTTCAACTAATTCTTTACTGAATATTTTCATAGCATTATCAGTTTTTTACTTTACTGCATTCAGGCCTATATCAAAGGCCCTCTGGTTCATTTCAACAATCTTTTCACCCTTTGCGGCAAAAACACGACCGATACTTTCACGCAATTGTTCCGGTGACAATATCTCAATATATTTTGCAGCCATGCCCAACAATATCACATTGGCACATTTGGGCATGTTGTTTTCTTTTGCTATATCCTCTATTTCCAGTTTCACCACGTGCGGCAAGCTTTCTAATGTATTTACAAGTTCATCATCCTCCGGATAATCGGGAATATTCTTAAAAGGATTAGCAGAAGTAATAATCCAGCCCTCCTCATGCAAATAAGGCAGATAACGTAATGCCTCCATAGGTTCCATGGAAATAATCATATCCGCTTTACCTTGAGCAATAAGGTCTGAATAAATATTTTTGTCGGACAAACGCAGGTTTGACTGTACATCTCCTCCACGTTGACTCATTCCATGTACCTCCGCCTGCTTCAAATTGATGCCTTCTGCTGTGGCTGCCTCTCCTATAATGGTGGCAATAGTCAGGATGCCCTGTCCTCCTACACCTGAAAGTATGATATCTTTTTTCATGACTTATCTGCTCTTTTCTGTCTTAATTTACGATTCAGTGTCTGGATGCATTCTCGGCGCGGAATAATTACAGACACTCCTTTATATTCAATCTCTTCACGGATAATGCGAGTTATCTCCTCCATATTCTTCGGCAATGGAACTACAACACGTACATGCTCCGGCTCTATCCCTAATCCCAAACAAATAGCTTCGAATTTATTGGTGCCTGCAGAATCCTGTCCTCCCGTCATAGCAGTAGTCAGATTGTCCGAGATAACCACAGTGATATTGGCATGGTCGTTTACCGCATCCAACAAACCGGTCATACCGGAGTGAGTGAATGTAGAATCTCCAATGACAGCAATTGCAGGGAACACACCTGCGTCCGATGCACCTTTAGCCATTGTGATGGAGGCACCCATGTCCACACAACTGTCGATAGCACGAAACGGAGGTAGCGCACCTAATGTATAACAACCTATATCACCGAAAATACGTGCATTTGGATATTCTGTGACCACTTTGTTCAATGCGTCATATACATCACGATGACCACATCCCTGACACAATGCTGGCGGACGGGGCATTACCACTTGCGACTTGCCAAATGAGCACTTGACTTCTCGCCCTAATGCTTCACTTACATTGTCAGGAGTCAATTCACCCGTACGAGGCAATGTGCCTGTCAAACGTCCCTTTACTTCATAATCTTTAGATAGGAAAGCCTTCACCATTCCTTCCACAAACGGTTGACCATCTTCTACTACCAGAATATATTTACAATTAGCAGCCATCGTCCTGACTTCGTTTTCAGGCAATGGGTATTGAGAGACTTTCAACACAGGTATATGACTATCATCCCTATCCGCCTCCTTTATATAATTATAACCGATGCCGCAAGCAATCACACCAAATTCATAATCATGTTCCGAGTTCAAATTCTCCAAACAATTATAAGGTGACTTGGAAGAAGATTCTTCCATTTCCTTTTGTTTTCTCACCAATTCCAGATACTGTTTCCGCGCATTGCCTGGCAATAATACCCAATGAGTACGTTCATTGTCTGGATTCAACTGATTTTCTTCATGAATGACTGCAACTTCCACAGCTGCACGCGAATGTGCCAAACGAGTGACCACACGCATCAGTATCGGCAGTTTTAAATCTTCTGAAAGAGAATATGCGTAGCCCATCATATCGTATGCTTCCTGCTGAGAAGACGGTTCCAAAATAGGAATCATAGCAAACTTCCCATAAAAACGTGAGTCCTGTTCGTTCTGTGACGAGTGCATGGAAGGATCATCAGCTGCCAATACTACTAAACCACCATTCACACCGGTAATGGCAGAATTGACAAAGGCATCAGCCGCTACATTCATTCCTACATGTTTCATACATACTAAAGCACGCTTTCCTGCATATGACATACCCAAAGCTGCCTCCATGGCAGTTTTTTCGTTTGTACACCAAGTGCTGTGTAATTTACGCTCCTTTGCCAAAGGATTGTTCTGAATAAACTCTGTAATCTCTGTTGATGGTGTGCCCGGATAAGCATATACACCTGATATGCCGGCATGTATTGCTCCGAGAGCAATTGCTTCATCACCCAACAATAGTTCCTTTTCAGCCATTATCTATCTTTTATTAATTATTTTTACACCAAAGAAAAAGGATCAGCGTCATTCAATACCGGAAACTTCTTCCGGAAGACCTGTAATGCTTCCATATCTATCTCAGCTGAAGCCGAACTTTCTATGTTCCACGGACATTCAGCCATAATCTTTCCGTATGGGTCAATGATAGCACTTCCTCCCGAATATTCACAAGTAGGATCTGTTCCCATACGGTTTACTCCGACAACAAAGCATTGATTTTCTATAGCACGTGCACGGAGCAATGTATTCCATGCATCTATGCGAGAAGTAGGCCAACTTGCCACATAAAGTATCATATCAAAATCTTTTAAGTTACGCGTCCAGACAGGGAAACGAAGATCATAACATACTTCCAAAAGAATACGTACACCTCTGAATTCTACTACAACACGTTCTGTCCCGGCCGTAAAATGTTTATGCTCACCTCCAAAAGTAAACAAATGTTTTTTATCATAATATTGTACACTTCCGTCTGGACAGACAAAATAGAAACGATTATAATAATTCTCATTTTCATATATCGCGACACTGCCTGCCATGGCACAATCCCGTTCAGCAGCCTTGCGTTTCATCCAATGCAAAGTTTCGCTGTCAGCACTTTCCGCAATGTTTTCCGGCTGCGTACAAAAACCTGTGGAGAACATTTCAGGCAATACAAATAGGTCTGAATCAGGCAGACGATTGATTGCTTCATCTGCTCTTGATATATTTATTTGTGGATTTGCCCATTCTATATTTCTCTGTAAAATCGTTATTTTCATTATGGTTTATAATTTTTAAGCCTTGCAAAGTTAACAAATATAATAATAAGGCAAAACTTTATTATAATTCATCCACGCTTCGAGGAATAAAAGGTTGGACTTAGTAATGCATAAAAATCAATTGCCTCACTTGACTCTACAGTTTAATGCGCTTTAATATATTGTGCAAGCATCTCGGCACAGCGTTCTCCGTCTATGCCCGCAGAAACAATTCCTCCAGCATAGCCCGCGCCTTCACCGCATGGGAAAAGCCCCTGCAGACGTACATGCTGAAGTGTGCTGGAATCGCGTACTATGCGCACCGGAGCACTTGTCCGTGTCTCAACCCCAATCATCACAGCTTCGTTGGTCAGAAATCCGTGTGAAGCTTTTCCGAAATTAAGGAATCCCTGTTTCAGACGAGAAGTGACGAAAGAAGGCATCCAGAAATGCAACGGAGTAGAAATAAGTCCCGGGGTGTAAGATGTGTTTGGAAGTTCATACGACAACCGCCTGTTTACAAAATCGCTCATACGTTGCGCTGGTGCCGTTTGCCTGCGGTTTCCCTGAATCCATGCTGTACGTTCAAGCCACTGCTGGAAATACATCATGGCAAGCGGATGCTTGTAGCTGTCTGCAACAGGCATATTCTTTCCGGCACTCTCTCCTCCTCTATCTTTCACTGCAAACATCGCCTTTGCCTCTTCCAACTTCTCTCTGCCGAAATCCATCGTTTCATCAGCCAAATCGTCCACATGTAGTTCCACAACCATACCGCTGTTGCTCCACGGCGAGTTACGAGACGAGGCAGACATTCCGTTCACAACAATTTGCTGCGGACCGCTTGCAGCCGGAACAACCGTACCTCCCGGACACATGCAGAATGAATACACTCCTCTGCCTTCCACCTGTGTCACAAATGAGTATTCTGCTGCCGGCAGATAATTACCTCTACCGTTGCGATTGTGATACTGTATCTTGTCTATCAGTACCGAAGGATGTTCAAGGCGCACTCCAACCGCAATATCTTTTGCTTCAATTTCCACTCCATTCTCATAAAGCCATGAATACACATCACGCGCCGAATGTCCTGTAGCAAGAATTACCGGGCCATAAAACCTTACCACGGATTGTCCTGAATAAGCAGCTCCATTGTCCGCCAGATATTCCGCTTCCACACCTTCCACCTTTTCTCCCGACACCAGCAATCCGGTCATCTTGGTCTGGAAATGCACTTCTCCTCCGCAGGCAATGATTGTCTTTCTCATGTTTTCGATTACATGAGGTAGCTTATCCGTTCCGATATGCGGATGTGCATCACTCAAAATAGAGGTTGAGGCTCCGTGCTGACAGAATACATTCAGAATCTTCTCCACATTGCCACGCTTCTTGCTTCTTGTATAAAGTTTACCGTCCGAGAACGCACCGGCACCGCCTTCGCCAAAGCTGTAGTTTGACTCAGGATCCACTTTGTGGTCTCTGGATATACGCGCAATATCTATTCGCCGGCTATGTACGTCCTTGCCTCGCTCTATGACAATAGGACACACACCCAGTTCTATCAGTTTGAGAGCAGCAAACAGTCCTCCCGGTCCGGCTCCTACAACCACAGCCTTCTGCCGTCCCTCCACATTCTTATATTCAGTGTAAACGAAAGCTTCATCTTCCGGTTCTTCATTCACATATACTCTGACTTTCAGATTGACGTATATTGTCCTCTGCCTTGCATCAATACTCTTCTTCAACACACGCACATGCTTGATTGTCCGCATGTCCATACCCTTATCCGTAGCTATGAACCTTTTTATCTCCTGTTCATTGGCTGCCTGTTCGGGCAATACCCTTATTTGAAATTCATGTATCATTTTACAGACTTTATTTTCCTGACAAAAATACGAATAATTAAGAAACGGATAAAAACTATTTCAAAATTATTGTTTATAGCGACAGAGGAGTGTATTGAATTTATCTCAGAACAAACACGAGCACTGAGCGTCTTGTTTTATACCTCAAATCCGCAACCGCCCTCATAAGATGACACAGAGGTCAAAAAGGTAGCGACACTGTGGCAAAAGAGGGTGCAACGCAGCAAAAATCGCCACAAAGACGCATTAAATCCCCTTACCCCACCATGCGACTTGAGGCAA
>JAGASY010000094.1 GCA_017621515.1 Bacteroidaceae bacterium
ATGCAAAACAATCCTGCGGACTTTTCACCAGAATGGCAAGTAAAATCGCCGCTATGACATTTATGCAATATGTGAATTTCATCAATCATCGTCCGATTGGGCAGATAAAATATTCACTAATCTAATTCAACCAACAGGTCTTATATGTACTTCTATGGCAAGGCTGTCGTACATGATGACGATTATGTGAAGTTGAATGAAACTCCTAAGGTGAGTGTGGATTTTTACGGTTACGATTTGGGAAGTGCATCAGTTGCATCAGCTGAACTTTATTTAAAATTTCAGCCTAAAGGATTTGGCATAGGGGGTATCTGCTATTCCACTATGCGGGGAGTGACTGTGGATAATGGAAAGGTAGTTGATTTTGATCCTGATGACTCTTCTATAGACTATAATTATTCTTATGATTTTCCGTCTGGGGATATATTAGTTTTTAATAGAATACATAATTTGGCTATAGATGCAGACTATTATTACAGGGCATTTACTCGTGTGGAAGGTAAAATATATTATAGCAGCGAGCAGCATTTTAGTACAAAACCTTCAATGTCTGAAATGTTGAATGACAGTACTGGTATTGTGGTGCCTGATGTATATAGTAAGGGTGTAATTTGTCTTACAAATGAAGCTTGGGAGAAATTCTGTACTCGTTTTCCTTATTTTACTACGAGAGAAAATAGCAAAAGAAACGAGATTCTGTTTAAACAATGGTTGAAAAAAGGTTTTGCAAAAGTGAAAGATTCTGAGGCTGACGGAATATCGGACAGCACGTTTGTATGCACAGATGGAGTTGTTTATTATGTGGATGAAGTACCGGACAATTTTATGGATGCTTTCTCTTTTGATGAAATAAAGATTGATGGTTGGGATTATTGTGAGGAATGTGGTAATAATAGGATTGAAGAGGTTACCAAGATAGAATGTGATGAAATATATGGGATTCCGGGAAATACTTATGCTGTTTTTACAAGAGGCGTTGCTAGTCATCCTGTTGTAAACTACAATTGTCCGAATTTTTTGCTTTCAAACTATAAGTATAACATAGAGTTTGTTATGGCACCGGAAACGAGAGACGGTATTGTGAAAAAGAAGAATCAATTTCGTGCCAGTCTGAGGGGCATATATCCGTTGGGGACACACGATGAAAATTTAGTAGATAAAGAAGGAAATCGTTATTTTGAATCAGATAGTTTGGAATGTACAACTGTTAGTCTTGACGTTGTACCTCGTGATTTTGGAATGTATGACATAGAGATGATGTCTTATTTCCGTTCTACAGAAAGGAATCGCTATACTCGTGAACTTCGTATTGTGGGTATTAGGGTGAAACCTGTCGGACCCGTGGAAGAGGATGTACAGGAATAAGTATAATACATATTATTAATAAGGAACAAGAGTCGGAAATCTTACGGATTTTTGATTCTTGTTCTTTTTTTGTTGGAGTTGAAACCTGTTTGATGTTTTCAAGGATAAGGTATAGTTTTATGTTTGGAGGTGCTCTTTTGGCAGTGCTGTGACATGAAATAAAAAATTAAATACTGACAAAATGTCTTTAATGTCAGACTTAAGACTTATCATGCAGATGTGGCACACTCTTTGCCTATATTGGCAGTGTGTGACACGGATATGTCATAGCATTATATACTTTATATATGCGAGTGTGAACATTTTCATGTCATTTTTAATTATTATATTATTAACGAAAATAAAAAAATAAAATAAGATTATGGGAAAGATTATTGGAATCGACTTGGGAACGACTAACTCTTGTGTTTCCGTTTTTGAAGGCAATGAACCGGTTGTAATTACAAATAGTGAAGGTAAGCGCACAACTCCTTCTGTTGTAGGTTTTGTGGATGGCGGTGAACGCAAGGTGGGAGATCCTGCAAAACGTCAGGCTATTACTAACCCTAAACGTACAGTTTTCTCTATCAAGCGTTTTATGGGAGAGACTTACGATCAGGTTCAGCAGGAAGTAGCTCGCGTACCTTATTCTGTAGTTCGTGGTGACAACAATACTCCTCGTGTAGATATTGACGGTCGTCTTTACACTCCGCAGGAAATCAGTGCGATGATTCTTCAGAAGATGAAGAAGACTGCTGAGGATTATCTGGGACAGGAAGTGACTGAGGCTGTGATTACAGTGCCGGCATATTTCTCAGACTCTCAGCGTCAGGCTACAAAAGAAGCCGGACAGATTGCAGGTCTTGAAGTGAAGCGTATCGTAAACGAGCCGACTGCTGCTGCTCTTGCATACGGTATTGACAAGGCAAACAAGGATATGAAGATTGCTGTGTTTGACCTTGGTGGCGGTACATTTGATATTTCAATCCTTGAATTTGGTGGTGGTGTGTTTGAGGTGCTCTCTACTAATGGTAACACTCACCTTGGTGGTGATGATTTCGACCAGGTAATTATAGATTGGCTTGTTCAGGAGTTTAAGAATGACGAAGGTGCAGACCTGACAGGTGATCCGATGGCTATGCAGCGTTTGAAGGAGGCTGCTGAGAAGGCTAAGATTGAACTTTCTTCATCAACTTCGACAGAAATAAACTTGCCTTATATCACAGCTGCCGGTGGTGTGCCTAAACACCTTGTAAAGACGCTGACAAAGGCTAAGTTTGAGAGTCTTGCACACGGACTGATACAGGCATGTCTTGAACCTTGCAAGAATGCGGTACTTGATGCAGGAATATCTACATCGGATATAGACGAGGTTATTTTGGTTGGTGGTTCAAGCCGTATTCCGGCTGTGCAGCAGCTTGTTCAGGACTACTTCGGTAAGGTTCCTTCAAAGGGTGTAAATCCAGATGAGGTTGTAGCTGTAGGTGCTGCCATTCAGGGAGCAATCCTTAACAAGGAAGATGGAGTAGGTGATATCGTGCTTTTGGATGTGACACCGTTGTCAATGGGTATTGAGACTCTGGGTGGTGTGATGACTAAGATGATAGATGCCAATACTACTATTCCTTGCAAGAAGACAGAGACATTCTCAACAGCTGCGGACAACCAGACAGAAGTGACTATTCATGTTCTTCAGGGAGAGCGTCCTATGGCATCTCAGAATAAGTCAATCGGTAATTTTAACTTGACAGGAATTGCACCGGCACGTCGTGGTGTTCCTCAGATTGAGGTGTCATTCGATATTGATGCCAACGGTATTCTCAAGGTTTCTGCCAAAGATAAGGCTACGGGCAAGGAGCAGGCTATCCGCATCGAAGCTTCTTCTGGTTTGAGCAAGGAAGAGATTGAGCGTATGAAGGCTGAAGCTGAGGCAAATGCTGATGCTGATAAGAAAGAGCGTGAGCGCATTGACAAGATGAATCAGGCAGACTCTATGATTTTCCAGACAGAGAATTTCTTGAAGGAGAATGGCGATAAGATTCCTGCTGACAAGAAGCCTGCGGTAGAGGGTGCGCTTCAGAAGTTGAAGGATGCACACAAGAGCGGCGATGTTTCTTCTATTGATGCTGCAATAGCAGAGCTTAACAATGCTATGCAGGCTGCTTCTGCTCAGATGTATCAGGGAGCTGGAGCACAGCCGGGTGCTGATGCTGGTTTCCAAGGAGGACAGCAGGCTGGTACTCAGCAGAATGGTGGTGCAGATGATGTGCAGGACGCTGATTTTGAGGAGGTGAAGTAAGTATCGATAAATAACGATAACAATAAATAGGAATATAGGGTGTAACTCAACAAGTTACGCCCTATATCTTTTTGTAGACTTTTCTTTGGCTTTGCTTATTTCTCGGATTTTTATCGTATATTTGTACCATAATTGTACCGACACTTAAAAGTAGATAATGTGACACTTACAAGAATGCCGGTATTGAGAATGAGGAATA
>JAGASY010000095.1 GCA_017621515.1 Bacteroidaceae bacterium
GGATTCTACGCGCATTTTCTGAGGTCGCCGTAAAATGTGAAATAGTGTTTCGTTTTGGAGCGGTTCTTTTACATTTGTTTATTTTCAGCGAAGAGTTTTTGAGAAGAAAGTACTAAGTCTTCATATTTTCAGCGCACTGTTTTTTTCTCCACAGCGCACTGTAATTTTATTTTCAGTGCGCTACAATTTTAAAGACTTAGTACTTTGGAGAAATTTTCAGCGTAGATTTTTTGAAAAAGCTTTGGGAAGCGGAGAAAAAGACAGCAGAGTTCGGCTGAGATGTTAAGAAATGTATAATTATCTGCTTTGAAAGAGTGTCTGAACAGATACTGAAAAGTGAGTGGATTTTTGGTGACATTTAGAGGCAAAAATGACGGATTATGTCATAACACACTAATAGTCAACAGATTATCAAAGCACTTGAAATTCTCAAAAATTTACATCCGGTACTTTTTTTGAGCGTTTTTTGCAATTTTGTATATCATTGATTATCAATAAATTATCTTTAGACCGAAAATTTCGCCTCTTCGACGTCAGCAAAAAATCGCCCAAAGTGTTAAATTTTCATTTTGGGTGAAAATATCATTTTGTCAAATCGAAAAATGGAGTTTTAGCATGTTTTTTTACTGCTTTAAGCAGGTGTGTATTCCAATTCTGTTCAAGCAGGAAATCTGTGCCCCACATAATTATAAGAGATAAAATTTAACTGATTTTCTTTGCAAAAATATGCACCTCCCTTTCTACTATCACTCAACATGGAAAATCTATGCTCAACTGCCTCCATGTGCCTTTTCTCGATGAATCATCTTTATGTCCGGACACAGCCAATCCGATAAGGCGTATAGGGTGCGCCTTATAATCAACCTCACGGATTAAGAGCTTGGCTTGCGGAAGAATATCTTCAAGAGTGACAAAATTCTTTTCTCTTGTAACACAACGTGTTATCTGCCTGAAGTCATTGAATTTTACTTTCAATGTCAGAGTGCAGCCATAAAAACGCTGTTCCTTAATACGTTCTACAAGTTCTAAGGCTACATGATATAATTCAATAATCACAGCAGAATACCTACTTATGTCTTTTTCAAAAGTACGTTCACACCCGACAGACTTGCGGATTCTATTGACGACAACCGGACGCTCATCAATGCCACGTACAAAATTATAATACACACCACCTTGTTTGCCGAACTCTCGCGTCAGCATATCCAAAGAGCAATCGCGCAATTGCATACCACTGTATATGCCTAACCGGTGCATACGCTCCGCCGTAACTTTGCCGATTCCCCAGATTTTCTCCACCGGGAGTTTGGACATGAAATCTTCTACATGTTCCGGATATATGACAAACAGACCATCCGGCTTATTGTAGTCGGACGCAATCTTTGCAAGAAACTTATTATATGAGATTCCGGCAGAAGCCGTCAGACTCAGTTTATTATAAATTTCAGTTTTTATATACAATGCCACATCAACCGGATTTTCCATTCCGAGCTTATTTTCCGTCACATCAAGAAAAGCCTCATCTATAGACAACGGTTCTATGATGTCGGTACACTGCCTGAAAATCTGATGCACCTCCTCTGAAACTTTCTCATACAGTTCTTTTCTTGTTTCCACTATTATCAATTGTGGACATAACCTTTTTGCTTTTGCCACAGACATCGCAGAATGAACTCCATATCGGCGAGCCTCATAACTTGCCGTTGACACGACAGCACGTTCACCATTGCCGCCAACAACAATCGCCTTTCCCCGAAGTTCAGGTCTCTCCCTCTGTTCGACAGAAGCAAAGAAGGCATCCATGTCTATATGTATTATCTTGCGTTCTGTCATCTCAACCCCAAATACATTGCAGGCCTTAAAGTATCTCCTAACTCTATCACTTCAAGATCCTTGATTTCTGTTCCGTCTATGCTGAACCTGACCAGTGTACGAACTTTATGGAATCCCTGCTGCCCTGCCGCCCCGGGATTTATATGCAAAAACCCCAACGTCTTATCATACAGCACTTTCAGGATATGCGAATGACCGCTGATAAAAAGCCGAGGAGGTCGTGCGAACAGCGAAGCGCGTATAGAAGGGTCATAGCGTCCGGGATATCCTCCAATATGTTTCATCAACACATCCACTTCTTCACACTTAAACCTGTATTTCTCAGAGAAACGGTAGCGCAAATCACCGCCATCACAATTGCCATATACAGCACGTAACGGTTTCAAGGCTGCAAGACGGTCTGCAATTTCAACAGAACCAATGTCTCCTGCATGCCATATTTCATCACATTCCGAGAAATATTTCTCATATTTATCGTCCCAATACGAATGAGTATCCGACAGCAATCCTATTCTTGTCATATATTCTTTTCTGCATTTGTGAATACACAAACAAAGTTATACCAAAAATCTGACGATAGAAGAATGTTTGACATATTTTTCTTACATTTGCAGGATATAAAGAATCACAGAATCACAAATTTCCTCTATGAAACAATATCTGGATTTATTGAGCCATATTTTGAATGATGGCATTGAGAAAAGCGACCGCACAGGAACCGGCACAATCAGTGTCTTCGGACATCAAATGCGTTTCAACCTTGAAGAAGGTTTTCCTCTGCTTACAACAAAGAAGCTGCATCTGAAGTCTATCATCCATGAACTTCTATGGTTTCTCAACGGAGATACCAACGTGAAATACCTGCAAGACAACGGTGTAAGAATATGGAATGAATGGGCTGACGAGAACGGCGACTTAGGACATATCTATGGTTACCAATGGCGTTCTTGGCCTGACTATAACGGTGAACATATAGACCAGATACAGCGTGTTATCAGAGACATAAAAAATACACCTGATTCGCGACGACTGATTGTCAGTGCATGGAATGTAGCAGACCTTGACAATATGAATCTCCCTCCTTGCCATATCTTATTCCAGTTCTATGTGGCAAACGGAAGGCTAAGTCTGCAATTGTATCAAAGAAGTGCAGACACTTTCTTGGGAGTTCCTTTCAATATAGCATCTTATTCGCTCCTGCTCATGATGGTGGCGCAAGTTACAGGATTAAAACCAGGTGACTTTGTATATACGACAGCCGACACGCACATCTACACCAACCATATAGAGCAAGTTAAGCTACAGTTGACAAGAGAGCCTCGGTCTCTGCCTAAAATGGTTATTAACCCGGATGTAAAAGACATATTCAGCTTCAAGTTTGAAGACTTTACGCTTGAGGATTACAATCCTTGGCCGCATATAAAAGGAGTTGTATCCGTATAATCTCCCCAAAAGGGAATTTCAAAAAGGACATATCAAAAAAGGATTTTTCAAGAAGAGAATATCAAAAAAAGGGAGCGCACTCATCTGCACTCCCTTTTCTCATCAAAACATTTTCATGATTATATTTATTATTCAGCACTCTCTTTCTTCTTCTCATCAAGAGCTGCTATTTTTTCTTTGATTTCATTCATATCAGCTTTCAGCTTATCCATCTTTCTGTTCAGCTCTTCGACAAGACTGTTTCCAGACTTCGACTTAGAAGAAAGGGTAAGGAAGCCAAGGTTATTCTCATATGTCTTGATTTCATTTTTCAATATCTCAAGCTGTCTGAGAAGACGTTCACGAACTCTGCCATCACCATCATTTACTTCATTCTTAAAGCGAATAATGCGTTTACGTGAAGCATTCTCGTTCAATGCTCCGTAGAGACGATCCATTTGCTCACGGAAAAGTTTATAAAGTTTGTCTTTTTCCTTGAACGGAACATGTCCCACAGAACTCCATTCATCTTGCGCCTCACGCAATTTGCTACGATAATCTCCTCCCTCATTTTCAGGGTCAATAGCGGCAAGACGTTCAATGATAGCTTTCTTTTTAGCCATATTCTCAGCCTGTTCACTGTGCTGAGAAGAATTAGCCTCCTTCTTAGCAGCAAAGAATGTATCACACGCAAGATTGAATCTTTGCCATATTGTGTCGCTGTATTTCTTTGGTACAGTGCCGATTTCTTTCCACTGCTTCTGAAGCGCAACAAGAGTATCAGTCGTCTCTTTCCACTCCGTGCTATTCATCAAAGCCTCTGCCTTTTCACAAAGTTCACGCTTCAGACGAAGATTGTTGTTCAGACTGTCACGTACAGACTTGAAGAACTCAGATTTCTGCTGGAAAAAGCTGTCGCAAGCAGCACGGAAACGTTCGAAAATCTTGACATTCATTTTCTGCGGAGCAAAGCCTATGGTCTTCCACTTTGCCTGAAGAGCTGTTATCTGCTCAGAAACAGCATTCCAATCAGCAAAGGTCTTAAGATTGGTAAGATCCATTCCCTCTATAATCTCACAAATTGCAGTCTTCTGATCAAGATTCTCCTGTTCCTGTTCTTTACGTTTCTCAAAATATTCCTGATGACGTTTGTTTACCACAGTAGATGCAGCCTTGAAACGAGTCCAAATCTCTTCACGCAATTCATTTGATACAGGTCCGATTTCCCTGAATTCCTGATGCAACTGCTGAAGCTGTCGGAACGCAGAAATAACATCTGCTTCCTCTGCAAGTTTCTCAGCCTTCTCGCAAAGTTCAGTCTTCAACTCCAGATTCTTTTTGAAGTCGTAGGCACGCAACTCGTTATTCAACTTCAATGTATCATAGAACTGCTCCACATTGAGCTGATAAGTCTTCCACAAATCAGTAGCCTTATCAGCCGGAACATTCTTTATTTCATTCCATTCCTGCTGCAAAGCCTTGAAATCATTATACACACGGTTCACTTCATCCGGATTCGCCAGAAGTTCTTTTATCTTTTCAATGATAGCAAGCTTTTTCTGATAATTCTCTTCTTTCTGACGTTCCTGTTCCAATGCGATAGCCGCACGCTTCTCTCGTATTACAGCCATTTGCTCCTTGAACGCTGCTTCATCCACATTAGGAGCAGGCATATAACTATCCGGCTCTCCACCGTTCTCTATATATGTCTTATATTCCTGTTCACCTTCCTGCTTCAGTAAACGATAGAAATTACTTTTGAGAGAATCAAGTTCCTGTCTTGAAATCTCCTCTCCCTCTGCAGCCAACTGCTTCAGACGTTCAATAATTTCCTCCTTTGTCTGCAAAGGTGAAAAAGTTTTCTTACTTTCTTCCGTATCAGCCATAACCTCTTCCATTGCACTTTCATCTGTTTCGTTCTCTTCAGATGTCACATTTTCTGCTGCAACTTCAATTGTAGGTTCAGCCACATTTAAGCCTTCTGCCAATGGTTCATTCTGAACCTCTTCATTGGCATTCTGAATGTCCGTCATCACTATAATATTTTTGTTTTTATTAATCGTCAATTACAAACACTGCACTCCATCGGTATTTTCACAATGTTGGCACCGCAAACTTAGGAATTAAAATTGATTTTTCATATTTTTCCTGAAAAATTGTATCATTTCCAATATGAAAAAATACAGTTTGCCCCTTATGCAAGCGGTTTGCCCCTTTTATTTGCCCATTAACAGGAGTATTTTATCATACATGTTCTGGAACATACCACTATTCACCGTATAGACATACACCACAGATGCGGGGATAGCCAACAGCGAACTATCAAAGCGGTCAAGCATTCCTCCATGTCCCGGCAATATATTTCCCGAATCCTTTATCGACAGCTTTCGTTTCAACAAAGACTCCACAAGGTCTCCCCATGTACCAAAGACTACCACAACCACAGCAAGTCCTCCCCATGCAATCCTGTTGAGCCACTCACTGCTACTGTTCATATCCATGCTGTAAGATGCCACAACCTGCGACACCACAATGGCAACCACAGCTCCTCCAATTGAACCTTCCCACGATTTCTTAGGTGATATACGCGGAAACAGTCTGTGCTTGCCAAACATACTTCCAAAACAATATGCACCCGAATCGTTTGACCAAAGGAAGATGAACACGGACAGCACAAACACAGGGCTATACACTACCTGCGGCTGCCCTGCCACTCCCTGAACGGCAAAAAATGAAATCACATGAATCATGGACAACGGTAATGCCACATATAACTGTGCCATCATAGTGAAAGCCCAATTGTATATCGAATTTTTCCGATCAAAATACAACTCGGATATAAAGAGATAAATGATCGATATCAGATAGGGAATGAAAATCTCAGACCCGGCAATATTCAGATTGAATCCCATCACGGCAAAGTACAGATAGACCGCCGCCACAGTGGTGATAAACCTGTTTATCTGCATTTGCAAATTCTTATTGACTATAGAACAGAACTCCCACGTGGTCATGGCTGTTATCACGGCAAACAGCAAAGAGTAAGTCTGCACACCATAAAGTATGCTTCCCGCTACCACCACCACAAATAATATACCGGTAATACTGCGAAGTATTAGATTTCTTTTCATTACTTTAATCTCCCAAACATAATTTGCGGCTGCCAAAGACAGCCCTTAGAACTATTTTATCGTTTCAACCGATTAGCTGTGAAAACATTCAATAAAAGAGGGGACACAAGCAAGGAGTTGTTTCGTCCCCACTTATGCACCCTTTTCTCTTTTTAAGCCTGCTCATTCTTATCCGTCTCCTCGCCCCGAGAAAGTTTATTCTCTCCCAGTCCAGCCTTTTTTGCTTTCTCGATAACGGCATCTACCGCTTTCTGACGTATAATATCAGCATTCTCATCGTTATGGTTTGTCAACGAACTGTCTTTCTCTGAAGACTCCGCTTCTGAAGCACTCGCAAGAATCTCCTCTGTTCGAGAAATCCACGGACGCTTTCCAAATATATGTTCAACATCCTCAGCAAAAATAACTTCGCGGTCTATCAGAATCTGCGCAAGCTGTGCATGTCCCTCCTTATGTTCCGAAAGGATTTTCTTTGCACGCTCATATTCCACCGCTATAAGCTTCTTGACTTCTTCATCAATGAGCTGCGCTGTATGTTCACTGTAAGGTTTGCCGAAAGAATATTCATCATTATTATAATAGCACAGGTTTGGCAGACTTTCTCCCATTCCCGCGTATGCAATCATGCCGTATGCGCGCTTAGTCACAGTCTCAAGGTCGTTCATTGCTCCGGTCGATATGCGTCCGATACATATCTCTTCCGCAGCACGTCCACCAAGAGTAGCACATATCTCATCGAGCATTTCTTCTTTCGTGTTAATCTGACGTTCCTCAGGCATATACCAAGCAGCTCCAAGCGCACGTCCTCGCGGAACAATCGTCACTTTCACCAACGGGTTTGCATACTCCAAGAACCATGATATTGTGGCGTGTCCCGCCTCATGTATGGCTATGGCACGCTTTTCACTCGCAGTCAGGAGCTTTGTTTTCTTTTCTAGACCTCCTATTATACGATCTACCGCATCAAGGAAATACTGTTTCGTAACCCATTCACTATCATGACGTGCAGCGATAAGTGCCGCTTCATTACATACATTGGCTATATCCGCTCCGGAAAATCCCGGTGTCTGACGCGCAAGCATATCCACATCTACACTCTCGTCAATCTTCACAGGACGCAGATGCACATTGAATATCTCCTTACGCTCGTTCAAATCCGGCAAATCGACATGTATCTGTCGGTCAAAACGTCCGGCACGCAGAAGAGCCTTGTCAAGTATGTCAGCACGGTTCGTAGCAGCCAATATTATCACACCGCTATTTGTTCCAAAACCGTCCATTTCCGTCAGCAACTGATTGAGTGTGTTTTCCCGCTCATCATTGCCGCCCATGTTCACCGACTTGCTTCTCGCACGACCAATAGCATCAATCTCGTCTATAAAGATGATGCACGGAGCCTTTGCCTTTGCCTGCGCAAACAAGTCGCGCACACGCGATGCACCCACACCAACAAACATTTCGACAAAGTCGGAACCAGAGAGGGAGAAAAAAGGTACTTCCGCTTCTCCTGCCACAGCCTTCGCCAGCAAAGTCTTTCCTGTTCCCGGAGGTCCGACAAGCAGTGCTCCCTTAGGAATCTTACCTCCAAGGTTAGTATATTTGTCCGGTCTCTTCAAGAAATCCACAATTTCCTGCACCTCCTGTTTGGCACCCTGCTGTCCGGCCACATCCTTGAACGTAATCCGGCCTTTTGTGTTTTTTGAGTCCTTATCAAAGAGCTGCGCCTTGGATTTTCCCACATTGAATATTCCGCCATTCAACATTCCGCCTCCCATGCGTCGCATGATAAGAATCCAGATGAACACAATGAACAGCAGCGGCGCAATCTGCCATATAATGTTGATAAACAGGTCATCCTGTGTCTCATATTCAACCTTACCGGAAAAATTCCCCTCAGTCTTTTGTTCTTCAAGAAAATCTTCCACTTTCTCTATAGAACCGAATTCCACATTGACAGCTCTGTTACCGGCTTTTTTATTTCCGTTTCCGAAAACAATACGGTCATACCGACTGTCTATAAACATCTGAAGAGTCAGATCATCTTTGTTTATGACAATGTCATGGGCATACCCCTTATTCACATATTCCTTAAAAGTGGAATAGTCTATGGTCTTTGTCGGCTTACCGTCATGCTTTGTAAAAATCATGAATATAAGCCCGACAATGAGCATAATGTACAACCAGTTGAAATTGAATCTCGGCTGCTTGTTTTTCTGATTTTCAGTGTTTTCGTTCATACAAACAATCTAAAAACATTAATCTATGTTGGGGACATCCGTCATTTCCGCATCTTCCCATAAATGGTCAATGTCATAGAACTCACGCATGTCCGGAAGGAAAACATGAACTATAACATCCACATAGTCCATCGCTACCCAGAAATAATTCTGCAAACCGTCAACAGCAATAGGTTTAACCCGCATGTTGTCTATTACAGTCTGCCTGATTGAATTATATATGGCAGAAACCTGACTGGGTGAATTGCCTTCACATATTACAATATACTTGCAGATAGTGTCTTCAATACCTGTCAAATCTGCCACACGGATATTCTTTCCTTTCTTCTCTTGAATACCTTCAATAATGCTTTTTACTAATATTTTGTTCTCGTCCATATCTTTTTTTGCATATTTCGTGCAAAGATACAGCTTTTTCGTCACAACAAAAAAATGGTATTGCCTTTTTATTCTTTTGAAGACTGTTTTAAAATTATTTCTGATAATTATGTATTTGACAAACTTTTCTTACTCAATCAAATGTATCCGACGGAAAAGTCAATAAATACACTCATACAACTATTACATAATGAACTAAAAAAAACGTTTTATAATGCATCTACAATCCCCTTCCAAGGCTCCATAAAAAAATTTTTGAATTCGTTTTTTGGAGGGGTGTTTCATTTTGACATTATGATTACATATTCAAGCAAACAGAATCACAATTCACAAAAGCAGCGACAAATACTTTCTTTTTGATTTCGTCAAATGTTAAAATTCCAAGTCCTCTGGAACGCTCCAAAACGAAGCGAGACGGACTTTCCTCGAAGAATGGGGATTCTATGCGAATTTCATGAAGCTTCCGAGAAATGTGAAATAGTGTTTCGTTTTGGAACGGTTCTTTCACATTTTTTATCCTTGACAAAGAGTTCTTTTCTCCAATCTACTAAATTTTGATATTTCCAGCGCACTGTCGTCACTTTTTCAGCGCACTGTTCCGACGACGACAGTGCGCTACAAATTTGCGCGCTTAGTAGATTGGA
>JAGASY010000096.1 GCA_017621515.1 Bacteroidaceae bacterium
CTGACGAAATTTGTTATAAAGTTGCGCATAAGCGGAGCAATAGTTCTTAGTAGTTTGGTCACCACTAATTTACTAATAATCTGTAAATTGCGCAACTTTCTCATTTGTAAATAATTAAAATTTTAATTCAACCAACGAGTTGGTTGATGTATGGATAATTGCATTACAACCTTCGCGCGAGTCGTATTCTGTATTATCCTCCGATACTTTTATAGAGGTGAGGGAGGAGCAATCATAGAAGGCGCTGCTTCCTATGCTTGTTACGCTTGAGGGGATGTCTATAGAGGTGAGAGAGGAGCAACGATAGAAGGCCTCCTTTCCTATGCTTGTTACGCTTGAGGGAATTTTTATAGAGGTGAGGGAGGAGCAATCATAGAAGGTGCTGCTTCCTATGCTTGTTACGCTTGAGGGGATATCTATAGAGGTGAGGGAGGAGCAACGATAGAAGGCACCGTATTCTATGCCCGTCACTGAGTATCTTTTACTTTCATATACAACCAAGGAAGGGATGACGATGTCGCCACGATACCTCCCACTGGATTTTTGTGTCACCGACACGCTTTCCTTGTCTCCATTGATGTTGTAGCGGATGCCATCTACCTCGAACTTTTGTGCCCATGAAGCCATGGAGACAACCAAAAGGATTACTGCGGAGAGAATCTGCTTAAGTGCGTAGTTTTGTTTCATTGTGTAATGTTTTATTATTAATGTATGTATCATTTCAGTACAGAAAGAGACCGTACAGCAGGTTGTGCCTGCAGTCTCTCTCGTAGATATTGTTGTGCGGAGGCATTCAGCCTCCACGATTGTCGGAGTGGGGGAGTGGCTACGTTTCCGAAACCGTTTCAAATATAGTAAAATCATCAGTCCGACTTATCCCCTCTTATCTAAGAAATGTTAAATTACGCAATATTTATTGCACTTTGTTCGCCGGGAACCTCAAAAGGGTATCGGGGAGGATAAAACGGGGCGGCGGGGAAAATGAGAATCCTCCTGCTCGCATTATTGCCTCCCCACTGCGGTTTGTTGGCTTCGACACCATCGCGCGAACACCCTGAAAGGGCCGCCATCAATACCCTTTTAGGGTTCTGTTGTGTGATGCGCATTGTATGGTGGTGTTGCAACGTATCATAAGGCATTTCCCGGTTGCGCTGATGTTGCGTGGTGCAACGGGGATTGGGTAATTTATATGATTGGCAACACACTCATAGGGTAGAAAGTTATCTGATGAATATCAGTTATCATCGTCTTTCTGCATACATTTATCCTTTTTATAAAATGCCTAAAAGAGATTTGCTACTATTATTTGAAGATGATTTTGGGGTGACACGTTGATGAAAACAGGAAAAAGGTGTATTCAACAGATATCTCCGCCGAATACACCTTTCTCTTTATCTGACGTTGTGAAAACACCCTATGGATGTACTTCTACTTCACTTCCTATCTTACTTCAGGAAAGCGGCAAGCTTCTCGACAGCCAACGCACGATGGCTGATGGTGTTCTTGACTTCAGAACCCAGTTCTGCAAAAGTCTTGTCATAGCCTTCCGGAACAAATATCGGATCATATCCGAAACCTCCTTCGCCGTGCTTCTCTGTAGCAATCGTACCCTTTACGATGCCTTCGAAGAAGTGAGTCTGACCATTGTAGATGAGGGCGATGGAAGTGCGGAACTGTGCAGAACGGTCTGCCTTTCCTTCCAGATTGGCAAGAAGTTTCTGCATGTTCGCTTCGGAATCATGCCCTTCTCCGCCGGCATAGCGTGCAGAAAATACACCCGGTGCACCGTTCAAGGCACTGCACTCAAGACCCGTGTCGTCGGCAAAGCAGTCGAAACCGTAGAAGCGTTTGACAAACTGCGCCTTCTGCAACGCATTGCCTTCGAGAGTGTCAGCTGTCTCGGGAATGTCCGTCCGGCAACCAATCTCTGACAGACTGCGAACCTCGAACTTATCGCCGAGTATGGCGCGTATCTCAGTAAGCTTATGCTCGTTGTTGCTTGCAAACACAATCGTTTTCTTTCCCTTGTTCATCTTTTTGGCTTTTATCTCGTCAAATCCTTCTCCATACACACCCTGCACATTTCCCATGGAGACAAATGCGTAAGGGTCAATGGATTTAATCATACGGAAGATGTTCACAGACTCGCTTTTGCGCACCAGTACAACAACCACTTTGCGCTCTGTTTTCGTGTACCATCCTGTTCCGTCGAGCACCGTCACCCCACGTCCTGTGGAATTGATGGCATCGGCAATCTTGGAATAGTTGCGCGAGAATATCATGAACTGCACGGACTGCCGTTTCCTGTTCACCACATAGTCGAGCGTGATGCTTGAGATGATGAGCGTGGCGAAACCGAATATTACGCGCTGCCAGTCGTGGAACACGAAATAGCAGGACGACACGATAATCATGTCGCACACCATAATGATGGTGCCAAGGCTCATGTTCTTGTATTTGTTGACGATTGCGGCTATGATGTCAGTTCCGCCCGTGCTTCCGTTGTTGATGAAACAGATGGCAAGCCCCATGCCTTCAAGCACGGCACCGAAGACGCAAGCCATAAAAGCCTGATCGCCGCATACGCGCGGCAGTTCTCCGCCTTCTCCTTCGGCAATACGCTGTATGAGCCATATCAAGAAGGACAGCATGAGCACGGCATAGATGGTTCGTATGCAGAACTTTATACCCAAGACCTTGATGGCAACAATCAGGAATATGGCATTGATGATGAGATAAGTGTTCTGCACCTCAAAACCGGTGGCATAGTAGATGATTGAACCTACACCTGCCATGCCTCCCGTAGTAATCTGGTAGGGAAGCATGAAGTAGGTGAGGGCAAAGGAATAGATCAGGAGTCCGAAAGTGATGAACAGATAATCCCGGATTCCCTGATACAGCGTCAATGTAATAGGTTTCAGAGCTATAGGTTTCATGTATTAAGTATGTTTATTTTTTCAGCACTACATTGACAATACGTTTCGGAACGACGATGACTTTCGCCACATTGAATCCGTCGATATACTTCTTCGACTGTTCGTTTTCGAGAACAGCCTTCTCTATGGCAGCGTTGTCTGCATCAGCCGGGAATGCCAACTGGAAGCGCGCTTTGCCATTGAAGCTTATGGTCAGATTCATGGAATCTTCCTTGAGATATTCCTCGTTCCATTCAGGCCATTGGGCATCGCACACAGATGTGTCGTGTCCCATAGCCTCCCAAAGTTCTTCGCAGAGATGAGGACAGAACGGCGCGAGAAGTATTGCCATTGTCTCCATCACGGTGCGGTTGTGGCTCTTGAGCGAATTGAGTTCGTTGAGACATATCATGAATGCAGAAACGGAAGTGTTGTAAGAGAAGTTCTCTATGTCTGCACTGATTTTCTTGATGAGCTTGTGCAGCGACTTCAGTTCTTCTTTTGTCGGTTCCGCATTGTCTGCCTGAAGTTTGCCTTCGCGGTCGAAGTACATTGTCCACAGCTTTTTCAGGAAGCGGTGGCAACCGTCTATTCCGTTTGTGTCCCACGGCTTCGATTGCTCCACCGGTCCGAGGAACATTTCGTACAGACGCAGTGTGTCCGCACCGAATTTCTCCACAATCATGTCTGGATTCACCACGTTGAACATGGATTTGGACATCTTCTCGATAGCCCATCCACAGACATATTTCCCATCTTCGAGGATGAACTCTGCTGTGGCATATTCCGGTCTCCATGCCTTGAATGCCTCAATGTCGAGTATGTCGTTCGACACGATGTTCACATCCACATGGATAGGTGTTGTCTCGTATTCCTTTCTCAGGTTATAGCTTACGAAAGTGTTGGTGTCCTTTATGCGATAGACGAAGTTACTCCGTCCTTGTATCATGCCCTGATTGATGAGTTTCTGGAACGGCTCTTCTTTTGCACTGTATCCGTAATCATGCAGGAACTTGTTCCAGAAACGCGAGTAGATGAGATGTCCTGTCGCATGTTCCGTTCCGCCGACATAAAGGTCCACATTCTGCCAGTAGTCTCTCGCCTTGTCGCCGACAAGAGCTTCTGAGTTGTGCGGGTCCATATAGCGCAGATAGTAGGCTGACGAACCGGCAAATCCCGGCATGGTGTAAAGCTCGATAGGGAACACCTTCTCGTTGTCAATCTTGCTGTTCTCCACAATCTGTCCGTTCTCTTCGTCCCAAGCCCATTTGGTGGCATTACCAAGTGGCGGTTCTCCTGTCTCTGTCGGAAGGAACTTGTCAACCTCCGGCAGTTCGAGAGGCAGGTATTCGGCAGGAATCATGGTCGGTATTCCGTGCTTGTAATATACAGGGAACGGTTCACCCCAGTATCTTTGGCGACTGAAGATGGCATCGCGCAAACGGTAGTTCACCTTCACGCGTCCGAGTCCGTGCTCACTGACATATTTCTTTGTGGCAGCAATAGCTTCTTTCACGGTCAGTCCGTTGAGCGACAGACCGGATGCTGACGCAGCGTCCTTGCGCGGACTGTTGCAGACGATTCCTTCCTTGGCATCGAAGCTCTCTTCGCTCACATCACAGCCCTCGATGAGAGGAATTATCGGCAGATTGAAGTGTTTGGCAAAAGCATAGTCGCGGCTGTCGTGCGCCGGCACTGCCATGATGGCTCCCGTACCGTAGCCTGCAAGCACATAGTCGCTGACCCATATAGGAATATCTTCGCCAGTCAGCGGGTTAGTGGCATAGCTGCCTGTAAATACACCCGTCACCTTCTTGTCAATCATGCGCTCTCTTTCCGTGCGCTTCTTCACCTGTTCCAGATAGTCGTCAACAAGCGGCTTCTGTTCGTCGGTCGTCACAGTCTGCACCAGTTCGCTCTCTGGTGCAAGCACCATGAAAGTCACACCGAACATGGTATCCGCACGAGTGGTGAAGATGGTGAAATATTTGTCTTCGCTATGGGCAATCTTGAAATTCACTTCCGTTCCTTCCGAGCGTCCGATCCAGTTACGCTGTGTCTCTTTCAAAGAGTCTGTCCACTCCACTGTGTCGAGTCCGTCGAGCAGACGCTGAGAATAAGCTGACACACGCAGACACCACTGGCGCATCTTCTTCTGCACCACTGGATAGCCGCCGCGCACACTGACACCATCGACAACCTCGTCGTTGGCAAGCACTGTGCCGAGCTTAGGACACCAGTTCACCATTGTCTCTCCGAGAAAAGCGATGCGCCAGTTCATCAGCTTGTCGTTCTTCTCCTGTTCGCTCATGTCGTTCCATTCAGCCGCAGTGAAATGCAGCTCTTCTGATTGTGCAGCATTAATGCCTTCAGTTCCTTTTGCCGACAGATGTTCTATGAGCTTGGAAATCGGCTGTGCCTTTTGCAAACTGTTGTCATAGTAACTCTCGAACATGAGCTGGAAAGCCCATTGAGTCCATTTATAGTAGTCAGGAGCACAAGTACGTATCTCTCTGTCCCAGTCGAATGAGAAACCTATCTTGTCGAGTTGTTCACGATAGTGATTGATGTTCTGAACAGTGGTCACCTCCGGATGCTGACCGGTCTGTATGGCATATTGCTCTGCCGGCAGACCGTATGCGTCATATCCCATAGGGTTGAGCACATTAAATCCTTGCAGACGCTTGTAGCGTGCATAGATGTCGCTTGCGATGTATCCAAGCGGATGCCCCACATGGAGTCCCGCACCGGAAGGGTAAGGGAACATGTTGAGCACATAGAACTTCTTCTTGTTCTCATCCTCGGCAACTTTGTAGGTCTTGTTTTCCACCCATTTGCGTTGCCATTTCTTCTCAATTTCTCTGAAATTGTACTCCATTATCACTTATATGTATTTTCTGTTTTCTTATGTAATTGGGCTACAGACAGAAGCCGTCTGTCTATCGTGGCAAAGGTACAAATCTTTTCATATATGGGCAAATTTTAACAGGCAGGTTTGAGAGTGGGGCTATCCGACCGCTTTATTTTCCCTGTTTCGCCGATAAAAATGTGCCGATGCGGAGGTTTTATATCATCAGTTAAAGCTGTGTGAATATACCTCCATAATAAAATTTTTGACATCGTTTTTTGAAGGAGTGTTCAGTTTTGACAAAATAACACATATTCAACCCATTTTGATTTCCATTTTACCAATTTTATGTACTTATACTATCTTTTTGATTTTGTCAAATGTTAAAATTCCAAGCCCTCTGGCACGCGTCAAAATAAAGCACACTGAACTTTTGTCGAAGAACGCGGATTCTACGCGCATTTTCAAAAGCCTCAGAGAAATGTGAAATAGTGTTTCGTTTTTGAACGGTTCTTTTACATTTGTTTATATACAATGAAAAACTTTTGGAAAAAAACTACTAAGTTTTCAAATTTCCAGCGCACTGTCGTCACATTTTCAGCGCACTGTAATTTTATCTGCAGTGCGCTACAATTTTAAAAACTTAGTAGTTTGGAGAATTTTTCAGCGTAGAGTTTTTGAAAAAACATTGGGAATCGAAGAAAAAGGCTGTGGGCTTCGAATAAAATGTTAAGAAGTGTATAAATTCCTGTTTCGAAAGTGTGTCTGAACAAGAACTTAAAAGTGAGTGAATTTGGAAGTGTATTTGGAAGTTAAAACGATGGATTTGATTGTAATATGTTAATAATCAATAGATTATCAGAATATTCAAAATTCTCAAAAAATTGCATCCGGCACGTTTTTTTGAGTGTTTTGGGAAATTTTGTATTCTATTGATTATCAACCGTTTATCTCAACAGCAAAATTTTCGTCTCTTCGCCGTCAGCAAAAAATCGCTCGAAATGTTAAATTTTCATTTTGGGCGAAAATATCATTTTGTCATTTTGAAAAATGATGTTTTGGCATGTTTACTCAATGTTATAGCTACTTACCAATCCGAATTGAATGTCCATGAACCACTTGTAGGGATGCACCCCGGTGCATCCGCCTCTATGACATGTATTTTTGCGAAGTTCGCGGAGTTCGCAAAGAAACGGATGCACCGGGGTGCATCCCTACATTGACAATCAATAATCACCTCCCATAGCGGGGTAGTTACTTCATAAATATTTCAAACGAAACTTAAACTGTTTCAGAAATCGTTTTTGCTATTGGATAATAATAGTAACTTTGTGGCATATACATATAACATGACGATAAAATGATGAGATATTTTTTTCTGACACTATTCCTGTTTGTGAGTTTAAGCACCTTTGCCGGATATGGCGATTGGACAGTGTATTCAGCCTATCATAACGCACAGCGTACCGTAGAAGTCGGAGGACGCATATTTGTACTCAGCGACGGAGGACTTTATTGTTACGACCCGGAAGACACCAGCGTGGAGACATTTGATAAAGCAACGGTGCTCAATGATAACAATATCTATGACATCGCTTTGTGTGAAAAGACCAATGAGCTGGTGATTTTGTATGTGAATGGAAACATCGACTTCATGTCTCCGGACGGAAGCGTATTTAATGTGTCTGACCTGAAGACCTCTTCCTTAAGCGACAAGACCATCAATGATGTTCTTGTAGATAATGGTATAATCTATATTTCCACGAACAGCGGAATTGTGCTTGTGGATGTACAGAACAAAGTGTTCGGAAATTTTTATGCATTCGACAGCAATGTCTTCAGCATAGTTCTCAGCGATGGGGTTATTTATGCTGCCACGCGTGAGGGTGTATATAAGGGGGACACAAGGCAGAACTTGCTGGACCGCTCCAACTGGACGAAACTTCAGGGCTATTCACTCAGAAACCTTGTCAACTTCAATGATACATTCTATGCTGTGACAAATTCCGGAATTTATGTGATTCCTGACAAATCGACATTCAGAATAAACAATATAACCAAAGAGTATTTCACCAAGTGGAGTATTGCCAATGACATGCTGCTGTTGTCGAATGCTTCTTCGTTTGCGTCAATAGACACAAACGGAAAGTTGATGTCATACGGTAATACAGGCATTGTCTCTGCTACTTATCACGGCGGAGGCTATTGGGCGGCTTGTGGTACTGGCGGCTTGAAGTGTTTCAAGTTCGATGGCTCCAGATTCGAGGAGACGGTTTCTTCTATCATACCTAACAGTCCTCTCCGCAACTACAGCTACCAGTTGCGTATGATGCCGGGTGAGCGTCTGCTCATTGCCGGAGGTGCATTCAATTATCCGGAGTTGAGAAGAGCCGGTACGGTGATGAGATATGAGGACAGAGAATGGTCTGCCTTTGACGAAGAAAAAGTCATTGCAGCAGTGGGGGCAAATGCCTATGTAAAAGTGACCGATGTGGTTCAGGACCCGGCTGATCCCGACCATCATTTTGTCGGCACCGCCTCTTCCGGAATCTATGAGTTCAGAAACTACGAATTTGTGAGGAACTACACTTATACCAATTCTCCTCTTACTTCTATTCTTCCTAATGGTAGTAATCCCGGTCTGTACGTGCGTGCCACCGGACTTGAATATGACAAGGATGGGAATATCTGGATGTTCAACAATGAGTGCGACACCATCGTCAGGATATTGAAGAACGACGGCAGTTGGAAGGCTTACTATTATGATGAGATTGCCGGCTACCCTACTTTCGACCACTACTTGTTTGACAGCAGAGGACTTGTATGGTTCAACAGCCGCCGTTCAACAAGTCAGGGAAGCCGTGCGGGAGTGTTTGTGCTTGATACTCATGGAACGATTGATGACGAAAGGGATGATACATACCGTTTCATCTACAGTTTCAATAATCAGGACGGCAAGAACTATCAGCCTTCTGAGTTCAACTGTATGACGGAAGACCTTAATGGTGCGATATGGTTTGGTACCAGTGCCGGATTGTTTGTGAGCTATAATCCGAGGGACGCGTTCTCTTCAAGTTTTTATTTCACTCAGGTGAAAGTTCCACGCAACGACGGAACCAACCTTGCCGACTATCTTTTGAGTGAAGTGCCGGTGAAGTGCATCACGGTGGATGGCGGAAACCGCAAATGGATAGGCACGTCGGGAAACGGAGTCTATCTCGTCAGTGCAGACGGATTGGAGACACTGGAACATTTCACCACAGAGAACAGTCCTCTTATCTCAGATGATATTTATTCCATTGCGATAAACGGTTCCACGGGAGAGGTGTTTATCGCCACAAGCGATGGGCTTGTGTCGTATATGGGGAATGCCACAGACCCGGAAGAATCTTTTAATAAGGATGTCGTGAAAGTGTTCCCTAATCCGGTGCGTCCGGAATATCAGGGAAATGTCACGATTACGGGACTGAAGTATAACAGCAACGTGAAGATTGTGAATGCAGCGGGACGTCTTGTCCATGAAGGAACGTCGGTGGGAGGTGCATATACGTGGAACTGCACCACTTCGGCAGGCAAACGAGTCGGCTCCGGAGTTTATTATGTGCTTGCCGCAGATGAAGAAGGCAATGACGGAGTTGCAGGCAAGATTCTGATTGTAAGATGATGGCTGTGACGAATAATTCTTACACCAGCTTTTCTTTTATTATATAAGTGTAATCCTCTTCTATTATAGAAGCGGGCTCCTCTTCGTTTTCGTATGTGGAGGAAATATTGCTGTGTCCGGCGACACAAAGTGTTGCGATGGAAATCTTTACATCTTCCGCCTTGGTAAGTTCTT
This sequence comes from Bacteroidaceae bacterium, assembly GCA_017621515.1. GTDB lineage: Bacteria > Bacteroidota > Bacteroidia > Bacteroidales > Bacteroidaceae > RGIG8745. The sequence goes on from JAGASY010000096.1 coordinate 9,602, forward strand.
TGGCGCAAGAGCTGATTGTGGCACCGGTAGTCATCACATCATCCACGAGCAAAACGTACTTGCCGTGAATCCGTTCCGGACGAACTAATCGGAATATATCCTCCACATTGTCCCAACGCTCATAGGGCATGAGGGCGGTCTGGGTCTGATTATCGACAACTCTTTTTACGACATTCCTCCATACAGGGATTCCAGTCTGCCGGCTGATGCCTCGGGCAATCCATTCGCTCTGATTGTATTCGCGTTTCCATTGCCTTTGCCGAGAGAGCGGAACCGGAATGATGCAGTCTATGCCGTCGAAGAAACCGCAATCCTTTATTTCTGCTGCAAAAATCTCTGAGACATATCGTCCCGTCTCAGGCGCATGGTGGTATTTCATGCTATATATGATGTCTCTGGTGCGTATTCCGTCATAAAACAAGAAAGAAGTGGCGCGCTCAATGGGCAGCTTTCCCCAGAAATACATTTCTATGGGACTGTGCTTGCACAGGTGATAGTTGGTGCGCGGAAGCATCCGCAGACAGGAAACACAAAGGTGTTTCTCTGTCGTCGAGAGTCTGCATCCACACATAAGGCACTGACGCGGAAAAATAAAATCGGCTATGTCACGGAAAATCTTCATGTGTTCATTTCTTCTTCAGAATCAAAATCCGCAGTTTCGCAATCGCAGTCTATGACTTTCATTATGCTTCCCATGTCGAAACCTCTTGACAAAGCGAACCTCATGAGCTTGGTTTTGATTTCATATTCCGACTTTCCCTTGGTGGTTTTTCTCTTGGTTTCGATAATCTTGCGCAGAGCTGCCATATATTCTTCGTCTTCTATTTCCGTTTTGGCATCTTCTATCAGGCATGAATCTATGCCCTTCATGCGAAGCTCACGCTCTATCCGTGCCATTCCCCAATGATTGTACCGGAATTTGTCGCGGACGAAAGCCCGCGCATATCGGGCTTCGTCTATATATTTCTCTTGCATAAGACGTGCCAACACATGTTCTTCCGCATTTTCTGGAAGCTCCCAGTTGTCCATTTTCCTCTTCATGTCGGCACGGCAATACTCCGCCGTGGCACAAAGAGCGGACAGCCGGATGTAGGCTTCCTGTTCCGACAGCACTTTTTTCTTTCTTTCCATTTCTGTGATTCTTCTTTTTTCTTCCCTGTTTCCTCTTCTCCTTCTGTTCTTTCTCCCTTTCAGTGTCTATTCTCCTCCCTTGAAAATACCTTTTATCATGCGCTCTTTGTTCATGAAATCTCGCTTTGTTTCAATCTGCGTGAAACCAAATGTGCGCATAAGGTCGGCTGTTTCGAGGCTGAATCTGCTATTGATTTCAAAATACAGAGCACCGCCGGGGTACAACATCTTTGTCGCTTTTTCGGCTATGGCTCGATAAAACAGCAGCGGATCGTTGTCCGGAACAAACAATGCCGTACTCGGTTCATGTTCCAACACGTTCCTTTCCATACCAGTACGTTCTTCCTCGCAGATGTACGGCGGATTACTTACAATGGCAGAGTACCTGCACGTCATATCCATTTCAAAGAGTGGAGCAAGCACATCCCTTTGTCTGAACACGACCTCCGCCCCGATAATTTCTGCATTCTTTTCCGCTATTCGGAGAGCTGTTTCCGATATGTCCCATGCCTCCACCTTGGCTCCACAGAGCCTGCGAGCAAGAGAAATGGCAATGCAACCGCTTCCAGTACCTATATCAAGCAGTCGGAGAGACTGCTTATTCACCGTATCTGTATAGTCTTGACATATCCACTCCATAAGCTCTTCTGTCTCAGGACGCGGAATGAGCACACCCGGAGCCACATTGAACGTATGTCCGCAGAAATCCGCTTTACCGAGAACGTATTGGACAGGCTCTCCGTTGGCTATGCGTTCCGCCATTCTGTATAATTCCGCCACGGTGCCATTGTCCAGACATTCGTCTTTGCCCATGACGACATCCGTCATTCCGAGTCCGCAGTGTTTCTCTAACAGCAAGAAACTTATTGCTGAGGATTCATGTTCACCATACAATTCTATGAACTTGTCTTTTAATGTCTTGTAAATCTTCATGCACAAATTAGTTTGTATGAGGGCTATCCGATATGTTGTCAGGCGCTTTCGGGTTGCGCTCGTTCTCCTGTCTGTATTGTGAAGGGGAAACACCATACATTTCCTTGAAGCACTTGCTGAAATAGCGCGGAGTGCCGAAGCCGATACGATCCACCAGTTCTGCCACCGAACAATCTTCCGACTGCAAAATGTCCGCCGCCTTCTTCAGACGTATGCTGCGTATAAATTCAGACGGTTTCTGCCCCGTAAGATTCTGGAGTTTCCGGTAGAGATTCATGCGGCTCATGCAGAGGTCGCTACTGAACTGTTCCACGCTGTACTCCGCATTGTCAAGATTCTGCTCCACGACTGCCGTGGCGCGTCGGATAAACTCCTCGTCCTGTCGGGATGTATGCGGAGTATCCTTCTCTTCATCGTTCTTCTTTGCTCTGTGATGCTCCTCTTTTTCTTCTTCCGGTTTCGTGACGAGAAGCGCACTCTCCAGCATTTCCGTTTCCTCTTTCTTCCGTCTGTGCAGACGGAGTGCGGCGAGAATAAGGATGAGAGCCGCAGCATACACAACGTATGCCTGCCATGTAGCATACCACGGCGACTTGCGGTAAACGGTAAACCACTCCGTTGTGGTAGTTCTATACCTGTTTCCACCAGTCACACTCACTTCCATCCTATTTTCTCCGTATGGAAGATTGTGCAGCACAATACTGTTGACTCCTTCCGGCAGCACAGTCCATTCCTCATCCGTCTCCATCCTGTATGCAAACCGGAGACTGTCGGCATGAAGATACTCAAAAGCCGATACAAACAGTTCTGCCTCATTGTCATCGGCGGAGAACTCAATCCGTGTCTCTCCTGTACCTATCATCTGCACTTTCCCATTTACTTTTATGCCGGTCACTGCTATTCGGGGAGAACAAAATTGGCTTTCCGCCTGCTCCACAGAGGCAATCATGCAGAAAGCTCCGAGTCCGCCAAGACAGATGCTGTCCTCTTCAAGACAAATGGTGTGAAAATAATCCATGTTGATGTCAGCGTCCGAGCTATATAAAATATGTACAGCCCCCGTCTTTGGAGAATATTCGCGCAGATATTTGTCCGACAGAATCCACAGATTGCCATACTTGTCCGCCACGATTTTCTTTATTCCGTCACCATTACTGTTGCCAGCCTTTTCATCGTCAACAGGATGTTTCTCTCCTTTCGGCAGACAGAATACATTTCCTTCGGACGTAGCAGCCCATACACATCCGTCGGATGTGATGGTGAGCGAGGTGAATGCCGCGTCATTGCTTGGTTTTCCAACATCGATTCTTTGAGGAACTTTCCGGCTTCGCTCCATCCTGCACAAGCCCATATTATCTGCAATGAAATACACCGTCCCTTCTTTGTCACAGGCAATCTCTTTGACACATCCCGTATTGTATGCCATTGTGGTCAGTTTTCCGTCAGCCTCATTATAACAGCACAGGGAGTTGTCCGTCCCGATATACAATAGCTGCTCGCCCCTGTCGTACAGTGTATTTATCCTGTGTGCAGTGCTTGCCCGTTCCTCTTCTTTCCACAGAATATGTCCTCCCTCGTTCCATACGCGGAATATATGTCTGCCGTTGCATGCCCAGATACCTTTGTCTGAGCTTCTTTTCGTGATGCACTTGCCGATGGACAGCGGAAAGGGTGAAGCATTGCGGTTGGCAAAAACCATTCTCCCGGTGTATGAGTCATAGAGAGAAAGCTGTGTGCGTCCCTGCCATATCCAGAAGAAGCGAGAGTCTTCGCGTGCAATCATATCAACCATGACCCTATAGCCCACGGAGTCGGACATGGCCTTCACTTCATCGCGGCGCATACGGTTGTCTTTCTGATACACAATGAATGTGTGCGGCGAGTATCCCGGCACCCAGATGTTGCCGGCATTGTCCGCAATGATATTATCAAGAATCTTTTTTCCTTCGGGAAGGAATGTCCTCGTGTCTATGGCGACAAGACTGTCCCCTCTCACTTCGTATGCGTAGAGATTGTCCATTGCGGCAGCCCACAGTATGTTCCTCGGCTTGTCATACACCATGTTGAACACCTGACTGCGGAAACTCCCTTCTCCGTCACTACCGACAGTACAGGCTTGGCGCAAGATGCTGATGCTGTCATTCTGCTTATCGAAATTATATTTCACGATGCCCTGTCCCCATGTCGCCACCCACAGACCACCGTGTCGTGGGTCTGGAACGATGAAGTTGGGACGCAATGTCCGGTCCCATTTCATGGCAATGAAGCTCCGGCTTGCGGCATCGAACCGCACGAGCCCTCCGTGGCATTGTATGGCAACCACTCCCACCGAGGCGGTTTCGGCGAAGTTCGTCACATTGACAGCCCTGCCTTCCCATTCCGACTTGAACACGCAGAACGTCTTTCCGTCGGAGTCATAGCGGTAGATGTTCGCTCCGGTTCCAATCCATACAGCACTGTCGGAGGAGGTGAACATACATCCGGTCCATGCATCGCGCAGTTCATTGTCTTCAATTCTGCATATAGTATAGTTCTTTTTGTCAAGAATGTATGTCCCGGCCTTTGTACCGAACCATATACGTCCGTGTCCGTCTTCCGTCATGCAGGTAATGTCATTGCTTGCAAGCAGCGAAGGAGTATTGCGGTCGGAACGGAAGACCTCCACATTGTAGCCGTCGTCGCGGCATAGTCCGCCCCCTTCTGTGGCATACCACATGTAGCCTTCCGAGTCTTGCAGAATGCGGTGTACATTGGCAACAGGGAGTTGTCCCTGATTGGGGAGTTCTTTGATGCCAAAGACATAACGCTTGGAAGAAAGCAATGTCGGATTTCCTCCGTGGCATGTCTCGGCGGCATTGCCGTGTGCCGAAACAACAATGGTCAGGAAGATGAATACAATAAAGTAAATGTGTTTATATCGTAGCATGACTTGTTCTCTCATCTTATTTCTTGACAAAGATAATGCTTTTTGCTCTTATATAGTCCGGTACGCGTGCAAAAAACATAGAGGAAATTAGGGGAAGGCTGTCATAATAATGTCACCAAGAATTTCTGAACCGTTCTTGAGACACGTTCTTTCACAGACTATATCTGTGTGTTTCTTAGTGATTGTATTCGATTGTTTTTTAGTGAGTGCATTCACAAAAAAATAGCTAAAACCGACTTTTTCAAAATGACAAAATGATATTTTCGCCCAAAATGAAAATTTAACACTTGAAGCGACTTTGGGACAAAAGCGAAAAGACAAAATTTTCAGAGCAAAGACAAACTATTGAAAATCAAATGAATACAAAAATTCTCAAAATGCTCAAAAAAACGTGCTGGACGCAAATTTTCGAGATTTCTGAATATTCTGATAATCTATTGACTATCAACATGCTACAACCAAAACTACTGCTTTCACCTCTAAATGTCACCCAAAATCCACTCACTTTTAAGTTTCTGTTCAGACACTCTTCCAAAGCAGCGATTTATACACTTCTTAACATTTTATCCGAAGTCCACAGCCTTTTTCTCCGATTCCCAATGTTTTTTCAAAAACTCTACGCTGAAAATTTCTCCAAACTACTAAGTTTTTAAAATTGTAGCGCACTGTAAACAAAATTACAGTGCGCTGGAAATGTGACGACAGTGCGCTGGAAATTTGAAAACTTAGTAGTTTTTTTCAAAAGACTCTTCGCCAAGGATAAATAAATGTAAAAGAATTGCTCTAAAACGAAACACTATTTCACATTTTCCGAAAGCATTTGAAAATGCGCGTAGAAGTCCCGATCTCCGAGAAAAGTTCGGCGCGCCTCATTTTGACGCGTGCCAGAGGGCTTAGGATTTTAACATTTGGCAAAACCAAAAAGAAAGCATTTTAATGTAAAACGGGTAAGTAAGAAAATGAAATTGCGGAATTTTTGACATTTTGTCAAAACGCAATACCCCTCCAAAAAACGATGTCAAAAATTTTTTTATGGGGCTTTAAATATGCCAAAATCTATATTCAAATCAGACGCTTTTCAATCAGAAATATCGGGATTGTCTCCAATCAGATATAAACATTTGATACACATAATGATGCCGCGCAGTCTGACAGACAGATTCAGACTACTTCTTCCGCTACAGTTTCTGTTATTATAATATTATAATTGTGATGAAAATAATATCATAATAATTCTTCCTGAGTGGGTTAATTCCTTATCTTTGCCATCAAATACTTTTATTCTGTACTGGATTAAGGAAAAACAGAAGCGCAATCTTTTTCTTGAATTTGAAACACTCAAGACATAGGGGATGGCAGACCTGCACTTCTGCATTATGAACTTGTCAAAGATGGTTTTGGGTTTGCGAACCGTCGCACTTTTATGCTATGAAAAAGGTGAATTGGCTTATCTCGCTGATGGTCGTTGTCTTTGCGGCTAACTCTGCTCTTGCGCAGGATGTTCCCAAACAGCGAGGCTTGCTGCAAATGTTTAATCTTAGTGGACCGGTAAAGAAAGCGGTCTTTGTGACAAATGTAAGTTTTCTCGGTTTTCCGGAGAAAGAAAAAGTAGTGGAGTTTTCTGAGGGGGGGTATCCGGAAGATTTTTTTGGAGAAGAATTTGAAATAGTCGATAGAAACGATGAGAAGTTTGTCGTCAAGGAAGGCAACAAGACGCATACATGGCTTTTTGTGGGCATTGGAGATGAAGTCCGTGTCAAGAAATATTTGTATGAGTCTCCTGAAATGAATGCCTCTTTCTCTTTGACATACGCAGGAAAGGACGTATCGCAAGAACAGTTCCAAGGAGTCGTTCCTGCCACGGGTGATAAATTTGAATCACTGGTGTATTACACGGTGCTTGACAGAGACAAATATGGCAATTGGACACGGCGCAAGGCAAAAATAAGTGGCAGTAAGGAGGTCAATGCCGTGGAGTCGTGCTTGATTACTTATTACACACCCGAGGAAATTGCTAAAGGTCTTGTTCCGCCTCCACCGCCTGTTGTTCCTGAAATTTCGGAAATACTGCTTATAGATGAAGATAAGTCGGAAGAATCTCTTGAAGAGGACGTGGATGACGATGCCGTATATGAAATAGTCGAGCAGATGCCGAGTTATCCGGGCGGCGAAAGTGCCATATTCTCGCATATAGCTCGAAATCTTCGCTATCCGATGCTTGCGGCTGAAAACGGTGTGCAGGGGCGGGTGGTTGTGACGGTTGTCGTTAATAAAGATGGTTCATTAACCATTTCGGACACAAGTGGAGTAGATGACCCGTCTCTTGTCAAAGAGGCTGAACGCGTGATAAGAACATTATCTAAATTCACTCCCGGCAAACAGAACGGGAAGGTTGTAAAGGTAAAAATGAATATCCCTGTTAATTTTATATTGAAATAATATTATGAGAATCAAGAATGTTTTAGTGCTCTTATTGACCATGACTGTGCTGGCTGCATGTTCTTCTGTGGCTGACAAGCCTGTTACCGAGCCGTTGACAGAGAAAGAGAAGCAGGATTTGTTTGATGGTGGCTTTTTGCCTGCTGCCTGGCAGTTGGCAGATGAATTGGCTATCTCCGGACTTACGCAGATTACCAAGGACTATTTCAGCGAGATAACATACCGTCGTGCCAACAACTATTTCAGGGCGTTGTTCGATTGGATTCCTACCGAGGCGGAGGCTGAATGGGAACGTCTCTATAAGGCAAAGCTCGACTCTGTACCGGTCATCATGGCTGCATATGCGAAAGATGTGGAGAATAATCTGCCTGAGAAGAAGTATCTTGACGTGAAATGGAGAGCATCGCTCCAAGGTGACGGCTACGTCACGGACAATGCAGACATTGTGTTCACGCTTACACCGAAGAAGCAGCCGATAGAGGATTTTTATTTGACGTATGGCTTGATTAATAGGGAGGATTCGGCATCAGTAATGAAATTTGCTACACTGCTTCATGAATGTAATTCGATTCACGGCACTCATGTGTCAAAACCTACTGAATTCAAATCGTGGTTGCAATACCGCGATAACGAGATTGATGAAGAAGACTTTAATCGTCTGACCACCGAGCAGCTTATGAAAAAATATTACTGGGGCATGATTCTTCGGATTAAAATCGGAGGAAAGTGGTATTCGAAAAATGATTACATTTATTCGCTTCCGGTGAGTGTGCGCCGTTATTGGGACGAGGAGAAGAAATCCAGCTCTTGGGAAAGCTTGTGGAAGGAAACTTGTACGAAAGATGTGGCACAGGAATATTTCAATATCGAGATTCCCGATAAGGACGATTTTGTTGAACAGAAACGAGAAGAGTTTGCGCAGCAGCTTGACTCTTTGGTTTATGAAGCAGTTCAAAGAGTAAAACATTAAGGTTATGAAATCAAAATGCTGTAATGTGGTAGCCGGGCTTGCATGTGTCTTGCTTGGCGGATGTTCCGGTCCGGGTGCGGATGTCGGAAAATCGATTGTGGATGTCGATATGATACCGGTGGAAATGTATGGATTGTGGGGTTTTGTCAATCGGAACGGCGAAACGGTGATAGAACCTGAATACAGAAAAGTCTCTCCTTTTGTGGACGGCATATCGGCTGTGTTTCTTGATGGTGATGGTGTAGAAACGGGATGGGGATTGATTGACACGGAGGGCGATTATGTCATCCGTCCCAGCTACAACGGTTTGACAATCCCTTCTGAAGGTGTTGTCTGGGCGATGGATGGCGATGTGCCGGTAGCTCTTGATGCGAAAGGGGAGAAGCTGTTTGAACTCCCTCAGGCAGATGCAGTGTGGGCTTACTCCGACGGAATGGCGCGTTTCACGTGTCCCGACAATGTGGGTAATCGAGTCTATGGCTTTGTGGACAGAAGCGGAAAGGTGGTTGTTGAACCTGTTTTCGAGAGTGCGGAAGACTTTTCCGAAGGATTTGCCGAGGTGAGAAAGAACGGCAAGGAGTATTATATTAATAAGAAAGGGGAAAATGCTTTTGGAAGTCAAACTTTTGCGGGGACAAGAAGGTTCGTAGGCGGACGTGCAGCCGTTCTTCTCGATGAGAAAGAAGGTGTTTCGGGTGTGATAGACAGCAAAGGCGAATTGCAATTCACAAAGCGAGGTGGTGTGCTGCTCTATGGCAGTGATAGCTATGTTTTTTATACTCGTGACGGTTTTGGTTTGGTGGACGCAAAAGGTGAGGTTGTGGTGCCGCCTCTATATGAAGATATAGAGCCTTTCTATGATAATGATTTGGCACTTGTACAACTTGGGAACAGGTTTGGGTATGTGAATAGGACAGGAAAAATCCAGATAGACCCGCAATGGAGGTTGGCGAAAAGTTTCGTCAACAATGAATTTGCTTTTGCTGCAACTGATGACATGTGGGGAATGATAAACCGTGATGGCAAGTATATAGTCGAACCGCAGTGGGACGATGTGTCGGATGAATATGTAAACGCTTGCAACGGTGCTCCATTTGTGAGCAATGTTGTGTCGGACTACTATTTCGTGAATTGTGCTGCTGTGGCAATCTATAACTTCATCAAAGACGGAAAAATTGACGAATGGGATTTGACTTGGACGGCGGAGGACATTGCCAAACATATAGGCATGAGCCGTTACATGTTTGGCAGATATGGACGTGAGCATTTGCTGAAGCGTGATACTATCGGTACGAAATACGACCCTGTGAATGTATTGATTTATTTGCGTGGCGAGTTCTTCAAAAACCAGAGCGGCAAGTCGTTTGCGCCGCTTGATTATGTAGAAGGTGTGAAGCCCGACAATGTGATGATTCAGTTCTGGCAGGATGACTACAAGAGAGATTATTCTTATTTGTTGTTTGCCAAACTTGAACAGGTGTTCGGTCTTGAGCATTATGCCGACGGAAGTGGGCAATATGGCATTGGACAGTTGGCGGGCTATCCGGTGCTGCTGAGTGAATATGTTTATCCATACGTGGGAAGAAAAGGAATTCAGATTGAGTTCGGCAATGGCATTGATTTTCCGTCAGAAAAGTATGTGGACGATAGTGCCGGTGATGATTATGTGGAAGAATCTACTTATGAGGGAACGATAGGTGAAACTCCGATAGTGATGGAAGTTGCTTCTCATGGAGATGGTTCGATGTCTGGACGCTATCGTTATAAGTCGAATACTGAATGGATAGACCTGTCGGGAAGCAACAATGATGGTGTAATAGATTTTACCGAAAAGGTGGACGGAAAAGTTACTGGTGCATTCTCGCTGGCTTTGAATGATTTTAATCTCATCGGTACATGGACAAATCAAAATAAAACAGAAGTGTTAAAGGTTGAACTTCATTATGTGGAATAAATAGCATGATGTTTCTTATGGTAAGATGAGGTATGGAAAGCTATGCAGATGTCCGTATGAGCATGTAAAGTAAAAACGGCTGTCCGCCATTTACAGGTGGACAGCCGGTAATATGTGAGAGGCAAAAAATGACAGATGCTATGCAGTTGGGATAGTCTTGCGTTATAGGGGCACGTTCTTTAGAACATTAATTTGCCGTTGGCTCTCTTTGTTATGCTCCTTCGGGTCATGAAGGAACAGCTCGTGAGAAACTTATCTGTATCTATGTACAGTTACTTCTGGTGCATTCACTTTTTCCTCTTGCTTGTTCTGCAACGGAGAGTTTGAATTAAGTCTAAAACATACCGGTATAGTGAAATATGAACTTACTGGCTTGCCTTTTATCTTCCCGGGTTTCCATTTGTTCAATCCTTTTATGCAGCGAATCGCTTCCGCATCGAGTGAAGGGTGTACACTTTTTACCACTTTCATATCTGCTACATTGCCAGCTTTGTCGATGGTAAGTTTCACATATACGCGACCTTCGATGCCTTTATTAAGTGCGTCAGTAGGATATTTCAGGTTCAGGGCAAGGTATTTAAACATGTCTTCCTGTCCTTCGGAATATTCCGGAAGCTCTTCTACCATGCTATATACCTTTGTTGTGTCTTTGGCTACAGGCTGCTCCGCAACTGATGTGGCTGGAACATCTGATTCGGCATGTTGACTCTCTTTTTCTACAGACGGAACATTTACCTTCGTAGGTGTGGATTCCGTGTTTTTTGTTACAAGAGATACAAAATCCGTACTCTTTAGATTCATTTCTGAGACTAAATTGCTAACTTTGGCATCGTCAATGGCGTTTGCACTGTTTTCGAACTCTGTTGTGGCGAATGCGCTAAGAGCTAACATTGCCGCAGGGGCAACGTACAGAACCTTTGTACGTGACCACGGATTTGATTTTTTCTTCATCATCATAGTGATACGATTTTTAAGTAAACTGTGATTAAAGCTGTTGGCGAAAGCGTAGGAAACTGAGCCGACAGCTTTTTTTATTAATAGCATCTGGTAAGAACGTGCGTTGACTCCTTGTTCCAGAACGTATCTGTCTGCCTCATATTCATGGACATCACGCAGCTCTGAAGAGAGTATCCACACGAAGGGATTGAACCATTGCAAGACTTCTATTATTGATATGACACACACATCGAGCGAGTGTCTGTAGATGATATGCCCTTTCTCGTGTGTGATTATTTCCTGTTTATGGGCATTATAGTCGTTTTGGGAAATGACTATGGAGTGCATCCAGCTGAAGGACGGGACATCGCTCAAATGACAATATATACGTATTCCGTCTTCTTTGCTTGTCCAAATATTCCCTTTTCGCATGAAACTGTACATTCGTAAAAGTCCTGAAAGCTTGGCTGTGAAGCATACAGTCGTTCCCAAGAGATAGACTGTTACCACCAGTTCTGCCCACCCGAATGTGAATGTATGGGTTGCCGCTGTGTCGTCCATGACTGTGGCAACAGGTATATCTGCCAATACGATGGCTGTTTCTACCACAGTCAATGGCTCACTATAAAATGAGGCGAACTGACTGATGTTGACCAATGGGAGCAGGAGTGACAGTAGCATGACTGCAAGTAATAGAATGCGGTTCAGGCGGAAATAGGTCTCATGCCGCATCAACAGCAGGTAGGGGATGAAGAGCATTGTCAGACAAATTGCCGACTTGATGGCATATATACAGATAGTTCCCATAAAAATGAATGTTTTAAAGTCGTGAAAAAAAGGATTGCGGAAGAAATCTATTGGTTGTTGACGAGGTTTATAAGCTCCTTAATGTCTGATTCCGATAGTTTTTCTTCGCGTACAAAAAAGCTCAGGAATGACGATGCTGAACCGTCAAATATGCTGCTTTTGATTTCCGACATGACTCTGCGCCTGTACTCGTCTTTTGACAGTGTAGGGCTGAATATGTTTTGTCTTTTGCCTTTCTGTTCTTTCTTGCATTTCAGGAATCCTTTCATATTCAGTATCTTCATGAAAGTGGCGATTGTGGTATATGCCGGTTTCGGCTCCTCATACTTTTCGATGACATCGTTTACGTAGCACCACTTGTCAGATAGGCTCCAGACAATGTTCATCACTTGCATTTCTGCCTTTGTCAATGTTTGCCATTTCTTTTCCATATAGTTGTTTCGTTTGGTTTACATGTTTCTGATGTCGCAAATGTAAAAACTAAAATCTATTCTTACTAAAATTTTAGTAGAAAAGTTTATGGTGGAACGAAGTTTTAACTTTCATTTTTAGTAGGTGATAGGGGTGGTCTGCATTATGCCATTTGTGCGGTTTTACGTTGTGTGGCTTACTCTTAGTGGGGGACTGAAAATAAAGATTGGTGTCATATATATAATAAGGTATAGAATTTGATTTTGATAAGTCTTTCTTGGGGCTGTTTGCTATTAGGGCAATTAGGCGGGTGGATGTGTGGATGCTTGATGGGATGTTTTATATGAGAACAGGCTTTAGACTTTTCGGGTGTTATAGGTGTTGTATATCGGCTTATGCAGACACTTTCTGTCACTCCGTGAAAAAAGGGGTAATGGGTGTATTTATGCCAACTAATAGGGCATTATTCGCGGTGAGAATTGCATTTTGTTGTACTTTTGTTGTTAAATAAAATTAAAAATACCGCTTTAAGGCGGCTCTTGGCCAAATAAAAAACTTTTTATTTCAATAATAATATGCTATTTGATAGAAAATTACTAATTTTGCACCGCTTTTTGGTGTGTTGTGTCCCTTTACCAAGTGTATGAGGACATTACAGTTAATGCGAAATAATGAAAATAATATAAATATAAAAATTAAAAATTAAACAAAATGCCTACTATTCAGCAATTAGTAAGAAAAGGAAGACAGGTGCTGGTAGATAAGAGTAAATCTCCAGCTTTGGACTCTTGTCCTCAGCGTCGTGGAGTTTGCGTGCGTGTCTATACAACAACACCTAAGAAGCCTAATTCAGCGATGAGAAAGGTCGCTCGTGTTCGTTTGACAAACAAGAAAGAGGTGAACTCTTACATTCCGGGAGAAGGCCACAACCTTCAGGAGCACTCAATCGTGCTTGTACGTGGAGGACGTGTAAAGGACCTTCCGGGTGTACGTTATCACATCATTCGCGGTGCACTTGATACTGCAGGTGTTGCAAGCCGCACACAGCGTCGTTCTAAGTATGGAGCAAAGCGTCCTAAAGCAGGTGCAAAACCAGCTGCAGGAGGAAAGAAGAAGTAAATCTTTCAAATTTAAAATTAACGTTTAACTAAGTTTTTGGTTTGTTGGAACGCTAAAAAGGGTTGAGTAAATGTTCCGGTGGAAATGTTGAAGAAAACACAGATTGCAACCTCAGACTGAAGAAAATTCAAAACAAACAATGAGAAAAGCTAAACCAAAGAAGCGCGTGATCCTTCCGGATCCGGTTTATGGTGATGTTAAGGTTACTAAGTTTGTTAATAACCTTATGTATGACGGAAAGAAGAGCATCGCTTATTCTATTTTCTACAATGCTCTTAAGACTGTAGAGACAAAGATGAAGAACGAAGAGAAGTCTTCAGTGGAAATCTGGAAGAAGGCTCTTGAGAACATCACTCCGCAGGTGGAGGTTAAGAGCCGCCGTATCGGTGGTGCCACATTCCAGGTTCCTACGGAAATCCGTCCTGATCGTAAAGAGGCTATTTCAATGAAGAACATGATTCTTTTCGCACGTAAGCGTTCAGGAAAGAGCATGGCTGAGAAACTTGCTTCTGAAATCATGGATGCGTTCAACGAGCAGGGTGGCGCATTCAAGCGTAAGGAAGATATGCACCGTATGGCAGAAGCTAACCGTGCATTCGCTCACTTCAGATTCTAAAATTAACAAGCAAAAAGAGACAAACTTATATTATGGCAAAACGTGATTTGCATTTGACGCGTAACATCGGTATCATGGCGCATATCGATGCGGGCAAAACTACTACTTCTGAGCGTATCTTGTTCTACACTGGTTTGACACACAAAATCGGTGAGGTGCATGATGGTGCTGCTACAATGGACTGGATGGCTCAGGAGCAGGAGCGCGGTATCATTATTACTTCTGCTGCAACTACTACATACTGGAACTGGGCTGGAAACAAGTACAAGATTAATTTGATTGACACTCCGGGACACGTGGATTTCACTGCAGAGGTAGAGCGTTCTCTTCGTATCCTTGATGGAGCTGTTGCTACATATTGTGCTGTCGGAGGTGTAGAGCCTCAGTCAGAGACTGTATGGCGTCAGGCTGATAAATATAATGTTCCTCGTATTGGTTACGTGAACAAGATGGACCGTTCTGGTGCAGACTTCTTTGAAGTTGTTCGCCAGATGAGAGAAGTACTTGGTGCTAATCCGTGTCCGGTTGTTATTCCTGTTGGTGCAGAAGAGAAGTTCAAGGGTGTTGTTGACCTTATCAAGATGAAGGCTATCCTTTGGCACGACGAGACAATGGGTGCAGAATATTCTGTTGAGGATATTCCTGCAGACCTTGTTGACGAGGCTGAAGAGTGGCGTGGAAAGATGCTTGAGACTGTAGCAGAATATGACGATGCTCTCATGGAGAAGTTCTTCGACGATCCTTCTACAATCACAGAAGAGGAGATTCTCCGTGCACTTCGTGCTGCAACAGTGGCTATGGCATGTACTCCAATGCTTTGCGGTTCTTCATTTAAGAACAAGGGTGTACAGACACTTCTTGACTATGTTTGTGCTTTCTTGCCTTCTCCGCTCGATACTCCTAACGTAGTAGGTACAAACCCTTCTACAAAAGAAGAGGAAGATCGTAAGCCGGATGAGGATGACAAGACTGCAGCTCTTGCATTCAAGATTGCTACTGACCCATACGTTGGTCGTCTTACATTTATCCGTGTTTATTCTGGTAAAGTGGAAGCTGGTTCGTATGTGTTCAACACTCGTTCAGGAAAGAAAGAGCGCGTAAGCCGTTTGTTCCAGATGCACTCTAACCACCAGAATCCTGTAGAGGTTATCAGTGCCGGTGATATAGGTGCAGCTGTTGGTCTTAAGGATATTCACACTGGTGATACACTTTGCGACGAGGCAGCTCCTATCGTACTTGAGTCAATGGACTTCCCAGATCCGGTTATCGGTATCGCTGTTGAGCCTAAGACTCAGAAAGACCTTGATAAGCTTTCTGTAGGTCTTGCAAAGCTTGCAGAGGAAGACCCTACATTTACAGTTCACACTGATGAGCAGAGCGGTCAGACCGTTATCTCAGGTATGGGTGAGCTTCACCTTGATATTATTATCGACCGTTTGAAGCGTGAGTTCAAGGTTGAATGTAATCAGGGTAAGCCACAGGTTAACTATAAGGAGGCTATTACTAAGACTGTAAATCTCCGTGAGGTTTATAAGAAGCAGTCTGGTGGTCGCGGTAAGTTCGCTGATATCATTGTTAATGTAGGACCTGTTGATGAAGACTTCAAAGAAGGCGGACTCCAGTTCGTTGATGAAGTTAAGGGTGGTAACATTCCAAAGGAATTTATACCGTCTGTACAGAAGGGATTTGCAAACGCAATGAAGAATGGTGTGCTTGGCGGATACCCGATGGATTCAATGAAGGTTACTCTTGTCGATGGTTCTTTCCATCCGGTTGACTCAGATCAGCTTTCATTTGAGATTTGTGCACTTCAAGCTTACAAGAACGCATGTGCACAGGCTAAACCTGTACTCATGGAGCCAATCATGAAGCTTGAGGTTGTTACTCCAGAAGAAAACATGGGTGATGTAATTGGCGACTTGAACAAGCGTCGTGGACAGGTAGAAGGTATGGAGTCAAGCCGTTCTGGTGCTCGTATCGTTAAGGCTCTGGTTCCGCTTGCTGAAATGTTCGGTTATGTAACAGCTCTCCGTACAATTACTTCAGGTCGTGCAACTTCTTCTATGCAGTATGACCACCACTCTCCTGTATCAAGCACAATTGCAAAGGCTGTGCTTCAGGAGTGCAATGGACGCGTAGATCTCGTGTAATTTATGTCTGTTGACAGAAATGTCATCGGGCTTCATATAAAAGGATAGGGAGGTGCAAGTTAGCAAACGACTCTTAACTTGCATACCTCCTTCTCTTGCAAGTATTATAATTAACTAAATAATAAACAAAATGAGTCAGAAGATTCGTATTAAACTTAAGTCTTACGATCACAACTTGGTGGACAAGTCTGCTGAGAAAATCGTAAAGACGGTGAAGGCAACAGACGCTATTGTCAGCGGTCCTATTCCATTGCCAACACACAAGCGTATTTACACTGTAAACCGCAGTACTTTCGTAAACAAGAAGTCTCGTGAACAGTTTGAACTTTGCACTTACAAGAGACTTATTGACATTTACAGCTCTACAACAAAGACTGTAGATGCTCTTATGAAACTTGAGTTGCCAAGTGGTGTTGAAGTAGAGATTAAAGTTTAATATTTTGAGAACAACTAATTAAAAACAATTGAAATGCCAGGATTATTAGGAAAAAAAATCGGAATGACATCCGTTTTCAGTGCCGATGGTAAGAATCTGCCATGCACTGTTATCGAAGTAGGTCCTTGTGTTGTAACTCAAATCAAAAGTGTTGAGAAAGACGGCTATGCTGCTGTTCAGGTAGGCTTTCAGGAAGCTAAGGAAAAGAACACAACTAAGCCTATGATGGGACACTTCCAGAAAGCAGGTACAACTCCAAAGAGACACTTGGCCGAGTTCACTTTTGACGAGGAGCACAACTTGGGTGATGTAATCACAGTTGAACTTTTCAATGACGCTCCTTATGTTGACGTTGTGGGAACTTCTAAAGGTAAGGGATTCCAGGGTGTTGTTAAACGTCATGGTTTCGGTGGTGTAGGTCAGATGACACACGGTCAGGATGACCGTCAGCGTAAGCCGGGTTCTATCGGTGCGTGTGCAACACCATCACGTGTGTTCAAGAACGTACCTATGGCCGGTCAAATGGGAAATGCGCAGGTAACAACACACAACCTGCAGGTGATTAAGATTATACCGGAGCACAATCTTCTTCTTGTAAAGGGTTCTGTTCCTGGATACAATGGTTCAATCGTAATAATTAAGAAGTAATGGAAGTTTCAGTTTTGAACATTAATGGTGAGGATACTGGAAAGAAGGTTGAATTGAACGATGCTATCTTCGGAATTGAGCCTAATGATCATGTTATATACCTTGCCGTAAAGCAGTATCTCGCAGCACAGCGTCAGGGAACTCATAAGTCAAAAGAGAGAAGCGAAATATCTGGTTCCACTCGTAAACTTATCCGTCAGAAAGGTGGCGGCGGTGCACGTCGTGGTGATATAAAGTCTCCTCTTCTCAGAGGCGGTGGCCGCGTTTTCGGTCCAAGACCACGCGACTATTGGTTTAAACTTAACAAGAAGGTGAAGAGCCTTGCACGTAAGAGTGCGCTTTCTTACAAGGCACAGCAAAACGCTATTATAGTAGTTGAAGACTTCAATTTTGAAGCTCCAAAGACTAAAGATTTTGTAAAAATGCAAAATAATCTCAAAATTGAGGGTAAGAAGCTTTTGCTCGTTTTGCCGGAGAATAATAAAAACGTATATTTGTCTGCTCGTAACATACAGCGCGTTGAAGTTATGACTGCGTCTGCACTCAACACTTACAAAGTGATGAATGCAAACGTTCTTGTCGTTACTGAAAGTGCGCTTAATTTGGTGGACGAAACTTTTAACAAGTAAGGAGGCTGTAATATGGGTTATATAATCAAACCGTTGATCACTGAGAAAATGACGGCTATCACAGAGAAGCAGAACAATAAGTTCGGCTTTATTGTGAATCCTAAGGCCAATAAGATTGAGATTAAAAAAGAGATAGAAGCTAAATACAATGTAAATGTGGTTTCGGTTAACACCATGAACTATGCCGGCAAAACTAAAAGCCGTTACACAAAGGCAGGTGTTATCAAGGGTAGAACTAATGCTTTCAAGAAAGCTATAGTAACTCTCCGTGAAGGCGAAACTATTGATTTCTATAGTAACATTTAATAAGTAAAATGGGTATTCGTAAATTCAGACCAATTACTCCAGGTCAAAGACACAAAGCTATTGGTACATTTGATGATGTTACTACATCTGTACCAGAAAAAACTCTTGTGTACGGTAAGCGTAGCACAGGTGGTCGCAACAACCAAGGTCGTATGACTGTTAGATACAGAGGTGGCGGTCACAAGAGACTCTATCGTATTATCGACTTCAAGAGAGATAAAGACGGAATACCGGCAGTAGTGAAGACTATTGAGTACGATCCGAACCGTTCGGCACGTATCGCATTGCTCTTCTATGCTGACGGTGAAAAACGTTATATCGTTGCTCCTAATGGATTGAAGGTTGGCACAACCATCATGTCTGGAGAAAATGCTGCTCCAGATCTTGGAAACTCACTTCCGCTCCAGAACATACCGGTCGGTACTGTAATACACAACATCGAACTGTGTCCTGGACAAGGTGCCAAGATGGTAAGATCTGCCGGCAATTTTGCTCAGTTAACTTCTCGTGAGGGACGTTTTTGCGTAATTAAGCTTCCTTCAGGTGAAATTCGTAAGGTGCTCAGTACTTGTAAGGCTACTATCGGTAGCGTAAGCAACTCAGACCATGCACTTGAGTCTTCAGGTAAGGCTGGACGCTCTCGCTGGTTGGGACGTCGTCCTCACAACCGTGGTGTTGTTATGAACCCAATCGATCACCCTATGGGTGGTGGTGAAGGACGTCACACCGGAGGACATCCACGTTCACGCAATGGTTTGTATGCTAAGGGTCTCAAGACGCGTGCGCCTAAGAAGAGCTCTAACAAGTACATTATTGAAAGACGTAAAAAATAAAAAGTTAATTGAGTAAAATATGAGTCGTTCATTAAAAAAAGGTCCATACATAAATGTAAAGCTCGAAAAGAAAGTGCTTGCTATGAATGAGAGCGGCAAGAAGAGCGTTATAAAGACATGGGCGAGAGCTTCAATGATTTCTCCTGATTTTGTGGGGCATACCATTGCGGTTCACAACGGAAATAAATTTATTCCTGTTTACATTACTGAGAATATGGTTGGTCACAAGCTCGGTGAATTTTCACTTACTCGTACTTTCCGTGGACATGCAGGTAACAAGAAGAAGTAAACAGGCTACAACTTGATAAAAAGAAAATTATATAATGGGAGCAAGGAAACACATAATGGCCCAGAAAATTAAAGAGGCCAAAAAGACTACTTATTATGCTATTCTTCGCAACATCCCTTCATCACCTCGCAAGATGCGCTATGTTGCAGACCTTGTAAGAGGAATGGAAGTTGGCAAAGCTCTGGCAACTCTGAAATTCTGCTCAAAAGATGCTTCTAAAGACTTGGAGAAGGTATTGCGTTCTGCGATTGCAAACTGGGAACAGAAGAACGAGCGTAAGGCTGAGAATGGCGAATTGTATATTAGCAAGGTATTTGTTGATGAGGGTGCTACGCTTAAGCGTATGAGACCTGCTCCACAGGGAAGAGGTTATAGAATACGCAAGCGTTCGAATCACGTTACTGTTTTTGTGGACGCTAAAACTACTAATGACTGAAAGTAATTATGGGACAGAAATGTAATCCAATAAGTAACCGTCTCGGAATAATAAGAGGCTGGGACTCTAACTGGTTCGGAGGAAGTAACTTCGGAGACAATCTTCTTGAGGACAGCAAAATCCGCAAGTATCTTAATGTTCGTCTTGCTAAGGCAAGTGTGTCTAAAATTGTTATCGAGCGTACACTTAAACTTGTGACAATCACAATCTGCACAGCTCGCCCGGGTGCAATCATCGGAAAAGGTGGACAGGACGTTGAAAAACTGAAAGAGGAACTCAAGAAAGTTACAGATAAGGACGTTCAGATTAATATCTTTGAAATTAAGCGTCCGGAACTTGATGCTGTGATTGTTGCTAATAATATTGCACGCCAGCTTGAAGGTAAAATAGCTTACAGACGTGCTATTAAAAGTGCCATTGCAAATACAATGAGATCTGGTGCTGAAGGTATAAAGATTCAGATATCTGGTCGTCTTAACGGTGCTGAAATGTCACGTTCTGAGATGTATAAGGAGGGACGTACTCCGCTCCATACTTTCAGAGCAGACATTGATTACTGTCTTGCAGAAGCACTGACAAAGGTTGGACTTCTTGGCATTAAGGTTTGGATATGCAGAGGAGAAGTGTTTGGTAAGAAGGATTTGACTCCTGATTATACTCAGACAAAAGAGACTGGCCGCAGCAATAACGGCGGCGGTAGGAGATTCAGAAACAGAAAGTCAAACCGCTAATTTTTTTGAATTATGTTACAGCCAAAAAGACAGAAATATAGAAGACCGCAAAAAGGCCGTGGTCGTTGGAAAGGTGTTTCACATAGAGGTACTGAATTGGCATTTGGTAGTTTTGGTATAAAGGCTTTGCAGACACGTTGGATTACTGCACGCCAAATAGAGGCAGCGCGTGTGGCTATTACACGTTATATGCAGCGTCAGGGACAGGTTTGGATTAGAATTTTCCCGGACAAACCAATTACTAAAAAACCGGCTGACGTGCGAATGGGTAAAGGTAAGGGAGATCCGTATGCTTATGTATTTCCTGCTAAACCGGGACGTATTCTTTTTGAAGTTGAAGGAGTCTCTTATGAAATCGCAAAAGAAGCATTGCGTCTTGGTGCACAGAAACTTCCGACAACTACTAAGTTTATTGTAAGGCGTGATTACGACAAAAATGCTTGATTATGAAAATTTCGGAAATAAGAGAACTTACAACTGCAGAACTTGCAGAGCGTATTGATACAGAAGTTGCAAATTATAGCAATATGAAGTTCAACCACCATATTTCTCCTCTGGAGGATTATTCACAGATTAAGAAATTGCGTCGTGATATTGCTCGGATGAAGTGTGAGTTGCGTCAGAGAGAACTTAATAAATAAAATTGCGGCTACATGGAAGTTAGAAATTTAAGAAAACAGAGAATGGGTGTGGTAACAAGCAATAAGATGGACAAGACCATAGTTGTTGCTGCTAAATTTAAGGAAAAGCACCCTATTTATGGTAAGTTTGTCAGCAAGACAAAGAAATACCATGCTCATGATGAGAATAATGAGTGTAACATTGGTGACTCAGTGTTGATTATGGAGACTCGTCCATTGAGCAAAACTAAAAGATGGAGATTAGTACAAATCGTAGAAAGGGCTAAGTAAAATATGATACAGACAGAATCAAGATTGACAGTTGCTGACAACAGCGGTGCACGTGAGGTTCTTTGTATAAGAGTTCTCGGAGGTACAAGAAGACGTTATGCTTCTGTTGGAGATGTGATTGTTGTAGCAGTTAAGAATGTTATCCCTTCAAGTGAAATAAAGAAGGGTGCAGTATCAAAGGCTTTGATTGTACGTACAAAGAAGGAGATTCGTCGTGCTGATGGTTCGTACATTCGTTTTGATGATAATGCATGTGTTCTTTTGAACAATGCCGGTGAGATGAGAGGTAGCCGTATATTTGGTCCTGTAGCTCGTGAACTCCGTGCTGCTAACATGAAGGTTGTTTCTTTGGCTACAGAGGTTCTTTAATTTATAAAGATTCATAGTAATGAGTAAGTTACATATAAAGAAAGGTGACACGGTTTACGTGAATGCTGGCAATTACAAAGGTCAGACAGGTAAAGTTCTTTCTGTGCTTGTTAAGGAGCAGCGTGCCGTTGTTGAGGGTGTTAACATTGTGTCAAAGAGCACAAAGCCAAGTGCAAAGCATCCGCAGGGAGGAATTATTAAGCAGGAAG
Source organism: Bacteroidaceae bacterium (assembly GCA_017621515.1). GTDB lineage: Bacteria > Bacteroidota > Bacteroidia > Bacteroidales > Bacteroidaceae > RGIG8745. The sequence goes on from JAGASY010000096.1 coordinate 31,791, forward strand.
CACCTATCCATATTTCTAATCTTAACGTACTTGATCCTAAGACAGGAAAACCTACACGTATTGGAAGAAGGATTGGTGAGAATGGCAAATTAGTTCGTTATGCTAAAAAATCAGGGGAGGAGATTTAATGAGTACTACTGCTAATCTAAAGAACGTATATGCTGAGCAGATTATGCCGGCATTGATGAAACAGTTTAATTATTCTTCTCCTATGCAGATTCCTGTATTGAAGAAGATTGTTGTGAATCAGGGATTGGGTAAAGCTACGGCTGACAAGAAAATCATCGAGGTTGCTATGGCTGAACTCGCACAGATTACAGGTCAGAAGCCTGTAGCTACATTGTCTAAGAAGGATATCTCTAACTTCCGTCTTCGTAAGAAGATGCCTATTGGAGTTATGGTTACTCTTCGCAGAAATACAATGTATGAATTCCTTGAGAAACTTATTCGTGTATCTCTTCCTCGTATCCGTGACTTCAAGGGTATAAGCACGAACTTTGACGGACGTGGTAATTATACTCTTGGTATTCAGGAGCAGATTATATTCCCGGAAATCAATATCGATCAGGTTGATAAGATTATGGGTATGAATATTACTTTCGTTACATCTGCTAAGACTGATGAGGAAGCTTATGCTCTTCTTAAAGCATTTGGATTACCGTTTAAGGATGCAAAAAAATAACAGATATGGCAAAAGAATCAATGAAGGCTCGCGAAGTTAAGCGAGCAAAACTTGTGGCTAAATATGCAGCAAAGCGCGCCGCTTTGAAGAAGATTGTAAACACTGGTGATCCGATGGAAGCTTATGAGGCAGCTCGTAAACTTCAGAGCATACCAGCTAATGCTAATCCTATTCGTCTGCATAACAGATGTAAGATTACAGGACGTCCAAGAGGATATATGCGTCAGTTTGGACTTTCACGTATTCAGTTCCGTGAGATGGCTTCTGCTGGTCTTATACCTGGTGTAAAGAAATCAAGCTGGTAAACAATTTTTATTTTAAATATTGTCGGGAAAATCCCGATTAATTTAATTTTATTATGACAGATCCTATAGCAGATTATTTGACGAGGTTGAGAAATGCCATTATGGCTAAGCACAAGGTTGTGGAAGTTCCAGCCTCTAATTTGAAAAAGGAAATTACAAAAATCCTTTTTGAAAAGGGTTATTTGTTGAACTACAAGTTCGTTGAAGAAGGACCTCAGGGCACAATAAAGATTGCCTTGAAGTATGATCCGGAAACAAAGACTAATGCAATTGTTAGTTTGAAGAGAGTTTCTCGTCCGGGTCTTCGTAAGTACACTGGCTACAAAGACATGCCACGTGTCATAAATGGATTGGGTATTGCTATAATATCTACTTCCAAGGGTGTGATGACCGATAAGGAGGCTTCAGAACTGAAAATTGGTGGTGAAGTTCTTTGTTATGTATATTAATGTAAGGATGATATATAATGTCTAGAATTGGTAAATTGCCTATTATTATTCCTGCAGGAGTAACTGTTACTCATAAGGATGACATTGTAACTGTAAAAGGTCCTAAAGGAGAACTCTCCCAATATGTAAATCCTGCTATAAATGTTGTGATTGAGGACGGAAAGTTGACAATGGAGGAAAATGTGGAAATGATGGTTGATAATCCAAAACAGCGTCATGCGTTTCATGGATTGTACCGTGCTCTTGTTAACAACATGGTTATAGGAGTTTCTGAGGGATACAAGAAGACACTTCAGTTGGTTGGTGTTGGTTATCGTGTTTCAAATACAGGTAACGTTCTTGATTTTGCTTTGGGATATTCTCACTCCATTTGTTTCGAATTGCCTAAAGAAATCAAGGTTGAAACAAAATCTGAGAGAAATCAGGATCCTCTAATCATGCTCGAGTCTTGTGACAAACAGTTGCTGGGTATGGTATGTGCTAAGATTCGCTCGTTCCGTATGCCTGAACCTTACAAAGGAAAGGGTATTCGTTTCCAGGGTGAGGTAATTAGAAGAAAGTCTGGTAAGTCAGCAAGTGCTAAATAATTTTTAATTGTACGAGTATGATAACAAAGTTAGAAAGACGTATTAAAATTAAATATAGAATACGCAATAAGATTTCTGGTACTGCTGAACGTCCAAGAATGTCTGTATTCAGAAGTAATAAGCAGATTTATGTACAGATTATAGATGATGAGAAGGCAAATACTCTTGTTGCTGCATCATCGCTCGGTATGGAAAAATGCACTAAGTGTGAGCAGGCTGCTAAAGTTGGTGAACTGATTGCGAAAAAGGCTATTGAAGCTGGTATTACAACTGTAGTATTTGATCGTAACGGTTATTTGTACCATGGGAGAATTAAGGAGGTAGCTGATGCTGCCCGTAACGCTGGACTTAAATTTTAATTGAAATTATGGTTAATAGAGTTAAGATAGGAAACGACGTCGAACTGAAAGATCGATTGGTTGCTATTAATCGTGTTACAAAAGTTACAAAGGGTGGTAGAACATTCACATTCGCAGCCATTGTAGTTGTTGGAAACGGTGATGGTGTGATTGGCTACGGTCTTGGAAAGGCTGGCGAAGTGACAGCTGCTATTGCAAAAGGTGTTGAAGCTGCAAAGAAGAATCTGGTTAAAGTTCCTGTTCTCAAAGGTACTGTTCCTCATGAAGCTTATGCCAAGTTTGGTGGTGCACGTGTACTTGTTATGCCTGCTTCTGCCGGTACTGGTGTAGTTGCAGGCGGTGCAATGCGTGCAGTTTTCGAAAGTGTTGGTATTACTGATGTTCTTGCAAAATCTAAGGGTTCTTCAAATCCGCATAATCTGGTGAAGGCTACTATTGAAGCTCTTGCTAATATGCGTGATCCTAAGACCGTAGCACAGAACCGCGGTGTTAGTTTAACTAAAGTTTTTAGAGGATAAAGGAGGATTGGTAATGGCTACAATTAAGATTAAGCAGATAAGAAGTCGTGTCGGTCGACCAGTTGATCAGAAACGTACTCTAGATTCATTAGGCTTGAAAAAAATGAATAAGGTTGTTGAACATGAGGATACTCCTTCGTTGAGAGGTATGATTCGTAAAGTTCATCATCTTGTAGAGGTTGTAGATTAATTGAACTAATTTAATTTTTGAGAATAAAATGGAACTACATAATTTGAAACCAGCAGAAGGCTCAACACATAATAGCAAACGTGTTGGACGTGGATATGGTTCTGGTAAGGGACGTACATCTACACGTGGACATAAGGGTGCTAAAGCAAGATCTGGTTACAAGAAGAAAATTGGTTTTGAAGGAGGACAGATGCCTTTGCAGCGTCGTGTACCTAAATTCGGATTTAAAAATATCAACAGAATTGAGTATAAGGCTGTCAATCTTGATGACATTCAGAAATTAGCTGATAACAAGGAACTGACAAAAATCACTCTTGCTGATATTATTGAAGCTGGATTGGCAAATTCAAAACAGTTCGTAAAAGTTTTAGGTGATGGCGAGTTGACCTCTAAACTGGAAATTGAAGCTCATGCTTTCTCACAGAAAGCTGAAGCAGCGATTACAGAAGAGGGTGGCAATGCTGTAAAACTTTAAAATAATGGGAAAAGCAATCGATAAACTTAAGAATATCAAGATTGTTAAGACATTGTCTAACATAGGGAAAATTGAGGATCTCCGTACGAGACTCCTCGTTACCCTTATGTTTGTTGTCATATACCGTTTTGGTTCCTATGTTGTTTTGCCCGGTATTGATACTGAGGCACTTCAAGGTCTGCGTAATCAGACGGAAGGCGGACTGATGTCTTTGCTTGATATGTTCTCAGGTGGAGCTTTTTCTAAGGCATCTATTTTTGCACTTGGAATCATGCCATATATATCTGCTTCAATTGTGATGCAGTTGCTTGGCATTGCTGTACCTTTCTTCCAGAAAATGCAGCGTGAAGGTGAGAGTGGTAGAAGAAAGATGAATCAATATACTCGTTATTTGACAATTCTGATTTTGCTATTTCAGGGGCCTTCATATCTTTTCAACTTGAGATTGCAGACTGGAGGTACAGCTCTTTATCCATCATTGGATTGGACTTGGTTTCTGATTACAGCAACAATTATCTTGGCTGCAGGAAGTATGTTCATTTTGTGGCTGGGTGAAAGAATTACGGATAAGGGCATAGGAAATGGTATTTCTTTGATTATCATGATTGGTATTATTGCTCGTTTTCCACAGGCTTTTATTCAGGAACTTACAACTCGTTTCTCTTCTCCGGGGCAGGGTGGTCTCATTGTTCTGCTTGTAGAGATTGTTGTACTTCTTGCTGTTATTGCAGCTGCAATCTTGCTTGTGCAAGGTGTACGTAGAGTGCCGGTACAGTATGCAAAGAAAGTTGTTGGAAATAGACAATATGGTGGTGCACGTCAGTATATACCATTGAAGCCTTATGCTGCGAATGTGATGCCTATTATATTTGCTCAGGCTATAATGTTTATTCCTGTAACTGTAGCAGGATATGTGTCTGGTGGAAAACTGAGTCCGTTTATGAGTCTGTTGATTGACACAACGAGTGGAATTTACAATTTAATATTTGCTATATTGATTGTTGTTTTCACATATTTGTATACTGCTATAACTATCAATCCGACTCAGATGGCAGAAGATATGAAGCGAAACAATGGTTTTATTCCAGGAGTGAAACCTGGTAAGAATACGGCTGATTTCCTTGATAGGATAATGTCTCGTATAACATTGCCGGGATCTTTGTTTTTGGCTTTTATTGCTATCATGCCTGCATTTGCTGATTTGTTCGGGGTACAGCGTGAATTTGCGCAGTTCTTTGGTGGTACATCATTGTTGATTCTTGTTGGTGTGGTTCTTGATACTCTTCAGCAGATTGAGAGTCATTTGATGATGAGACATTATGATGGACTTCTTGAGACAGGACGTATCAGAGGTGCACATGCTGCTAATGGTGCTTATTAAGTAAGAAGATGGTATATCTTAAAACTGACGAGGAAGTAGAGCTTTTACGAGAGGCTAATCTGTTGGTTGGAAGAGTGCTGGCTGAGATTGCCAAGATTATCAGGCCGGGTGTAACAACAAAGCAGCTTGATATTTTGGCTGAGACTTTCATCAGAGATAATGGGGCGGAACCTACATTCAAAGGATTTCCAAACCCTTATGGTGAACCGTTTCCTGCTAGCATTTGTACTTCGGTGAACAATCAGGTCGTACATGGTATTCCTAATGACGAACCTTTGAAAGAAGGTGACATAGTGTCTGTGGATTGTGGTACATTGTTAAATGGTTTCTGTGGTGATTCTTGTTATACCTTTGCTGTTGGTGAAGTTTCTGATGATGTCAGAAGATTGTTAGATACAACAAAAGAGGCATTATACAAGGGAATTGAACAGGCTGTTGTTGGTCATAGACTGGGAGATATTTCATATTCAATTCAAACTCATTGCGAGAAGAACGGATATGGAGTTGTCAGAGAGTTTGTTGGTCATGGAATCGGTCATGAAATGCATGAACCTCCACAAGTTCCTAATTATGGAAAGCGAGGTAATGGTATGCTTTTGAAGAACGGTCTTTGTATTGCGATAGAACCAATGATAACTATGGGGACTAAAGATATCTATTTGCAGTCTGATTGTTGGGGAGTTGTAACTCGTGATAATAAACCTGCTGCACATTTTGAACATTCAGTTTGTGTGCGTAAGGGAAAGGCTGATATTTTGTCGTCATTTGAAGAAATAGAAAAAATATTAGGAGATAAATCATTTTAGACTATGGCTAAGCAGTCAGCAATTGAGCAGGATGGAACTATTATAGAGGCATTATCTAATGCAATGTTTCGTGTAGAATTGGAGAACGGTCATGAGATTATCGCTCACATATCTGGTAAGATGAGGATGCATTACATCAAAATTCTTCCTGGTGATAAGATACGTGTAGAGATGTCTCCTTATGACTTGTCTAAAGGAAGAATAGTATTCAGATATAAATAAAAAGAATCAATATATGAAAACAAGAGCATCTTTGAAGAAGCGTACACCAGATTGCGTTATCGTTAGACGTAAAGGACGTTTGTTTGTAATTAATAAGAAGAATCCTAAGTATAAGTTACGTCAGGGATGATTCTGTTGTTAGAGAATAAATAAAGAAGATATATGGCAATAAGAATTGTTGGTGTAGACCTCCCGCAGAACAAGAGAGGTGAAATTGCGTTGACATACATTTATGGTATTGGTCGCAGTAGTTCAGCTAAAATATTGGACAAAGCTGGTGTAGATAAGGATTTGAAAGTCAAGGATTGGAATGATGAACAGGCTGGAAAAATCCGTGAAATAATTGCTAAGGAGTATAAGGTTGAAGGTGACCTTCGTTCTGAAGTACAGCTTAATATTAAGCGTTTGATGGACATAGGCTGTTACCGTGGAATACGTCATCGTATCGGACTCCCTGTTCGTGGTCAGAGTACTAAGAATAACGCTCGTACTCGCAAGGGTAAGAAAAAGACTGTTGCAAACAAGAAAAAAGCTACTAAATAATAATCAGATATGGCAAAGAAAACAACTTCTGCTAAGAAGAGAAATGTCAAGGTTGATGCACAGGGACAACTTCATGTTCATTCGTCATTCAACAATATCATTGTTACTTTGGCAAATAGTGAAGGACAGGTTATCTCATGGTCTTCAGCAGGCAAAATGGGATTCAGAGGTTCTAAGAAGAACACACCTTATGCAGCGCAGATGGCAGCTCAGGATTGTGCTAAGGTTGCCTATGACCTTGGCTTGAGAAAGGTTGTTGCTTATGTGAAGGGTCCGGGTAACGGTCGTGAATCTGCTATTCGTGGTGTTCATGGTGTTGGCATCGAAGTTACAGAGATTATCGACGTAACTCCACTTCCACATAACGGATGTCGTCCTCCTAAGAGAAGAAGAGTATAATTATTATTTATTTGCGTATTCCATTGTCATTTTTTTTGACTACATCCTTCCTTTCTGTAGTCGCGGCTGCAATGCAATGGGATATGCTTTCAAAAACCAGAAAGAATAATGGCTAGATATATTGGACCTAAATCAAGAATATCTCGTCGCTTCGGCGAAGCAATTTTTGGACCGGATAAAGTTTTGTCTAAGAGAAACTATCCTGCAGGTCAGCATGGTAACAACCGTCGTAAGAAATCTTCTGAGTATGGTCTCATGCTTGCGGAGAAACAGAAGGCAAAATATACTTATGGTGTGCTTGAGCGTCAGTTCCGTAATTTGTTTGAAAAGGCAGCTTCTACTCCGGGTATTACTGGTGAGGTGCTGTTGCAGAAACTGGAGGCACGTCTTGACAATGTAGTGTATCGTCTTGGCATGGCTCCTACTCGTGCTGCTGCTCGTCAGTTGGTTAGTCACAAGCATATTACCGTTGATGGTAAAGTAGTGAATATCCCTTCTTTCTCAGTAAAGCCTGGACAGGTTGTTGCTGTTCGTGAAAAAGCAAAGTCACTTGAAGTTATTGCTGCTTCTTTGGCAGGCTTTAACCACAGCAAGTACCCTTGGATTGAATGGGACGAGAATATCATGGGTGGAAAGTTCCTACATTTGCCAGAGCGTGCTGACATCCCAGAGAATATTAAAGAGCAGATGATTGTCGAGTTGTACTCTAAATAATAATTAACAATGGCGGTATTAGCATTTCAAAAACCAGAAAAAGTAATAATGTTGGAAGCCGATGACAAGTACGGAAAGTTTGAGTTCCGTCCTTTGGAACCGGGCTTTGGAATTACCATTGGTAATTCACTTCGCCGCATTCTTCTTTCTTCCCTTGAAGGTTATGCCATTAACACGGTTCGTATAGCTGGTGTTGAGCATGAATTTTCTACAATTCCGGGAGTGAAGGAGGATGTCACCAACATTATCTTGAATCTGAAGCAAGTTAGATTCAAGCAAATAGTGGATGAAAATGAGTCTGAACGAATTTCCATTGCTATTGAAAATTCAACAGAGTTTAAGGCAGGAGATATAAATAAGTATCTCAGTGGATTTGGAGTGTTAAATCCTGATTTGGTAATTTGTCATTTAGATCCTCAAGCGACTTTGGATATAGAATTAAGTATTAACAAGGGACGTGGTTATGTTCCTTCTGAGGAGAACAGAGAGTTCTGCAATGAAGTGAATGAAATAGCTATCGATTCCATTTATACTCCTATACGCAACGTCAAGTTCGCAGTTGAGAACTATCGTGTACAGCAGAAGACTGACTATGAGAAGTTGGTACTTGAAATTACAACTGATGGTTCTATTCATCCGAAAGATGCTTTGAAAGAGGCAGCGAAGATTCTTATTTATCATTTCATGTTGTTCTCTGATGAGAAGATTACTCTTGAGAACAATGATCTTGATGGTAATGAGGAATTCGATGAAGAGGTATTGCGTATGCGCCAGTTGCTTAAGACTAAACTCGTTGAAATGGATCTTTCAGTCCGTGCGCTTAATTGCTTGAAGGCGGCGGACGTTGAAACCCTTGGCGATTTGGTACAATTCAACAAAACAGATTTGCTTAAGTTCCGCAACTTTGGAAAGAAGTCACTCACAGAGCTTGACGACTTGCTTGAGAGCTTGAACCTATCGTTCGGAACAGATATTTCTAAGTATAAATTAGACAAAGATTAAAAGATGAGACATAATAAGAAATTTAACCATCTGGGTCGTAAGGCTTCTCACAGGGCAGCGATGTTGGCTAATATGGCCATTTCTTTGATTGAGCATAAGAGAATTACAACGACTCTTCAAAAAGCGAAAGCTCTCCGTATGTATGTTGAGCCGCTGATTACAAAATCAAAGGATGACACCACTGCTTCTCGTCGTGTTGTTTTCAGCTATTTGCAGAACAAGTATGCAATTACTGAACTTTTCGGTACTATCGCAACTAAAGTTGCAGATCGTCCGGGTGGATACACACGTATCATCAAGCTTGGTAAGCGTGCATCTGATGATGCTGATATGGCATTCATCGAGCTTGTTGACTTCGATGAGAACATGGCGAAGACCGAAGTTAAGAAGACACGTACTCGTCGTTCAAGAAAGTCTTCTTCTAAAGCTGAGACACCAGTTGAGGAGACTGCAGCAGAAACACAGGCAGAAGCTGTAGCAGAATAAGTAATGACATTTTACTGTAATTAAGTATTTGCACTTTTATTGTTTACTTTAAGTTATAGTAATCTCTTTATAAGCATGGTTCTATTTCCTTTACGAAGTAGGACCATGTTTTTTTTGTTGTACTTGTCCAGAAAGAGCTGACTTGATGCTGTTTTTAATTTTTGCAGTTAAAGGGAAGTTTTTGAATAAGGGTGTCTGTATATGTTCGACCCCAGTTCGGTAATATGATTCTTTTAGAAATATCAGATTCATTTTAGTTTATCGCCTTTTATATGGCACTTTTGTTTACAAGGTTCGCCAGAATTTTTTTTGTTTTAGAGTTTTTTGGGGGAAGGTATGTAAAATACTTGAAAATTAGATGCTTGTTGCTAATGAATAACAGTGCTGCTTCTTATTAAAAGATCTATTTATTATAAAATACGGATTATTTTAGAAATATTATAGAATCTCTTTGTTTTTATTTCTTTATATTTGTCCCTGAGATATAGAAAGATTGCTATACTTACAGTTAATCCATTCCTATATCTTTGGTTGTGAGATAATAAGATTCTGAGGCGGTCTGATGGTACAGAATCTGATTCGTCTCGTTAATTGTGGTGTTATTCCACACAATAATCAAACAAATATATGAGTGCGAAAGCCTTTCACCTGATTTGTATTTTTCTTGTCCTATTTGTTTCTACGACACAAGTGCTTGCATGGACAGACGATATGTCTTCCTGTCTGACAGAGGTGTTTATGCCTTCTCATGATAAATTCCTTACAGATAGAACCATTGCAGGCAGTGCTTTCTTTTCTGATACAACCGTTCTTTGTTCTGCTGATGTATGTGGAAAGGAATGTAAGGATGCTGTCCATTCTTGTATCGATGACTTTAATCTCACTTCCGCCACTTTTGGTACATCGTCCAGCTCTGCCTTCGAAACTTCTTGCGTGGATGATTTGTCCTCAACCTCTGCAAGTGTTGATACATCTTCTACCTCTGCCTTTGGAGGGCATCGTATAGAGTTTACCTTCAATCCCTCTTTGATTTTTCATACCAACAAGTTTTTGCGTGGAGACAACCCAGAGTACAGAGTGATGAATCGTGCCATTACTTACAAGCTGAAGTATGCCTTTGTTTCACTTCCCCAAGAAAAGACTTTTGTCCATCCGGAATGCTATCAAGGCATTGGAGTGGCACATCATCATTTCAATGCACAGTTGGGAAATCCTTTCTCCGTCTTTTTGTTCCAAGGAGTCAGAATTGCCAAGTTCTCCTCTTCCCTTACTTTGAATTATGAATGGAACTTAGGACTTGCAATGGGATGGAATCCGTACAACGCAGTCACTAACAGCAGCAATCGGATTATTGGTTCAAAAGTCACTGCTTATATTGATGCCGAATTTTATCTCAGTTGGATTGTTTCCCGAAACATAGATTTGAACATGGGAGTCTCGCTGTCCCATTTCTCCAACGGAAATACCCAAATACCGAATGCCGGACTTAATGTTGGAGGCGCAAATATCGGACTTGCATATTACATCGACCGTAAGCAACCTCGTGCCTTCTCCCATGCGACACAGCCTTTTTCAGCCTATCTGACATACGACCTTCTTCTCTTCGGCTCATGGCGAAGCAAGGGATTCTATACAGAGGACGGTCCGATGTCACTTCCCGGCACGTATGCCGTATGTGGGTTTAATTTTGCCCCGATGTACAACTTTTCTCCCATGTTCAGAGCCGGCCTTTCACTTGACGGGGCATACGACCAGAGTGCAAACATAAGGACGGAACATGAGCGTCTGTCTGTGTGGCGACAGATGGCATTAGGATTGTCGGCACGTGCAGAATTTGTCATGCCTTACTTTACGATTGCTGCCGGAGTCGGAACCAATGTGATAAACTCTAAAGGCGACATGAGCGGAATCTATCAGGTGCTTGCACTGAAGATAGACCTGTTTCACGATACATTTCTCCATATAGGCTACACGTTGCATAATCTGAAGACTCCCAACTATCTTATGCTTGGACTTGGCTACAGATTTGGCAACAGAAAACCATAACATTTCTTAGGTATAAATAAAAATCTGATATATGAAAGAATTTCTACGCACACTCTGCCTCTGTGCAGTTTTCCTGTTTACTCTCGGCAGCCAAGCGCAAGATTGGTTCCGGGTGAGTATTCATGACATGGATGAGGAGTGGCATTTTCCTTATCGCATTGAGCATGTACCCTATTTTGAGTTCAACGAAGGTCTTGATACCTTGAAGGCATATCGTTACGGAACGGACGAGACAGAGACCGGATACAGCCATATCCCTTTTGCAGTATCCTCGCTTGATAGCATTTCTTTCTTTTCCTCGCCCGAAGCCTTTACGCAGAACCGTTACAAGGCTTTTGCCATGAACATTGTTACAGAAGACATGTCTCCTGTCGATTCAAAAGAGCAGTATGTCCCTTGCTATATCTCCATCGACGGAAAAGGCGAATTTCCTGACTATTCAGGTTCGGCACGCATACGCGGACGAGGCAATTCCACATGGCTCTGGTATCCTAAAAAGCCCTATCGCATCAAGCTCGATGTGAAAGAGAATATTCTGGGATTGAAAAAGAATAAAGACTGGGTGCTTCTTGCCAACTATCGCGACCCGACCGATCTCATGAATACATTCGCTTTTGAAACGGCACAATGGCTTGGGATGCCGTTCACGAACCACACCCGTTATGTGGAGGTTTTTCTGAATACGGACTATATCGGGCTTTACCAACTTACAGAACAAGTAGAGCAGGGGAACAATCGGGTGGATATTTCCGAAGAAGGAGGTGTGTTGCTCAGCTTCGACCTTGATGACGGACCGGATTTGAGTCCTTCTGCCACAGACAACTTCTATTCCGAGGTCTATAAGATGCCTATGTGCATTAAGTTTCCGGATGATCCTACGGAGGAGCAGATAAGTCAGATACGTTCAGAACTCTCCGAACTCGAAGCTGCTGTTAGGAAGCACGACTATGAGAAAGTCTCAGAACTCATGGACATGCAAACGTTCATTTCTATGCTTCAACTGCAAGAATACCTTTACAATGTCGATTTCACAGCTCCACGCAGTGTCTATATGTTTCGTGATGCCGGAGGCAAATACACGATGGGGCCTGTGTGGGACTGGGATGCCGGATACGATTTCGACTGGGGCAGTGAACATAACTTTTTTGCTTCATATCGCAAGCTGATGATGGGAACAGACCCGCTTCACCAAAACGGAGCTTATTCTCTCCCGAGATTCTTTACAGACATGTTCGGCTCTTCCCGCTTTATTTCCGAATACAAAGAGGCATGGAACCGCATATCCTCTTCGATATTTACCCGCAACTGGGCTGAATGCGAGAAGTTTGTGGATTGCATGAATGAAGGAGCTTTTGCACGCGACTCCAAGCGTTGGTACATCGGTAAGCAGGTCGGCACAGAAATCAGCAAAATGAAGTCGTGGTTGAACAATCGTGCCGATTATATGACAACGGTCATCAACTCATATCCTTTGCCGTTGGAAAAAGTTATTGTTGGAAAGATAGAGAAGGCATTGTCTCTCCGTTATGCCGATGGCTATGGGCAGTCCGTTACAGTGGATATAGATATGGCAGAGCTCGCTGATATTCTCGGAATTACTCCGGATGCGCTTCTTGCCTCCGACAATATTGTCATTGTTCCTTTGATGCTCGACGGCTCAGAAGGAATCAATAAAACTAATGGAGTGTTTGGAGGATGGTTTGATGCCAACGGCGAACCATACACGTGGGACAGTGGACATGTCTATATAGAGGTGCTCTATGACTTGTTCTCTTGGAACTGCGGTGTTCGTACAGATGCCGGGCATTGTGTTCGCGGACATAAACACACTGTCACAATGCAATATCAGTATCGTGATACAGATTGTATTAAGGCCGTGAATGTAGAAGTGACATTCACAGTTGAGTAAATGTTTTTGTTTGGGCTTTTGTTTGTTAGGTAATGAGTACATACAGTGTCTAAGTGGGTGTATTTACATACTCTTCCGTTACATGATAACGACGGAAAAGTATGTAAATACACTCACTTAAACAAAATCATATCCCCCCACATAAGTAGCAGTAAAACACGTTAAAAACAACTTTTTCAATTTGACAAAATGATATTTTCGCCCAAAATGAGAATTTAACATTTGGAGCGGTTTTTTGCAGAGGATAAAAAGATAAATTTTTTTTATTCGAAGGTAAATTATTGAAAATCAATATAATACGAAAAATTTCAAAATATTCAAAAAAACGTGTCGGACGCAATTTTTCGATGGAACCCTTTATTTTGATAATATATTGATTATTAATATTTTATAGTAAGAATTACCATTTTTACTCTCAAATTCTCTCAAAAGTGCACTCACTTTTAAGTTCTTATTCAGCCACTCTTCTGAAACAGCAAATTATACACTTATTAACATTTCGCCCGAAGCTCGCAGTCTTTTTCTCCACAGCGCACTGCAATTTTATTTTCTGCGCACTGTTTTCAAATTTTCAGCGCACAGTGAGAGAAATTCTACTGCGCTGCAAATAAAATTGCAGTGCGCTGTGAAGAAAAAAACTGTGCGCTGGAAATTTGAAAACTTAGTAGTTTTTTTCTAATAACTCTCTGCCGGGAGTGAATTAATGTAAAAGAACTATTCCAAAATGAAACACTATTTCACAATTCGCAGAGGTATTTGAAAATGTGTGTAGAATCCTCGTTCTTCGAGAAAAGTTCGATGCGCTTCATTTTGGAGCGTTCCAGAGGGCTTGGAATTTTAACATTTGACAAAATCAAAAAGATGATATTTGAATGTAAAAACTGCAATCTGAAACTAAAAATGGCAAATATACTCTCATTATGTCAGAAAATAATTTTGTTAAAAAGTGTATATAAAAATTTTTGCTATGGAGTGGTTGCAGACTGTCTTTTTGTATTCGACAGACGCATAAATAATTTTAGAAGCTGTTTTAAATTTATTTTCGAGGAATTTTGAGAGGATTTTTTGAGTTGTTCTCTCAAGTTGAGGAGGGAGCATAGCGGGTTATGTGACCGACGGGACTTGGAGAAAACGGCCAAAAAGACCCTCTAAATTTCCAAAAGACGGTCTGTAATAACTTTTCGTAATAAATTTAAAACAGCTAATGCCATTAAAATATATACACCGTTTCCAATAAAGCCAGACAAAAATAATGCATGTCTCCCAAAAAATCGTAAATTTGCGCATGAAAGCGGATGCGAATGTCATACAGAACGCATTTGCATATTGGGAATAAATCTCGGAGAATGAATGTTTTGCAGACTCATTCTTCACAAATCGTAATATTATGAGGAAGAAAATGATGCTTGCCGCACTTTTATGTGCAGTCTTTGTCTGTAATCCTTGTTCGGCTTCAGATGACGACTATGATTTATATCTTCTCAGTTCAGAGGGGGAGTATGTGAGCCTTGGGTATTCGACTCTGCGAAGTTTGAGCTTTGCCCAGATGCGCGAGGACGGTGTGACTGTGAATAAGATGCTCGTAAACCGTGTTGACGGGACATCCGATGAGTTTAATCTGCTTACTTACGATGCAATAGTTTTTGAATCTGTGGCAACAGGAATCAACGGTTTGCCGGACGGATCGGCAGGTGATGCCGTTCTGGAGCTGCACGACGGAAAGGTGTATTGCCATGCTGGTGGTGAAGTCAGAGTTTGTCTGCTCGACGGGCGAGTGGTCAAGACATTGACTGTGAAGAATGGCGAGACATTTTCCATTGATGCACTTGCGTCAGGGACATATATCGTAAACATAAATGGCAAATCCGTAAAAATTCAGAAAAGATGAAGAAGACAATACTTCCTTTGGCTTTCTCAATGGCCGTTTCGTTGTATAGTGTGGCCCAAGTGGCAGAAATACCGGAAAAAGTGTATGTCAATCGTGGCGGTACGGCAAACAAGACGGATGTATATGACATGAATTATGTCAGCCGCATCGGACTTACTCATGGGGCGCGTGTGGTGATAAATGATTCCCTCCGTTTGGAATTTACAGATGGTTCCAACAAGAGATATACTCTCAGAAGTTTAGACAGTTTGACTTTCTATGCTCCGGAAGCTCTTATGCGCCAGCATATAGAGTATCAGGACAAGCATTTCTCCACTTTCTATCCTACATACAGCGACAACTATCTCAATGTGGCAGGATGGAATCAGCGGGCACAATGGCAGCTTGCCAACATACATGACCCTTCTGTCATGAAGGCTGCCGACGGATATTTCTATATGTCGCAGACCGATGCCGGCTATGGAAATCCGCAGGCGGGAAAAGGGCATTATTATATGCGCCGCTCAAAAGATCTTGTCAACTGGGAGCCTGTGACCTCCTATAATAATTCGTGTCCTATGCCGGAGGCTGGTCCTGCATGGCTTCTCGACTCAATCAATTCCGTGAGAGAGCGCAGGGGAGTGCCTTTGATTGCTGCCGACGGACTTGGCGGACGCGGATATTGGGCACCGACCATTCGCCGTGTCAATGACAATCTCTACCGAATGTATTACAGCGTTGTGGTGGATGGCAATTACATCAAGACCGGAGGAACCACATTCGATGGAAGCTGGAACGAACCTGCATGGATAGGACTGATGGAAACCGACAATCCTGCTTCGGGCAAGTGGGAGGATAAGGGGGCTGTGCTGTGCTCCGCTTCAGACAAAGGGAAGGACGCTTATTCACGCAGCAGCACAAGCGACTGGAATGCTTACAGCCGATGGAATGCCATTGACCCGAGTTATATCATCACACCGGAAGGCGAACACTGGATGCTCTATGGTTCGTGGCATAGTGGAATTGCTGCCATTCAGCTTGACCCTGAAACGGGTAAGACGATGGAACCGCTGGGCGATCCGTGGAACATCGGTACGGGACAAAAATCTACATACGGACGTCTGGTGGCAACGCGCAACAAGTCTTCACGTTGGCAAGGTTCTGAAGGTCCGGAAGTGATATACAACCCGGAGACAGGATATTACTACTTATTCCTTGCATACGATGAGCTTGCTGTCGCATATAACACGCGAGTGGTACGTGCAAAGAGTATCACCGGACCTTATCTCGGCATGAACGGGACGAATGTCACGACTGTCGGAGGGGATGCTTATCCGGTGGTGACACATCCATATAAGTTTGATGGAAAAGATATTGACGGATGGGTCGGCTTCTCACACTGTGCGGTTTTTGATGATGGGCAGGGAAACTGGTTCTATTGTTCTCAGGCACGCAAACCGGAAAATTATGAGGGCAATGCTTATTCCAATGCCCTGATGATGGGGCATGTACGCAAAATCTATTGGACTTCGACCGGATGGCCAGTCGTTTCTCCTGAGAGGTATGCCGATGTGGAACAGGCTCCTATCACACGTGATGACCTTGTGGGCAACTGGGAGCTTATAGACATGAGCTACAGCTATGGCAAGCAAAAGACTTCTTCTGAACTCGTGGTAAAAGCTTCGAGCGTATCGGCAAACCGTGTAAGCCTTTCCGGGGCACTTACCGGAACTGCTGCATTTGATTCCGACAATAACAGACTTAATGTCACTTTGTCGTCCGGAACAAAAATTGAACTCTGTCTCGGACGAGAGCTTGACTGGGAGTCTTCCCCGCGTAAGGCAACAATCGTGTGTGGCGGATATACTGCTAATGGCACGAAAACTTATTGGGGAAAGAAGAAGTAGGAAGTTTGCAGGTAGAACTTAAGTGAATGTGTTCGACGGACTCCTCATGTTATTTTGGCAGTTGTATTTAACAGACTCCTCCGTCGCTACCGCGCCACCTCCCCTAACTTAGGGGAGAAGCCAAGTTACCATGTTGGTTGTCAATGCTATACACCTGCATCATAGTCTTTTTTAAGGTGAGGTATATAGGCTCCTCCCTGTTAGGGGAGGTGGCGCGGTAGCGACGGAGGAGTCTGTTAAATGCAACTGCCAAAATAACATGAGGAGTCGTCGAATACACCCACTTAAACTCTTGTTTTAATGCGTGAAGAATCTGCCAATTTTAGTCCAAAAACAACTTCTCTATTTGTGAAAAACACTTTACTTAAATGTTAAATAACCTGTTTATTGTTAATTCTGTGATCTGCTGTTTAAGGTGTATTAAATACCTATGTTCCTTGCTGATATATTCCTTTTTGGGGCTTTTCTGTTTCGGCGATTGTTAAAATTCTAACCTGACTTCAAACTTTGTAGTAAAAAATTGTTTTTCTAATAGAATTTTCGTTCCTTTGCATTGGGCATATAGTAGCATGAAACTTGCGTCTGTGTGCATAATCTTAAAGGAGTGAGAATAAATTAATTAACAAATAGAGAGAAATAATCTATTCTAATATTATGTTGTATAACTTTCAGAGGAGAAAACTATGCAGACACCTTCTGGTAGGAGGTGCATTGTGTGCTGCAGGTGTTATGTCGTTCTCTTGCAAAGATGGTTATGACCTTGATTCTGAACAGCCGACAGGCTTGAACAGTATCTATGGTTATATGGAGCAAAGAGGAGACTTTAAGAATTTCCTGCACCTGATTGATGATCTTGGAGAGACTGAAACGCTGTCCAAGTCTGGTTCTAAGACCCTGTTTGTTGCCAATGATGATGCCTTTTCAAGGTTCTATCAGAGCAACTCATGGGGTGTGAAGCGTTATGAGGATTTGAGTGAGGCGCAGAAAAAGATGCTTTTGCGTTCAGCGATGATCGACAACCCTTATACGACAAGTATGCTTTCCAGCCTTGGAGGCGATGCCGGTATCGTAGAAGGTGAGTGTATGCGCCGCAGTTCGTCGCAGAGCATTTACGACTCGGTGGCTATTTACAAGAAGACGGATGCAGAAATCCCGACAACGACAGCATGGAAGCTGCTCAGCAAGGATGAGTTTGTGCTCTTCAAGGATGCTTCCGGTGCAGCGCCTATGATTCATTTCATGCCGCGCTTCTTGGAACAGAACTACATCACAAGTGAGGATGTGGACTTTCTCTATAATGACCCTGCAGGTACGCGACAGAGTGATGATGCATACGTGAACAGGGCAAAGATTATTGATGCAAACATTTTCTGTAAGAACGGATTTGTGCATGAAGTGAATGAGGTGATTCTTCCACTTGATAATATGGCGGAGGTGATACGTAAATCTCCTGCCACACAAAAGTTCAGTTCGCTTCTTGAACGCTACAGTGCTCCGATTTATGTGGGAAGGACTGCTACGGATGCTTACAATGAGAATAAGGGTACTCACTATGATTCTGTGTATGCAAAGCGTTATTTCTCAAATCTCTCTGCTCCAACCACTACTACAATTACATCCGGTTCTTCGACAATAACCACTATAAGTAATGTGTTGGATAAGGATAATGACGGAAACTTGTTTGATGGACTGCTGAAATTTGATCCGGGGTGGAATACGTATGCTCCGAACAACTCTACTTCTATGGAAAATATGGCTGTCATGCTTGTTCCGACCGATGCCGCTCTTGAAGACTGGTGGAACAACGGAGGTGGTTCTGTGCTTAAGGACAGATATGGTTCATGGGATGCTGTGCCAAACACGGTGTTGGCTGCACTCATCAACAACAACATGTTGACTTCGTTCACATCTTCTGTTCCAAGCAAGTTCAAGACTATCCTTGATGATGCTAACATGGAGATGGGAGTGAGCAAAGAAAACATAGACAGTGTGCTTCTCGGATGTAACGGTGCTGTATATGTAACAAATAAGGTATATACACCTACAACCTATTCTTCTGTCTTGTTCCCTGCACTCATCAACGAGAACATGCTCATCTTCTATAGGGCCGTGAAATTGCTCAACTACGATGCTTACCTTAATTCAATGGTGACAAAGTATAGTCTTTTCATTCCTACAAATGATGGATTGCTTTCATACGTGGATCCTGTGTCATTCGGATTGAATAAGACGGTCATTTGGGAGTTCCAGCTTGATGAGACTGCGAAGTCTGAGTATCAGACGATATTTGCTAATACATACGAATATGTTCAGCAGCCTGACGGAACATGGGCTAAAGGTGATTTCATCAGAAAGGTTACACCTTCCAGTGCACCTCTTTATGGTTTCCCTGGTGGAAGTGATGCTGTTTACGACCGTCTTCGTGACATACTTGAACATGCCATTGTCATTGGCGATATTGAGGATGGAAAGCATTTCTACCGAACTAAAGGAAATTCTTTTGTCAAGGTGGAAGGTAAGGTTGATGTGAACAATCCGAGCCAGTTGAAAGTCTATGGCGGCTGGCAGGTGGAACAGAACGCACCTCTTGCTGTGAGCGAGATATATAATATGGAAAACGGAAAGGCTTATATACTTGATGAGGCACCTGTTCAGACTTCGTCAAATGCTTTGAGCGACTTCTTGGCAGGCAATGATGAGTTTTCTGAATTCTATGAGTACGTTTCAACGGTTGGTGCATTTGCTCAGACTGTAACACTCAACTCTTGGACTTCTGCTTCTAAGAAGGGTAACTTGATCTATGTACCGGCGGATACCAAGAAAGAAAACATAAATTATCTGTTCAACTCATACCATTATACAGTTTATGCACCGACTAATGCTGCGATGCAGGAAGCTTATGAAGCAGGTCTTCCTACAATAGAAATGTATGATGAAGCTGTTAGTATGGATGAAGAGGGTGAGACCACAGACTCTGCTGCTCACTTGAGAAGGGTTATGCTCAATTTCATTAAGTATCATGTACAGGATAATTCTGTGTTTATCGACAAAGGATTTGAGAGTGGTAACTATGAAACATCAAGAACCAATGCAGCTACCGGACGTCCTTATAAACTTGCTGTGACTGTTGACGGTACGGACTTGACGGTCAAGGGTGTATATAGTGGAGCGCAGAAAGTGAACAAGAGCGTATGCTATAATGGTATGATACGTGAATGTTGGATGAACACATCAAGTGTTTCTGCTTCTACTCGTGCCGATGCAGTACAGATTTCCACATCTTCTACAGCTGTGGTTCATGCCGTTGACCATCCGTTGTTGTATAGCTCTAAGCAGTTTATATACGACCCTAACGATATCCTTACAGGTGATGAAGAGGGTGGAGAAGGTGAAGAAGAGGAAGCTAAACTACGTAAATAAATTCAGCCATGAAAAGAATAATATCAATGCTTTTGCTGTTTGCTTGCTTTTGCACATTCACTAAGGCGCAAGTAGCAGCGGGCGACGTAATTTCAGGTAATGTCTCCGATGATATAGAACCGTTGATGATGGTGAATGTGGTCGAGGTTGACAATAACAAGCGTATCGTTGCCCACGGAGTTACTGATATCAACGGTAACTTCTCATTTCGTGTAGTTAATCCGAAGGATAAGATTCAGATTTCTTATATTGGATATAAGACTGTAGTCCTTCCTATTGACAAAAAAGTATTTAAAATAAAAATGCAGAGTGCCACTCAGTTGCAGGAGGTGGTGATAAAGGCAGTCAAGAAGACAGAGACAAGTGGACTTGCCATTCCTGTAACAGAAATGTCTGTGGCTTCTCAGACCATCAGCATGAAGGAGTTTGAAGGTCTTGCCATGACAAGTGTGGATGAAGCTCTCCAAGGACGTATTGCCGGTCTCGATATCGTGGCAAATTCCGGTAACCTTGGAGCTGGTACGACTATGCGTCTTCGTGGTGTCAGCACCATCAACGGTAATGCCAACCCGCTTATCGTGGTGAACGGCAATGTTTGGACAAACGATGCTGACGCTGACTTTGATTATAACAATGCAAATGAGGAAAAGTTCGCAGAACTCTTGAATGTAAACCCTGAGGATATTGAAACCATCAGTGTGCTTAAGGATGCTGCTGCAACAGCAATCTGGGGTTCACAGGGTGCAAACGGTGTTATCGAAATCAAGACAAAGCGTGGACAGAAAGGAAAGACAAAGGTACAGTATTCTTATCGTTTCACTGGTGCATGGTCTCCTGAAGGACTCAAGGTGTTGAACGGTGATGATTATACAATGTATCTTAAAGAGGCTTATTTCAATCCTGGTTTGAACAATTCTTATTCTGACAAGAACAGTGGACTTTATGTTTGGGAGTTGAACTACGATAAGGATAAGCCAGACTACCAGATGTTCAATAACAATACGGATTGGCGTAAGGAGGTGACTCAGTTCGGTGCAAATCACCAGCATTTTATCTCTCTTACCGGTGGTGGTGAGAAAGCACGCTTCCGTGTATCTGGAGGTTATGACAACCAGAACGGTACTGTCATCAAGCAGCATCTCGATCGTTTTACTACTCGTGTAGCTCTCGACTACTATGTATCTGACCGTATTACTGTGTCAACAAACTTTGACTTGACTTACACTAAGAATCAGAAGAACTATAAGACAAACGGAAAGAATGCAAACGATGGCGACGATCTTCTTGCCATTGCATATAAGAAGATGCCTAACCTTGCTGTATATGAAGAGGACGCAGATGGAGTGCCAACTGGACAGTATTATACGATGAACAGAACGTTGACGTCTTCAAGGTTGAGTGACCAGCTTAAGATTCCAAATCCAGTAGCCGTAGCTAATCTGGCAAAGAATGACGAGAAGACACTCAAACTTTCTCCTGAATTTATTTTGAAGTATGACTTGTTGGGTATAGAGGCAGGACAAACGAAGTTGACTTACGAAGGACGTATCATCTTTGATATCTTCTCGAAGGACGAGGAGGCTTTCTTGCCGGCAATGTTGTCTTCTGAAGGATGGTCGGGTGAATATGCAAACCGTGCTTCCAATGAATCATATAAGAGTCATGGTTTGACAACTACTCATACGCTCACTTTCCAGCCGCATTTCAATAATGAGGATAACTCTTTGCTTGTCCTTGCACGTATGCAGTATTTGGACGGTAGCTCTACCGGACAGTATGTGCAGAAGTACGGTCTTGCAACCAGTGATATCACTTCTGCGATAAGTGATGGTGTCATCAAGGATTTCAGCAACTCTTTCGGTCAGTGGAAGAGCAACTATTACACGATGCAGGTTCACTATGCTTACAAAGGACGTTATGCTATCACTGCAACAGCACGTTATGACGGCTCTACTAAGTTTGGTGCTGAAAATCGTTGGGGACTTTTCCCTGCTGTTTCTGCTCGATGGAACATTTCTGATGAACCGTGGATGGAGAAAGTGAAATGGCTCAGTATGTTGTCTATCCGTCCGGGTTGGGGTATTGTAGGACGCCAGCCGGGTGCAGAATACCTCTTCTACAGTAAATATGGTTCAGGAAGTTCTTATGTGGGCAATACATCAATTCAACCGAACAACATACGCTTGTCGGGATTGAAATGGGAAAGTAAAGAGACATGGAACCTCGGTTTCGACTTCGGATTCTTTGATGACATGATTAATGGTGACATTTCCATCTATACACAGAAGACTACTGACTTGCTGATGGAGCATCGTAGAATACCAAGTTCAAGTGGATTCTCTGAACTTGCATGGTCTAATGTAGGAGCTATGCGCAATACGGGATGGGAATTCAACATTAATGGAAATCGTGTGGTAAAGGCTGGCAAGTTCAGCATGAACTTTAATATTACATTTGCAAACAACCGTAATGAAATCCTTGAAATGGATCCTACTGTGTTGGAAGGTATAAACGGAGATTTTACATACGAGAATGGAAAATACCTTTCACGTGTACAGCTTAATAATCCTCTTGGGTCAATATATGGATTCCGCTATAAAGGTGTATATCAGTATAGTGAATACAGCGAAGAAGAAATCAAAGGCTTGAGCGGTCCTAATGCTCCGGTAGCACGTAATGCTAATGGAGAGGTGATTTTTGATGAGAATGGTCGTGCAAAGCCTATGATGTTCAACTACGGTGGTACTGGAGAATATGAATTTAAGGGTGGTGATGCTATGTATGAGGATATCAACCACGACGGACAAATAAATGAACTTGATATTGTTTATCTTGGTAGTTCACTTCCAAAACTTACTGGTGGTTTCGGTACTAAGCTTACGTATGACAGATGGTCGCTCAATCTTCAGTTCAACTATCGTGTAGGCAATAAGATTATCAATCGTGCACGTATGAATGCAGAAGGAATGTATGATAATAACAACCAGACACAGGGTGTTAACTGGCGTTGGCACTCAGAAGGTGATGTTGCTTTGGTGCCTCGTGCATTGTATCAGACTGGTTTTAACTGGCTTGGAAGTGACCGCTTTGTTGAGGATGGTTCATTCTTGCGTTTGAATTATGCACAGCTTTCATACGCAATGCCTTCTAAGCTTATCAAGCAGTGGGGACTTAGCCAGTTGAGTTTCTATCTTACAGTGAACAATGTATTCTGTATCACCAAATATTCTGGTGCAGATCCGGAAGTTGCGCAGGCTGGTTGGAATCCTTGTTATGATGATTCACGTACTCCGCGTCAGAGATCGTTTACTTTTGGTGCAACAATTGCATTCTAATTTAGATTACAGTTATGAAGAATATAAAAAATAAAATAAGAATCTTAGGTTTGGCAGCTTTCGCCGGTCTTGCAGTTACTTCCTGTGATCTTGAAATGTTGCCACTGAATGAGGTTGTCCTTGAAAATTATTGGACAAACAAATCGGATGTCGAGAGTGTAGTAACTTCTTGCTATACCGGTATGTCTAATACGGATTTTATTTCAAAACTAATCACTTGGAGTGAACTCCGTTCTGATAATGTGCAGGCTGGTTTAAGGGCTACAGAAAAAGTTGATTATAGAAATATGATTAATGGTAATCTGCTTGAGTCTAACGGACCTGCATGTGACTGGGCAGTAGTCTATACTGCAATTAATCGCTGTAATACAGTGATTGCATACGCTCCTCAGGTGCAGGAAAAAGACCCGAATTATACAGAATCGGATCTTAAAGCGAATCTTGCAGAGGTGAAAGCCATTCGTGCATTATGCTATTTCTATTTGATTCGTACATATAAGGATGTGCCTTTTATCCTGGATCCTTCTATTGACGATACGCAGGAATTTCAGCTTCCTGCATCAAAGCATGAGAACATTCTTGATTCTTTGATTATGGATTTGGAAGAAGTCAAGGAATTTGCGCCACGCAAATATGTAACAGAGATTGACAATACGGCACGTATTACCCGCAATGCCATTTATTCTTTGCTTGCAGATATGTATCTGTGGAGAGCCTCTGATGCGAATGTTTCTCCTGCAAAAGCATGCGAAGATTATTTGAAGTGTGTGGAGTATTGTGACAAGGTAATTGAATATAAGATTAAACAGTATGATGTTGACGAATTTGGTACACTCAAGCGTCAAGTAAGTACTACATGTTATAATACTTATGGTTATCCACTACTTTCGGAAGTATCAAATTCCACGATTTCTACAGGAGGAGGTACTGCATTGGAAGTACCGGAAGGTTATACAAAGATATTCTGTGATGGCAACAGCTTTGAGAGCATATTTGAGTTGACATTCCCGGACAATCAATCTGAAAGAAATGACGCTATCAAAGACTTCTATGGTTCGTTAGAAACTGTAGGTGCATATTTGGAGGCAAGTGAGAATCTTATTGGGGAAAGTGGTATATCATCAACATATTCTACTGGTACATCCAATATATTTACTTGTATGGATCGCCGTGCTGCGGAAGGATTTACTTATCCGGGTGAGAGCGGCAATTATCATATTCGTAAATATGTGGCACGCACGGTTGGTGTAAAGGTAGGTACAAATGTTTCAAATTGGGCTGCCGGAGAAATGAGTTATCGTAGTGCTAATACTGCAAACTGGATTATTTACCGTTTGACTGACATCATGTTGATGAAGGCGGAGGCTGAAGTTCAGCTTGCCGGTTATATATCCCAGAATGCAGATAGCGACAATACGGAAGGTGGAGACGAGACGGTGGAAACCAAAGCTGCGTATGGTAATGTATATTCTACTGCTCAGGAGTATTATGATGATGCGTTCAACATTGTTTGTGCTGTATATTACCGTGCTTCTACACCGACTTCTACAACCAATATCATAGACCAGAGTCAGTTTACAACACAGACTGATTATGTGAATCTGGTGGAAGCGGAACGTCGTCGTGAATTGCTCTTTGAGGGAAAGCGTTATTATGACCTTGTACGTAGAGCACGTCGCGAAGGTAATACGGGGCATTATGCTGAATGCTTGAGCGGAAAATTTGCCAGCAATGCGAATGTGATGAAAATCAAGATGGCGATGTTGGACTTCATGTACACTCCGTATTATGAGTCGGAACTGGATGCAAATCCGAAACTGGTACAGAATCCTGCTTATGTACAAGATAAAACAACTGTAAAAAATTAATGGATTATGAAGATGTTTTTGAAAATAAGGAATCTTGCTTTTATAGCGTTACTGTTCTCCATGATGCAGGCAATCACTGTGGGTTGTTCTGATGATCCGGGTTCAGATAACTATTATACCTTTACCGGTGAAATGGCAAAGGATTATCTTAGTGAGCGTGAACAGTTCAGCGAGTTTGTCGCTATTCTTGATCGTTCTAAGGTGCTTGATTTGCTGGGAACCTATGGTGAATATACTGTATTTGCTCCTACTAATGATGCGATAGACTTGTATTTGTCCGGACTTGGACTGGAATCTGTAAATCAACTTACAAAGGAAGATTGCGATACCATCGCTTATACGCATATTATTAAGCAGGCTTTTTATACGACTGACTATACGGAAGGAGAGTCTTTGACAAATATGCTCGACAGACCGATAAGCGTGACATATCTCGCTGATTCCTTATCTGTTCCGGGTGAAATATTGCTTTCATATTATTTGAACAACTCTTCTAAGTTTGAGCTGATGGATGACTCTGTGAAGAATGGTGTTGTCCATACAATAGATAAGGTGTTGGTTTCATCTACAGATATGCTTCCTGATATGATTGGCAAAGACCCTAATGCAACCTTGTTCTATGAGGCTTTGCATGCAACGGGACTTGATTTGTTGATGATGGACTGGAAGGATGATTCGTATGCAACTCCAAGTGTGGATTCTATAGCCATTGGACTTCCTATAAAGACAGCGAGTGAGATTGATATTGTATATTACAGTAAGAACCGTGAAATTAAATATACGGCATTTGTGGAACCGGACTCTGTATTCCGTGCTCACGGTGTGGAGTCTTTGGAGGACATGAAGAGGCTGGCTGCTGAAATATATGACGACATGTATCCGGAAGATGCACAGGTGACAGATTTGACAGATAGAAGGAACTCTTTGAACCGTTTCATCTCATACCATTTGTTGGATCGTTTGGCTGAATATGATGGTATGGCTGTAGAGAACAATGAATTGTTCAAGAATAACTTCAAGCACAGACTTTGGGATGTAGCAGATTGGTATGAGACTATGATGCCACACAGTATCATGAAGATTTCTCATCCGACAACTGGTGACAAAGGTACTGGAGACCTTGGCATATTCTTGAATCGTCGTGGTCTCGGTAAGAATCCGGATGGAAGAGGTGTCTTTGTGCCGGGTGCACGAGTATATACTTCGAGTGAAGCCGGAGGTGACCATAATGCCAGAAACGGTATTTATCATTATATCAGTGACATTATTTCATACGGACGTGAGACACAGGAGGTGGTTCTCAATGAGCGTATCCGTATTGACGCAACAACTCTTTCACCTGACTTTATGTCGAGTGGAGCACGTGGACATTATGCAAGAAGCGGTCCTTTCAATAACAGATATGCTCTATGGTCAAACTCTAAAGATCCGAATGTGAATGGTACCCATGCTGTTGGATTCAAGGTTGGTTATGTGAAGAACTTTACATTCCAGAACCCGGAAACACACATTCATGTGAGAAACCGTTTCTTAAACTTCTGGTCATACGGTGGTGATGAGTTGACCATTTCTGGAAATTATGACTTTACGTTTAAGCTTCCTCCTCTGCCGGAAGGTACGTATGAGTTCCGTATAGCTACTTGTATTGATTTCCCAGGTCGTGGAATTATTCAGGTTTATTTCCAATATGGTGATGATGGTGCTTTACAACCTTGTGGTATTCCGTTTGACATGCGTATGAATGCAAATAATATTGGATGGCGCAGTGATGAGGCTTTGGGTGATGAGGAAGCTATTGCAGCCTTCGATAAGTCTTTCCATAACAACGGATGGATGAAGGGACCTGATTCATACTGTTCATCAGATCAGAACACTGCTGCTCGTGGAGGTGCTTTCAGAACATTTAACAAT
The DNA here is from genome assembly GCA_017621515.1 of Bacteroidaceae bacterium. Taxonomy (GTDB): domain Bacteria; phylum Bacteroidota; class Bacteroidia; order Bacteroidales; family Bacteroidaceae; genus RGIG8745. Next base: position 59,172 of record JAGASY010000096.1, read on the forward strand.
ACTTTGCGTAAGGTGATTACTCAGTTCCATACTGATGGTAAGACTAACTGCTATATAAGAGTACAGCAGAAATTGGAATCTGATGACTCAGAGTTTGCTTTTGACTACATTGAGCTTGTTCCAAGTAGTGTGTATAACAATGAGGCATTCCCGGAAGACAAACACTAAAATTTTATAATAATTGATATTTGAAATCTGATAATTCTGTCAGCTGTTCTTCTGGAACGGCTGACAGAATAAAGAAAGATTTTTCGATAAAAGAGTATAGAGGATATGAATAAAAAACTAATAAGAACAATCCACGCAGGAGTGGCAACGGCTATGGTTGTGGCTACATGCTATTCTTGTTCTGATACATGGGATGATCATTATGATGCCAATGCTGGTGGAGTGAGTGATGTGTCTCTATATCAACAATTGAGCACAACCGATTCATTGAGCGATTTCTGTGAAGTGGTTAAGGCTACAGGCTATGACGAGGTGCTTAATAAGGAACAGATTTATACAGTCTTTGCACCTGTCAATGGCTCTTTTGACAAAGTTGCTTTGATGGCACAGATTGAAGCTGGTGGCAAAGAAACTGTAATCAGACAGTTTATAAAAAACCATATTACTCGTTATAATTATTCCATTTCTGAGGGAAACAATAAGGATCTGATGATGCTCAATGACAAAAAGCTTGCCATAAAAGGGGCTTTTGTCGATGGGAAACTTGTTTCTTCAAGAAACAATCTTTGTAAGAACGGCATTTTGCATGTAGTGCATGCAGAATTACCTTTCCGACCAAACATTTACGAACAGTTGGAGTCTGATACGGATTTGTCTGACATGTATCAGTTCCTTTTGTCATACGAAGAGGACTCTCTTGACGAGGCACGCAGTGTATATCGTGGTGTGGATGAGAATGGTAACCGTATTTATGTGGATTCTGTGATGATTGCTAACAACAAGGTGATGAATATGCTTGATGCAATTATCAACAATGAGGATTCAAGCTATTGGGCGATAGGTATAACAAATGAAGCTTATCGTAAACGTTATGAGCAGACAAAGAGTTTGTTTAATTTGCATTCCAGTATTGTAGGACGTGATTCTCTTCAGGAACTATATGCAAATATATATACAATGAGGGATTGCTATTTTAATATGAATGCAAATATTCATTACACGGACTCTTTGATGTCTTCTACATATTCAAAGTTCACCCCAGAGCAGAATGTGTATTATAATCCATTTGCAGAAAATGGAGTATTGGCTAATCCGGCTGAAATCGTGGAGTGCAGTAATGGACGTTTGTATAAATATGATGAGATTCCTTTTTCTATATATGAATCTTTCTTCACTAAAGTAAAGGTGGAACCGGAATTTGTAAGAAATATAAATACGGATGAGCAATATTTGAAGACATGTACGTATTCTCCGATAACGTGGACTTTTGAGGACGGTTCATCACGGATGTTTTTGGATGTTGTGCCTACCACTACTTCTGCAAATCCGACTATACCTTTTAAGGTGAATAGTGTATTATCCGGTACTTATGATATTTATGTAGTAATGGCTTCATCTATTTATGGTACAAGTGATAGATTAACGGAGGCAGGAGAAGCTAAACCTTGTCAGTTTAAGGCAAACCTTTTCATAAAGGATGCAAACGGCAATTTCCCTAAATCAAGAACATACGCTTGTGGTGGTGGAAAGAATTACAACAATGATGTGAATAATGATATAGACACTGTGTTTATTGATACATATACTTTTCCTGAAACATTCTTTGGAGAAAGTGAGGCGGGTATTATGTTCCAATTGCAGTCTTATGTAAGTTCTCCGCAGAGAAAGACTTATTCTCGCGAGTTGGTTATAGAGTCTATTATATTCAAACCTCACAAAGATGAAGTTATTGATGAAGAATAATCTTGATACAATGAAAAATATGCTATTATATCCAAACAGAAATATGCAGCAGGTTTGTAAGTATGGACTTGCAGCAATGATTTTCTTCATGGGAACATTTCCTATGTCGGCTCAGGATGAGGCGGAAGCTCCTGTGGCTCCTGCAAAGCGTGAAGTGAAGTCGCAGAAAAAATATCCTATGGTTGAAATTAAGGGTAAGGTTTTAGATGCTGCTACAGGAGAACCTCTTGCTGGTGTGCAGATAAAAGCCTTTAACAATAGTTTTTATACGGCTATGACAGACGAGGACGGTACTTATACAATTAGTGTGCCCGTTTTTGTTACATCTTTGAGTGCTAAACTGGATGGTTATAGCTTGATTCAGACACCAATAGGAGGACGTACTGAGAATGTGGACATGAATCTGTATTCTGATAAATTTCTTGGAGACTATACATCACATGTTTCTGCAAGTAAATCTGTTGGTACTACCGGATTTGAACAATCTACAGCCGTTTCTATAGAACAGGAAATTCAGAACAGATTGGGAGCTGATGTCCGTTCTATCTCTCGTTCTGCTGTTCCCGGAGTAGGTATGTCTATGTTCATAAACGGTTATAACTCTTTGAATGCAAATGCGCAGCCGTTGATTGTGATAGATGGTGTCATACATGACATGCTCTATGACAAGGACATGATACACGAGGGATATTTCAATAATATTCTTGCAGGTGTCAGCATGGATGATATTGAAAGCGTGGAAGTATTGAAGAATGGTACAGCCATTTATGGTGCTAAAGCTGCAAATGGTGTTATCTTGATTAATACTAAGCGCAACAAGAGTATGGCTACGCGGATTGACGTGAATCTCTCTGCTGGAGTTGAACTTGTGCCGAAGTCTATGGACATGATGAATGCGTCTCAATATCGTGCTTATACTTCTGAACTTTTAGGCTCGACAGGAACAAAGCTTACAGACTTTAAGTTTCTTAACGATGATCCTAACTATTATTATTATAATATGTACCATAATAATACAGATTGGGTTGATGAAGTCTATAAGGAAGCGATAACACAGAACTATGGCATACATATTCAGGGTGGTGATGATGTGGCAAATTATAACCTTTCTGTAGGATATACAAATGCACAGGCAACATTGAAAGAGAATGATTTTACTCGTTTCAACATTCGTTTTAACACGGATATAGTGTTGAGTAAGTGGATTACTACTCGCTTTGACGCTTCATATTCGAATATTACACGTAATTTGCGTGATAACGGATTGTCTTCCGATTTCTCAAGCGTATCGGTGGCTGCTCCCGGATTCCTTGCTTTGGCAAAGGCTCCGTTCTTGAGTCCTTATGACTTTTCAACAGATGGTAAGCCTTCTACATTCTATTCAGATGCAGATACCTATCTTAGCGAGGTGCTTGGAAGTTCTGCTTCGCTTGCCAATCCGGTGGCAATTCTGAAGAATGCTGATGACAAGAATAAGAACTCTGTTGACAATACCATTGTGAATATTGCAGTGACTCCGAAATGGCAGCCTACAAAGAACTTCTCTGTACAGGAGAGATTCAGTTATACAATGGAGAGTTTTAATGAAGACTATTATACTCCTGTGATAGGTATGCCTTCATTCAATCTTGAAAATAAGGGACGGATAGATAATACGAAGTCTTCTTTGTTTACGAAGCATAATGCCATATTCAGCGATACCCGTTTCGATTGGGCTATACCTCTTGGTGCTCATCGTCTGGATGTCTTTGGAGGTGTTCGATATATGAACGACACTTTCTCTTCTTCTAATTTTTATGGCTACAACACTGGTAATGACAAGACTCCGAACCTTTCTACAGGCCTTCAATATAAGGAGACTATAGGTGTAGATGATTCATGGAACTCTCTTGCTTATTATGCGAATGTAGATTATAATTATAAGGAGAAATATTATTTGCAGGGTTCATTGTCAATGGAAACTTCTTCGCGTTTCGGTAAGGAAACTGATGCTGGCTTGAAGTTCTGTAATGTGGCATGGGGACTTTTCCCTTCTATTCAGGGTGCATGGGTTATAAGTAATGAGTCTTGGTTTCATCCGAACAAAGGTGTGAATATGCTGAAAGTGAATGCAGGTTTTGAATCTGTAGGTAACGATGCTATTGACAACAATGCAACTATTACTTATATGGCTGGTAAGAGTTTCCTTGGAAACAGTGTATCTGGTATAGGTATAACAAACATTGGAAATACTAAGTTGCGTTGGGAAACGACAAACCGTTTCAATGCTGGACTTGAAGGTAATTTCATCAACAATCGTTTGAATTTGAAATTTAATTATTTCTATTCAAAGACAAACAATCTTTTGACGCTTGGTACACTTGCTTATGTGGCTGGTCTGGAAGATTATTGGACTAACGACGGAGCTATGAAAAATCAGGGATTTGATTTTGCTTTCAATGCAAAAGTCGTTGATGCTCCAAAGTTCAAGTTTGAATTGGGTGCAAGTATGGGACACTACAAGAATGAGTTGACAAAACTTCCTGAAGGCAAAAAAGAATTTACTACGGACATGTATAATGCGACAATATTGTCTAAGGTGGGTATGCCGGTTGGTGTTTTCTATGGCTATAAGACAAATGGAGTATTTGAAACTACTGAGGAGGCAACTGCTGCAGGTCTGTATATGGTTAATTCTACTGGTGGCAGAGAATATTTCAAGGCCGGTGATATGCGATTTGTCGATTTTACAGGAGAAGGAGAAATAAGTGATGCAGATAGAACTGTGATAGGCGATCCTAATCCGGATATATATGGTAATATACATGCTAATTTCTTTATCGGAAAGCATTGGGCTGTTTCTGCTAATTTCAATTATTGTATTGGCAACGATATTTATAATTACCAGCGTGCATTACTTGAATCCGGTTCTGCTTTCATGAATCAAACAACGTCCCTCACTGGTCGTTGGATGGCTGAAGGACAAACTACGGATATTCCTAAGATTACGTATGGAGACCCTATGAGTAATGCTCGTTTCTCTGATAGATGGATTGAAGATGGTTCATATTTGAAACTTAAGAATGTGACAGTAAGTTATAAGTTACCTATACAAAATCAGTACATTCAAGGTCTGACTATCTGGGCTGCCGGTAACAACTTGTTCACAATTTCTAAGTATCTTGGTAGCGATCCGGAAGTGTCATGTGCAAACGGTGTACTCTATCAGGGTATAGATACTGGCTGTCTTACTTATGGACGTAGCTTTACGCTTGGTGTTAAGATTAATTTGTAACCAACGTTGAGAATTTGGCATTTGGACATTTACCGAGTTCTGACAGAGTACTGTCCGAATGCCGAATTTATAACATAAAAATTGAATCAATGATGAAAACAAAATCTATAATACTTTCAGGACTGCTTCTGGCTTCTTTGGGAGCAGCTACAACATCCTGTGAAGATATGTTTACGACTGACAATTCACTTGTTACTACAGATCTTGCTCCAAAGGATTCTATGTATCAGGTTATGGGAATTATTAATCGTATGCAGAAGCTTGCCGATCGTACAATACTTTTAGGAGAGTTGCGTGCCGATCTTGTTGATATTAATTCTACAACTTCTACAACTTTGCAGGAAGTTGCAAATAATAAAATATCTCTTGATAATGAATATAATTCTGTTGCCGATTATTATTCGGTGATAAATTCTTGTAATATTTTCCTTGATTATGTGGATTCTACGTTGATTACTCATAACGAATATTATTACGAGAAAGAGATTGTGGCTGTCAAGACTTTCCGTGCGTGGACTTATCTTCAGTTGGCAATGAACTATGGAGAGGTGCCATTTGTGACAAAGGCTATTACCACAGCTAATGCGGCAGAAGAAATTATTAATACTGCAACCAATCGTGTAAATATGCAGGGAATATGTGATTTCTTTATTGCTGACCTTGAACAGTATGTGGCAAAGAATGTTGACTTGCCAAACTATGGTACCATCAGATCTATGTCAAGCCGGAATTTCTTTATACCGTTGCGCGTCATGCTTGCAGAGCTTTATCTCTGGAGAGGATCATACACAAATAATAGGAATGACTTCTTGGAGGCTGCTAAATTGTATCATGACTATTTTGTAATGAATAGTTCGTATGTTTCTCCGTATGCAGCTCAATGGAGTGAAATGAATGTTAATTTCGATGGAAGACCAATGGATGGATATTCAAATAGTTTCACAAGTGATACAAGAGCAAAGAATGTGGGTATCCTGCCTCTTGATACTTGTGCTTATGATGGTACTTACAGTGAAATTTATGCCATGTTTAATTCTCAGTACAAGAACAACTATTTTGTGCCAATTAATCCTTCAGAGCGTAGCCGGGAAATATCTATGGATGAAATTTATTGCTTAAAATATCAGTCTTCTGGTGAATATAGATATGCCTATAGCAATTCGAAAACGATTTGGGATAATGAACTAACAAAAGGAGACCTTCGTCTATATACTACTTATGAAACATCTACTGTTAATGATCGCTATCATGCAGACCTTAGCAAGGATCGTCAACACATAATGAAGTATGCAGCAAGTAGTTCAAATTCCGGTCCGGATACAAGAATTCAATCTATTCCGTATTATCGTGTGACGATGCTCTATCTGCATTTTGCGGAAGCTCTTAATCATGCGGGATTCCCTGAAACTGCATTTGCTGTGCTTAAATATGGTCTTTCATCTACTGTGATGGAAAGTAAGATTTCGAAAGATGAACTTGAACGTATTTCTGCGGTGGGAGTACAAATACAATTAGGTGGAGGAACACTTGCAAGTTGGCCGACAGAGGTATTCCAAACTCGTGATTATGAAAGTTCTGATACATATACAACTGTTGGTGTCCATTCTTTAGGTTGCGGTAATAGTGAATTTAATGTATATTATACTATTCCAACTGATTCTACAGGTATTCAGGAACTTCCTGAACTGACAGAAGAGTCAACCAAAGAAGATTCTGTAGCTTATGATGCTATTATGGATGCAAACTTGGCATTGTTGGCCGGTAATGCACAGCGTGAATACCGTATTCCACGTGTGGAGAAACTCATTCTTCAGGAAGAAGCTCTTGAGGGCATCTTTGAAGGTTATCGTTTCTATGATCTCATGCGTTGTGCTATGCGTAATAACAATCCGGATTTCATTGCTGAAATGGTGGCACTTCGCAAAGGAAAAGACAATTATGATGCCGCTCTTTATGATGCTTTGAAAAATGGTAATTGGTATTTGCCTATTCCAAAAAGGTAATATTCCTATTTGATATTTATAAAAAGGTCTTGCTTTCAGCCATGAAAGCAAGGCTTTTTTTGTATCCGTCCGAAAAGAGCCGACTTGATTGCTGGCTCTAACTTTTGTAGTTGTAAGGTAGTAATTGTATCGGCTCTTTTCGGACGGATACACAATAATTCGTTATTTTTTTGTCGGAATCATTTCAGAACAAGCACAGGCACTGAAAGTGTCTTGCTTGATACAGAACTGAACCCCATAAAAAATTTTTTGACATCGTTTTTTGAGGGATTCTCCGATTTTGACAAAATGACAATATTCCCCGACAACCAAAATCACATTGTCGCAAATTGGGTATAAACACTTTCTTTCTGATTTTGTCAAATGTTAAAAATCCAAGCCCTCTGGCACGCGTCAAAATCGGCCTCGCCGAACTTTTCTCGGAGAACGGAGATTCCACGCGCATTTTCAAACACCTCATTGAAATGTAAAATTATGTTTCGTTTTTGACAGTTCTTTTACATTTGTTTATTTTTGGCGAAGAGTTCTTTTCTCCAATCTACTAAGTGCGCGAATTTCCGGCGCACTGTCGGAACTTTTTCAGCGCACTGTGGTGACGGCGACAGTGCGCTACAAATTTGCGCGTTTAGTAGATTGGAGAAATTTGCAGTGTAGATTTTTTGAAAAGGCACTGGGAAAAGGGTAAAAAGACGGCGAACTTCGGCTGAAATGTTAAGAAGTGTATAATTTATTGCTTGGAAAGTATGTCTGAGCAGGAGCTTAAAAGTGAATGGATTTTGGGCGGTGTTTGGGGATAAAAACGTTCAGATTAGTCATAATATATTAATAATCAACAGATTACTAAAAGATCCAGAAATTTCAAAAAAATACGTCTGGCGCGATTTTTTGAGCGTTTTTGAAAATTTTGTATTGGATTGATTATCAATTGTTTATCTCAATGACAAAAATTTCCCCTCTTCGCCGCCGGCAAAAAATCGCTCGAAGTGTTAAATTTTCATTTTGGGCGAAAATATCATTTTGTCAAATTGAAAAATAAATTTTCAGCGTACTTTTTATTGGGTTTAAGTGGGTGTATTCACAGGCTCCTCCGTCACCGCGCGCACATCCCACAAATACAACCACATAAATCATACATAGTAGTCAGTGAAAACATCCACAAGACAAAAAGAGCAGTCAGTCTAATAAGCCAAATTCACTCACCCCGCTTCCCGAAATACGCTTCATGATAATTTCCCGTGATAAATTTAATACACCTTATTAATAAGGAAGCGTCAGCCCCGCAGAACCCTCCTCAGGAGGTGCAGGGAGAGAAGAAACAGCCTTCATCCCCTTCATTCCGGTCCGGCGGGCATCCGGCAGGGAAGCGAGAAAGGCCGCACAAAAAGAAGCGAAAACCCCGCAATGTTTATCTTTTGCCCATCCGCATTGTCCCGAATCACCCCAAAAGCCTCAAAAATCGTATGGAATCCTCATAAAAAATCCCTGATGTGTTGGAGTTCCGGCTGAAAGCTGTACCTTTGCACTCGCTTTCGGAACGGAAGCCCCGCGGTGCTTCCGCGGGAGTCCTTCCGGGGCATAGATCTTTGGAAATTCTGGAACAGCAGC
>JAGASY010000097.1 GCA_017621515.1 Bacteroidaceae bacterium
AAACGGTGATGAAAGACGGCGGCTCGCCAGTAAAAAGATGACCCGTCGGGAGCAGGCGCCACTGGCAGCCGCTCTTCAGTTTATAAAGAATGGCATTGACCACTTCCACAAGGTCAAACCGGCTGGTATATCCACGTTTTGCTACACTGAGATGGGGCATTATTCGATTTTTAATTGTATCTTTGTCGAGTACGGCGTATTCTGGCATTGGTTCAATATATTACAGTTTGGCGACCATAATATAGTGCATCCTTTGCGGAATGCGCTGTATTTTAATTTTTTTACATCATATTTAACTTTCATCAATTAGTAGAAACAACTTCAAAATAAAAATCCACAGTAAACAAACATTTACAAGAAAAATTATTTGTCTTAGTTTTTTGGAGTCCTCGACAGATTCTTCTAATAAAAAATGTGCAAGTGCATTTTATGGACAAGATAGCGACAAAAGTGTCTATAAGGAACACCTATTTTAAATAAAGGAACTCATGTTTTATGCAACTTTTCAAAGTGACAAAATGATATTTTCGTCCAAAATGAAGATTTAACATTTGGAGCGATTTTTTGCGGAGGACAAAAAGACAAAAATTCCCACTCAAAGATAAAATACTGAAAATCAACATAATACAAAAATTTTCAAAATCCTCAAAAAAAACATGTCGGACGCAATTTTTCGGTGGAATTTTGCATTCGGATAATATATTGATTATTAATATCTTACAGTAGAATTTATCATTTTTGCCCTCAAACACTCAAAAAAATACACTCGCTTTTAAGTTCTTATTCAGACACTCTTCTGAAACAACAAATTATACACTTCTTAACATTTCGTCCGAAGCTCGCAGTCTTTTTTTCCGCTTCCCACTGTTTTTATTTTTTCAGCGCGCTGCCGTCAAATTTTCAGCGCACAGTGAGAGAATTTCTACTGCGCTGCAAATAAAATTACAGTGCGCTGTGAAGAAAAAAACTGTGCGCTGGAAATTTGAAAACTTAGTAGTTTTTTTTCAAGAACTCTTCGCCGAGAGTAAATTAATGTAAAAGAACTGTTCCAAAATGAAACACTATTTAACAATTCACAAAGACATTTGAAAATGTGCGTAGAATCCTCGTTCTTCAAGAAAAGTTCGGCACGCTTCATTTTGAAGCGTGCCAGAGGGCTTGGAATTTTAACATTTGACAAAATCAGAAAGGCATTATTTTAGCGAAAAACAAACAAGATGTAAACAGAATTGTCTAAAACACTTTCATTATGTCAAAATGGAGCACACCTCAAAAAAGCGATGTCAAAAATTTTTTTATGGGGCACTAAAAGCCCTTATTTTTACATCTTTGGAGACAAAATTATCTTCCTTGTCGAAGAAAAGCAAAAAATGCACATCACACTCATTTCATATAAAAACTTTTTTCTTACCTTTGTTGGAAACACTTGGCAAGCAAAGTCCACAATAAGAGAATATTAAACTTAATACTAAATAACATCAGAATGAAAAGACTTCTACTTACCGCTATCGCTGCTATTGCCATCGGCAGTGCTGAAGCACAGAAATTCGACGATTATTTCGAGAACAAGACATTGCGCCTCGACTATATCTTCGCCGGTGATTCAGCCTCACAAGCCATCTATTTCGAACAGGCATTTTCCATGCCGCAATGGGCAGGAAGAAAAGACAGACTATCGGAGAAATTTCTTAACGGAAACGGACAAATTACTGTACGTGACCACAAAAACGGAAATATCATATATATCAACACTTTTTCTACCTTGTTTCAAGAGTGGCAGACGACAGAAGAGGCTACACAGGTGAGAAAGGCTTTTGAAACTTCATATATCGTGCCATTTCCAAAGCAGCCGGTTGATGTGACCGTTACTCTGACCGATGTCCACAACAAGGTTTCATCGGAACTGACTCACACCATCGACCCGACAGATATTCTCATACGTCCAATCGGGGAAAACGGTATCCCTTTCAAATACATCATGAAAAACGGCGGAATAGACCAGTGTGTAGATATTGCGATTGTGGCAGAAGGCTATACAGAGACCGATATGGACAAATTCTACAAGGATGCACAGCGAGCAGCTGATGCCATCTTCGGACATGAACCGTTCAAGAGTATGCAGAACAGATTCAACGTAGTGGCTGTGGCAAGTCCTTCGCAAGACGGAGGACCGTGTGTGCCGCGCGAAGGAAAATGGAAACGGAGCGCGACAAACAGTCATTACGACACTTTCTACTCAGACCGCTACCTCATGACAAGCGACATTCACAAAGTGTATGACATACTGAGCGGGGTTCCGTTTGAGCATATCATTGTGCTGGTCAACTCTTCCACATACGGAGGTGGAGGCATCTACAATCAGATAACTCTCTCAACAAGCGACCATTCGACATTCAAGCAAGTGCTTGTACATGAGTTCGGACATGCCTACGGCGGACTTGGCGATGAATATTATTATGACGACCAGTACTCAACCATGTATCCGGCAGACACAGAACCGTGGGAGCCTAACCTCACCACTTTGGTGGATTTTGAGAGCAAATGGGCAGACCTTGTTCCTAAAAAGACCCCTATCCCAACCCCTCCTGCCAAGATTCCGAACTTCAAGACGTTAAAACCTGATGACAAGAAAGGCTGGAAAGCACTTAATGAAGCCACACAAGTAGTGGGTGTGTTTGAGGGAGGCGGCTACCAGACGAAGGGTGTGTATCGTCCGGCTCAGGAATGCCGCATGAAAATCAACGAAGTGGAGCATTTCTGTCCAGTGTGTTCACGAGCAATCGTCCGCATAACGGATTTCTATACGGCACACTGACAACACATACCCACAAGCATTCAACAGACAAAAAATATTCAACTTTTGACAATAACAGAAAAGAAATGAGACATTTGATTCTATCAGCCCTGCTATCAGTGGCAATATTGCCGGCTGCGGCGCAAAAAGAGCAGGGTGTGGATACCACATTCACTGCCACATCCAACCCGTTTGTAAAGTATAAGTATCTCGGCGACCCGGCAGCACTGGTAGATGGCGGTACAGTCTATATCTATGCCGGACACGACGAATGTCCGGACAATCAGAACAGATATGTCATGAACGAATGGTGCATATTATCTACCACGGACATGAAAACATTCAAAGAGCACAGTTACCGTCTGCGTGCCACAGATTTCCCATGGGCAAGCGGACAGGCATGGGCAAGCCAGACCATCAAACGAGGAGACAAATATTACTGGTATGTCACGGCTGAGCACAAGACGATACACGGTAAAGCTGTCGGAGTGGCAGTTTCCGATTCTCCTACCGGTCCTTTCGTTCCTACGGAGAAGGCACTTGTCACCAACGACATGACGACCAAATGGACAGGAATCAGCTGGGACGACATCGACCCGACAGTAATGGTGGACGATGACGGACAGGCTTACATGTTCTGGGGAAACACACAGCTTTATTATGCAAAGCTCAAAGACAACATGGTGGAACTCGACAGCGAAGTGATGCCGGTAAGCATACCAGGCATTCATCAGCCTTCACTGCCCGCAGAGCAGCAACCGTCACTCATGGCGCGCAACAGCCAGCAGCAGAATCACAAGGATTATGACTTCTTCACCGAAGCACCGTGGATTCACAAGCACAAGGGATGGTATTACCTGACTTTCTCAGTAGGATTCCCTGAAAAGACTGCATACGCGATGAGCCGGAGCATAAACGGACCTTGGGAATACAAAGGCATCCTCAATGAGATTGCAGGAAACAGCAACACCAATCACCATGCCATCATTCAATTCAAGGGCGACTGGTATTTTGTTTACCACAACGGAGGCATCAACACTGCGGGCGCAAGCTACAGACGCTCACTCTGCATCGACCGTTTATACTACAAGAAAAACGGTGAACTGCAAAGAGTGCAGATGACAAGCGAAGGCTTGTGGGGAAAATAATAAGGTGAGAACATCAGAATGAGGCTTGCTATCTGCATAGGCAGACTGCAAGCCTCATTCTGTGTAATATTCTTTCTACCACATACAATATCCTCAATCTCTATCCTATATATTAGAATGGAGACCACAAAATAAAAAATGTGAGTCTGGCTATCACAACCGGACTCACATTAATTAAACCCCAACAAAAACAATCCTATTACCCCTGAAACAACTAATACAAATATAAATAACTAATAACACTAACTTTCTTTCTGTACATACACTTTATCTGCACAACCTGCGCTCAATCAATAGCCGCACACTTTCTTGAGATAGGTTCTCACAATGCGTCTTCCCTGAAACAGATGCGCTTCTATGGTTCTCGTACTGAGACTCAACAAGGAAGCAATCTCGCCCACACTCCTACCTTCATAACGGTTCAGCATATAAATCTTACGACGTTGCTCTGAAAGATTGCCCACCATCGTTTTTTCTGCCTGCTCCAACGAGTGCGCACAAACAACTTCTTCCGTAATTTCCGTTGACGTCGTGGAGTTGTCATATATATAACTGTAAATCTCCATACGCTTCATGTTACGGCGCAGTCTGTCTATGATGATGTTCTGCGCTATGGTAAAAAGAAAACTTTTCACAGTAGCGGCACAAACGGTATCACCCACCTCAAGTAAATTAAGAAATACATCCTGCACAATATCTTCACACTCGTCCTTATCTTTTATTCTGTAAAAGACATAACTCATCAGCGACGGTCTGTATGTCTCAAATGCAGAAGCAATGAGCTTACGGTTGTCAATTTTAATTTTTGTTTCCATTGTTCAGATTTTAAGTGTATGTTTTCGTTGTTTGTACACTGCAAAATTATAGAGACAGAAGCAAATCTTCAAAACTTTTTTCTTCATTATCATACATCCAAATTATTTCGGAACAGAATATATGTATAACACAGATTTTCAAAATATTAGACTATAAACAAATAAAGTCTGAATAAATTAGTCGGACTAAAAGCGTTATACAGAGCATCAAAAATACCCAGCAAGAGCCTTTCTGTAAAAAAGACAAAACTTAATTCATACATTCTTGCATGAAAAGAATAAAAGACATACATTTGCAAAGCCAACTAAAAGAAAAACAAGATGAAAATCTTCCGATATTTCGTTTATACAGGATTTATCATCCTTTCTTTTTTCTGTTCTCATGCAAATGGACAGGAAAACAATGACAACCTATATAATACTACCACCATCCAGACTGAGAATGAGCTTAAGCAGATAACCTCTCTCGACGGGATGCAAGGAGAGACTGTCTTTAAGATATTCAAAGACAGCCACGGAATTATCTGGTTAGGCACAAACAACGGTGTAAGTTGTTACAACGGGCATACGTTGATAAATTTCAGCACGGACTGCGACAAATACCGCAACACCGTTTATGATATAGTGGAAATGCCTGACGGAAGAATCATGGCAGGAATGAGAAACGGACTATACTGGATTGACAAACAAAATCTGGAATGCAAAAGGATATGCGAGGATATAGAATATGTCAATTCCTTATGTATCGTAAACGGGACTCTGCTAATAGGAAGTAATTCCGGATTATATATATATAAGGATGACAATAACGCAGAGATAATCACGATAGAAAGCAGTATCATTTCGAGGGGAAATGCCATCAACGACATTATATATGACGAACAAGACGGAGCATGGCTATGTACCAATGAACGCATCATACATTTTGACTTGCCAAACAGGAAAATGCAGAAATATGATGTGGATAAGTCCATACTGACAGGATATCTGGGAAAAATCTGCCTTATAAACCAGAATTTATATATCGGAACCAATAATAGCGGACTATTGAAGTTCGATCCTTTGTCAGGGAAAACATCACGTTATATAGACATTCAGGCAAATGTCATAGCGGATCTGAACACCGACAAAAAAGGTTTTCTCTATGTGGCGACCAACGGCAACGGTGCATATACAATAAATACAAAGACTGACAGCATTGTTGCGGAATACCACTCAACCTCCGGCAAGCATCTTTTGCCAAGCGATGCCATATATACATACTGGCGGGACAATGATGCCAATATAAACTGGTTCGGTTTTTATCTGGAAGGCTTCTGCCACAACTATCACCGTTCTCCTAAATTCTCCATATATGCCTACAAGAATCTCGACACACGGAATCTTCAGGTACGCAGCTTCTGCATATATGATGACGATATTGCCATAGGCACACGCAACGGTCTTTATTTTGTCTCTGAAAAACGGGACATCATTAAATATTATAATGCGGGACAAATCGGAGGCAATATCGTTACAAACATCAAATTCTTCAGCGGACATTTCGTCATCGCCAATTATGAGTGCGGACTAAGCATTCTCAATCCGCACACATTGGAACTGCAGCACTTGGACGGGCATGAAGCTCTCCGCAGTGGAAACTTCAGTAAAGTATGCCCCACCCCTGACGGTAAGCACCTTTTTGCCATAAGCAATATGGGAGTACTCATACTTGATGAGGATTTCAATGTCATACGTCATTTTAACAGCCGCAATTCCGGTCTGCCGGACGTCTATCTGTCGGATATTCTTTTCGACAAGACAGGCAAAGCATGGATTAGTTCCATAACACATCTTGCCATTTATGATCCTTTGATGGAAACTATACAATCGACAGAGTTTCCCAAGAACTTCTTCAACGAAGAGCCGAACCTGCACTTCAATTTGTGCAGCAACGGCGACGTAATGGCATTCTCCGAGACCTCTGTCTATAGAAGCAGTCCAGACCTCAGCCATTACGAAGAGCTTGACATATACAACCGTCTGAATCTCGGAAACATAGCATTTATCGCCGAGATAGACAACAAATACTGGATGGGGGCAGACAAAGGATTGTTCTTATTCGACAACAACCTGAAGCATTACTACCAGTTCAATGAATCGCACAACCTGCCTTCTTTACGTTTCAACCAGCAGGAATACCAATGTACAGAAAACGGAACACTATGGTTTGGAAACGGCAGGGGACTTCTGTATGTAACTCCCAAGCAACAGGCTTCACTAACACGCATATCCAAACGAAAAATCATCATAGACCGCATATCAATAGACGACCGTGATGCTGGAGCCGCAGCCCTATTGGCATTAATAGACAATAACGAGCTGTCAATAGAATGGAACTTTATCAGCCAGGAACTGTCCATATATCCATTGCTGTTGAACTACGGAAAGACCCGCGGCCGGTATTACGAATGGTCAATCGACGGCAAAGAATACCGTTCATGCACCGATGGTATCCCTTTCACAATAAGCAATCTGTCTCCGGGAAGTCACAAACTGAAAATACGTATTGCAGGACATGAGACGACAGCAACCACATACACCATCAATGTGATTCCGTCATTACTGTTCATCGTCGAAATTGTGATGTTTGTCATCCTGCTTCTCATGATAAGAAAACTCATAAGAATGCGCAAGCGTCAAACCAAACTTAGGCTGACTATACGGCACAAGCACAAGATGGAAATGGAAATTGCGGCAGCAAGAGCCGTAGAGCAGCACAAGCGAGAGGAAGAAAGAAGACGCATAGAAGAAAATGAAGCCAAAATACAGGCTCTGTATCAGAAAGCCAAGCTTCCGCAAAATGAATGCAAAGAACTTTATCAGAAAGTGAAACAATATATGGACAAGGAAAAAGCCTATAAAAATCCGTCCATCCGCATCACGGATATCGCTGCGGCAGTGGAAAGCACTCCGGCAAAACTGTCCCAGATGCTAAACCAATATGTCAAGCAGAACTTCTTTGACTTTATCAACTCATACCGTGTGGAAGAGTTCAAACGCATGATAAAAGATGAGAAGTACAATCAATACACCGTCACCGCCATTTCGGAAATGTGCGGATTCAAACGTTCCAGTTTTTTTGCGGCATTCAAGAAATTCGAAGGATGTACCCCTAATGAATACCTCAATAATGCAGGAATAAACCGAAAGTAAACAATCTGCCACCACAAGCGGCTTTGAAATATCCGGCAAGAAGGATTGTAATCTTTTTCAAATCCACATTGCCCTCCAAAAAAAACTTCCGTACATTTGCTTTCTGCAAAATGTACGGAAGTTCTGTATCAATCAAAAAATATCAAGTCTGAGAGAATAGCAGTGTTTTAGAAGAACACACCCACACCAATCTTCACACCAAACTTACTATAGTCTGCGAAGTCAGTAAGACTCATATCGTAATAGACACTCGGTTCGATTGTCACATTCTTATTCAAGAAGAAACAATAGCCCACTTCCGGAGTAATCTGGATATCATTCACATTCTTATATTCATGCAACCACTTAACTCCTGCACCAAGGAACAAACCGTTCTGTTCTACATAGTAGCGTCCTTTTGCCCCAAGAGACAAGCTGTGCCATTTTGAATCCGAATAGTCAACTCCAAACTCACCAAGCACCATCCAATTATCTTTAATCATATAACCGGCGTTCAGACCCAACCCAAAAGAAAAGTCATCACGTTCACTATAAGATATTCCGGCACCGGCAAGAGATGCATTGACATACTTTCGTCCTTTATTAAACTGTGCAAAAGCACTTGTTGTACAAACAGCTGCAAGCAGCATAGATAAGAATAGTTTCTTCATAACTGTTACGTTTTTAGATTAATAGATTTTTGAAAAACAAATGTATCACTTTTTATTCATTCTTTTCAATTTGCAGCATCAATAATGCCGTTTTTTTTACGAATTTCACAATAGTAACACTAATTATCTATTAAAAGTTCATCAACAGAATTCTTTTTCAAGGAAAAAATCCGTATATGCCGCCCTGCTCCATCCTCAAAGAAGAGCAGCAACCCCGAATTACTCAAACGAACAAAAAAAAACGATTTGTCCAATGCCGGACAAATCGTTCTCCTTATTATTATGAACATGCCAATAAGTATGATACAATATGCAAACAAGCATTATATGAACATACAAACAAGCATCAGCACAATCTTCTATTCATGTACAAACCCATTGTCTTTCTTCTCCAAACCTAACCGCCAATACACAAACAAGCTCAAAGCAACCACTGTCGCAAGTCCTCCCAATGTATATGACAATGTATGCCCAAGCTGAAAGCCTTCCGGAGCAATGAAGATATATGTTGTACACACAAGCGTCATCCAGAGTGCCGGAATCAAAGACACATAAAAGAACTTTCTCCTTTTAGCAAGCCATACAGTAATAGCCCACAGCGTCAAAACAGACAGCGACTGGTTTACCCACGCAAAATATCTCCACAACACCTGAAAGTCAACAAACATAAGCCATGCAGAGATTCCGAACAAAGGCAATGAAAGAATCATACGCTTATACACCTTATTCTGCTTATAGTGCATGAAGTCGGCTGCAATAAGCCGCGCACTCCGGAATGCAGTGTCACCAGTTGTAATCGGAGCTGCCACAACCCCGAGAATCGCAAGAATTGCTCCCGTCCGTCCAAGCCAGCCATTACAAATTCTGTTGACCACAATCGCCGGATTTGCCATTCCGGTCTCAGGGTCTCTCATCACATTGAGCAGTTTCTCGTATGGAGTATCCCCTTCCACCTGCACCATTCCGGCAAACTTAATAGCCGCTGCCGCCCAGATAAGAGCTACAAGCCCTTCAGTAATCATTGCACCATAGAAAACCCGCCGTCCCAGCTTTTCACTTTTCATGCAGCGCGCCATCATCGGACTCTGCGTAGCATGAAAACCGCTCACTGCCCCACAGGCAATGGTGATGCACAGACCGGGGAAGATGGGAATATTGCTTGTCGGATGATGATTAGTGAATGCCTCCGTAATCTCCGGCATAGCTCCGTCCTTGCACAAAATGCCGTACATGACTCCCACCGCCATCACAAGCAGTGCCAATCCGAACACCGGATAAATCCGTCCGATAAGTTTGTCTATCGGAAGCAGAGTGGCAAAGATATAATAGATAAAAATTACGATTGTCCAAAACAATCCTCCGCCCCAGAATCCCCATGTACCAGTCATCGAAGCAAGCAGACCGGCAGGAGAAGTAACAAAAACCGTACCGACAAGCACCATCAACACAAGCGAGAACACTCTCATGGCAAGACGAGAACCGCGCCCAAGCTCATCGCCCACGATTTCCGGCAGACTCGCACCGTTCTTTCTCATCGAAATCATCCCGGAAAAGTAATCATGCACAGCTCCTCCGAATATACATCCGAGGATAATCCAGAAATAAGCTGCCGGACCGTAAAGTATGCCAAGTATAGCACCGAATATAGGACCTGTTCCCGCTATATTCAGGAACTGAATCAGAAAAACCTTCCATGTAGCCAGAGGAATAAAATCTACCCCGTCCTGACAACGGTAGCACGGAGTCTTGCGTGCTGCGTCAGAACCAAAAATCCTATCTACAATCACTCCATAAACAAGACAGCCCAACACAAGAAGGGCAAATGATACCAAAAATGTCGTCATCTTCAAATTTTAGTTTGTGTTCGTCTCTGCAAAAGTAACAATAATTCGCTATCTTTGCAACAAACAGCGTAACAACATGCGTTAAGTTCGCCATTTTAATAACAAATTATAACTTTAGCACTCATTCGTGTTACAAATTGAGAGTCACAATGCCAAATATTCTCCTGAATCTAACCAAATACCTTTTTATAACCATCATCGCAGCAGTCATCCGGACAGCCTTCTGCATCAGTGCCACAGCCCAAGACAGCCTTCCCTTGCCGCAGCCCAGCATCTATTCCGCGTCCTATCCAAAAAATGAAATCCGGGCGGTATGGCTTGCCACAATAGGAGGTATAGACTGGCCAAGGACAAAGGCAAACAACGATTCCGGCATTGAATGCCAGAAAAAAGAACTTATCGACATACTCGACCGTCTGCAACGAGCCAACATCAATACCGTCATTCTACAGACACGCATACGTGGAAGCGTCATTTATCCCTCCGCCCACGAGCCTTGGGATGAATGTCTCACCGGACATCCGGGGAAAAATCCGGGGTATGACCCCCTGCAGTTCGCCATCGAGGAATGTCACAAACGCGGAATGGAACTCCACGCGTGGATGGTATGTATTCCTCTCGGCAAGCAACAGAAGCAGAAAAAATTCGGCAGTCAGTCCATCATGAAGAAACAACCGGCACTGTGCAAAACAGCCGGCGGCGAAGTTTTCATGATACCGGGACAAAGCGGCACAGCAGAACACATAGCATCCATGTGCCGTGAAATTACAGAAAAATATGACATCGATGGCATATCCCTCGACTATATCCGCTATCCGGAAAAGGTTTATCGCTTTTCAGATGACAACTTATATTATAGTCTTACAAAGTCTCTCAAGCAGAAAAAAAGGACAGCGGCAAACACCGGAATTTCGAACAACCATACGGATGTGGGCAGCATTGCCAACTGGAAGCGTGAGAATATCACCCGCATTGTCCGCCGCGTGAACGAAGAAGTCAAATCCATCAAGCCTTGGGTAAAGTTAAGCAGTTCTCCGATAGGCAAATACAACGACCTTTCACGCTACAGCAGCCACGGATGGAACTGCTACAATGCCGTGTATCAAGACCCGCAGGCATGGCTGAAAGATAATCTTCAAGACATGCTGTTCCCGATGATGTACTTTACCGGAGACAACTTCTTCCCGTTCCTGTTCAACTGGGCAGAAAACAGCTACGGACACCCCGTTGTTCCGGGACTTGGAATCTACTTTCTTGACCCTCGCGAAGGGCGTTGGCAGCTTAACGACGTAAGAGCGGAAATGTATGTTTCCCGCCACACAGACATCGGCGGAATAGCTTTCTATCGCAGCGACTTCCTCACACGCAACTGCAAAGGCATATACGACTGTGTATGCGAAGAATTTTGCCCATATCCGTCGCTTCAGCCGCGCATGACATGGGCATCCGACACAATCGCACCTCCTTCTCCACAGAACCTACGCTACGAAGACGGAGTACTCGTATGGAGCGAAGGTCATACCGACTCCACTTTTCCTGACAACTATTCGGAAAGCTCTTATATATATTATAATGTATATGGCTCAAACACATATCCTGTTGACATCACGCGCGCCGAGAACATCCTTGCCACACGCATCACATCCTCCTCTCTCGAACTGTCCGGACGTGCCGCCTCTATGCGCTATTTTGCAGTGACAGCTTCCGACCGTTTCGGTAACGAAAGCCAAGCGGCTCAAGAGAATGAGAGCATGAACCGACCGGCATCCAACCGCGCATTGAACCCATTGATGCGTATCGGGGTCAATGGAGTGGAAATAGGAGAATTTAAGTTCACAGAACACAAGTCCGCCCCACGCGCCAAACCGTCCAAAGGTAGCAAACGCTCCGGAAGGCGCGACAAGTGAAGTGCCAGAATACCCATATTCATTCTAAGATTAATCTCTATACAGGGATGGACAACAGTCCGTCCCTTTTCTTTTGCCACCAGCATGTCAATGCCCACACATCCGGTATAGATTCCTCCCAGACGATGCGCAAGCAGTGTGCTATGGCATTGTCTGATACGGTCTATCAGGTCCGCACCCACTTTAACGTCTGCAAGCGTCCTGTCGATAAGCTCACGCAATTGCGCCTGCTCACCCACCATGTTATACCCATATTTGCCATTCTCAGCAGCAGAGAACACCGAATAGCCAAGAAAATCCACACTTCCATCTTTCTTCACTTCATACTCCACGGCAAAATCCAAGGACTTGTCGTAATACTTGTCGGACACGAAACCTCCCTGAGCGCGCACATAGCCCCGCAAACGCGATTCCACCGTCGAATCCAAGCTATCAGAAACCACAAAGACACCTCTTCCACTGCTCGACCACGGCGACTTAAATATTTTTTTGTCTCCGACAGAAAAATCCAACATGCAGTTCTCTACCGACTCCCAATATTTCATTTCTCTGCCCACAACCGCATCCCCTACTCCACAAGCATCCAGTTCCGGCAACAGTTCCTCCATATATTCAACGGCAAATTTCCGGCTCGACAACCTGCGCCATTCGGCAAGCTGCTTCTCCGTCGGAATCAGTTCTTCCGGCACACCAAAATGCCGGAATTTCTTCGCCACAGCTCTGCTCCATCCCCACGGACACGGTGCAAACATCCGTCCAGTGTCTTTGCAAAGCCTATCATATCCGTAGCGTTCATCCACCGGAACTATTTCCGGAAGCTTGAACTGTTTATGCAGAGAGGCAAGAAAGTTATTGGCTTCATCCACATCACTGACCATGACGGCATCCCCATCTTCCGCCCACCACAGAGGCAGCAGTGACAGTTGTTCTTCCATCCTGAGAATATTTTTCGGAGGACGATATGTCACACCGTCAGCGGCCAATGCCATATCGTTAGAGCAGTTAAAAAGTAATATCCGATTCATTGTAGCTTTCATTTTCGTATGCGAATTTAGAGTTTTCTGGCACAACAGACAAATTCAGTACGAAGTATCCGACAGACGACCCACAGATTCCTTTATCGCACTTCCTCATCGCAACAAAATCGGGTATTTTCACAAACCATATCAATGTCCCATAAAAAAATTTTTGACATCGTTTTTTTTGAGGGATGTTCTGTTTTGACAAAAAGAAAGCATACTTCGATGTTTTCGATTCAATTTTGCTAATTTTTCATACAAACACTATCTTTTTGATTTTACCAAATGTTAAAATTCCAAGCCCTCTGGCACGCGTCAAAATGAGGCGCACCGAACTTTTCTCGGAGAACGGGGATTCTACGCGCATTTTCTAAAGGCTCATTGAAACGTGAAATAGTGTTTCGTTTTAAAAAGGTTCTTTCACATTTATTTATTACTGGCGAAGAGTCCTTGGAAAAAAAGTACTAAGTTTCCAAATTTCCAGCGCACTGTCGTCACTTTTTCAGCGCACTGTAATTTTATTTGCAGTGCGCTACAATTTTAAAAACTTAGTAGTTTGGAGAAATTTTCAGCGTAGATTTTTTGAAAAAGCACCGGGAAGCGGAGAAAAAAGCACCGGGCTTCAGCCGAAATGTTAAGAAGTGTATAATCCATGGCTTTGGGAGAGTGTCTGAACGAAGATTGAAAAGTAAGTGAATTTTAGGTGTGCTTTGGCGGTAAAAACAGTGTGTTTACATGTAACATATTTATAACCAGTGAGTTACTAAAACATTCAGATTTTTCCAAAATTTACGTCCGGCGCGATTTTTTGAATATTTTGAACGATTCCATATTTAATTGATTATCAACTATTTACCTCAACAGCAGAATTTTAGTCTTTTCGTCATCGGCAAAAGATCGCTTCAAGTGTTAAATTTTCATTTTGAGCGAAAATATCATTTTGTCATTTTGAGAATAGTGTTTTTAGTATGTTTTTTCGTTGTGATTTGTGGTTGTATTCGGCAGACTCCTACTAAAAGCTATGAGGGGTCTGTGAATACAACCACAAAACACATTCATTTAAACAAAGGCGAACATTACAAAAACAGATTTGTTATGAATAAAAAACAAGATACGATTATGATTATAGAAAAAATTATCGCCAGAGAAATACTCGATTCTCGCGGCAATCCGACTGTAGAAGTTGATGTCAGACTTGAAAGCGGTGCTATGGGACGCGCATCGGTTCCCTCCGGAGCCTCGACAGGTGAACATGAAGCACTTGAACTACGCGACGGAGACCACAAGCGCTATGGTGGCAAAGGGACTCTCAAAGCTGTAGAGAACGTGAATACCGTTATCGCCCCGGCACTCATCGGAATGTCTGCACTCAACCAGCGCGCCATAGACATGGAGATGCTCCATCTCGACGGCACTACGACCAAATCGAATCTTGGCGCGAATGCCATTCTCGGTGTATCGCTTGCCGTAGCCAAAGCAGCAGCCAACCATCTTGACATTCCACTCTACAAATATATTGGAGGTGTCAACACATATATAATGCCTATACCTATGATGAATATCATCAACGGCGGTTCGCACAGTGATGCCCCAATCGCCTTTCAGGAGTTCATGATCCGCCCCGTGGGTGCACCTTCATTCCGCGAGGGGCTGCGCATGGGCGCAGAGGTGTTCCACGCCTTGAAGAAGGTGCTCCACGGGCGCGGACTCTCCACTGCTGTCGGCGATGAAGGAGGGTTTGCCCCTAATCTGGAAGGAACGGAAGACGCTCTCAATGTCATTGTGGAAGCCATACAAGCGGCGAGCTACACTCCCGGAAAAGACATCACCATCGGTATGGACTGCGCCTCATCAGAATTTTATCATGACGGAATATATGACTACACTGTGTTTGAAGGGGCAAAAGGCAAGCAGAGAACAGCTGAAGAACAAATTGCTTATTTGGAGCAGCTGATAGACCGTTATCCTATCGATTCCATAGAAGACGGAATGAGTGAGAACGACTGGGAGGGCTGGAAGGCACTCACCCTACGTATCGGGCATCGTTGTCAACTCGTAGGCGATGACCTCTTCGTGACAAACGTTAACTTCCTTTCGCGAGGCATTGCACTGGAATGTGCCAATTCGATACTGATAAAAGTAAATCAAATCGGTTCGTTGAGCGAGACTCTTGATGCCGTGAACATGGCGCATCGCCACAACTACACCACAGTCATATCCCACCGCTCCGGCGAGACGGAGGACTCGACCATTGCCGACATTGCCGTAGCGATGAACAGCGGACAAATCAAGACCGGTTCACTGAGCCGTTCAGACCGCATGGCAAAATACAACCAGCTGCTGCGAATAGAAGAGGAACTTGGTCATCTTGCTGTGTATGGCTACAAGGGGTAGGCAAAAGTTGCACATTCTCAAAAGATAAAATCAATCTGAAAAAAGCATCCTGTGTGTCTCACAACTACTGGAGACACACAGGATGCTTTCGTACAACTGTTAGACCTTAATTCCACAATATCTTTTATAAACACATATAAACTATATATTTACAAGGAAACCCTTTCACTCAAATGGGTGAATTAAAACTCTTAATAAATTGTTGATTCATATAGTAGTATCAACCCAACTAATATTCAGCTCTCATCATATTCTTTCAAAGAATTTTTCGTAATCACTATCTATTATTTTCCATATTCCATTCTTTCGTCCTCCTTCTCTGACAATGAACCTCATATCTGTCATCCTCTTTATGTATTTACGCACTTGGCGGTCAGAAAGACCTATATTCACGGCCATTTCGGCAATTGTGATTTTCGGATTTACAGAAATCATTTTGTAAATCATCCGCTGTGCTTTTAGGAACTCTTTCCGGAACTTATTATCCTCTTTTAGGAACTCCTTTTCAGTTCCTATAACCTCTTTTAGGAACTCTTTCTCATCTATTACGCTATCACTTCCATAATTCAAGTTCCATAACATCACATGAAATTCAGATACATTTGATTGAAATTCCGGAATATGATAATTAGATAGACACTCGAACCTTTTATAGGAATCTATTATCTTCTTCATTCCGCTACCACGTCTCTCCATAAGCCCTAACCGACTGAAAAAATCAGCCAATAAAGGATTCCTTCTTTTTGACGGCACTGTAAGGGGATTTAACTGCTGAATAAGCCTGCCGTCCATCATTCCTCCCGGAGAGTATATTTCCAATCGATTATCGTACATGTCAATATGTATTTCACTTCCCATCTGCATATAGTCACGATGGATGATAGCATTCGCTATCGTTTCTGTCACTGCACGTTCTGGATAATCGGGCAATTCTTCACGATGGTCATTCTCCTTCCACCATTTCTTCCGAGAATTATTTCTGACAAAAGAAACGGCATCCTGTAATTGCCCTATTACGCAACCTTCTAATTCAACATCATCAATCGCTTCACCTAAGCCATTAGTCATATCCAGACCATTCCAACGTGTACAAAATATGCGTGACTGCCGTACCGGAGATTCATCAGCCAATAATGCACCTGCATTTGTCAACTTACCATTTTCATCAATGATTCCCCACGAAACAAACTCATTGTCCTCAAATGAACGCTGTAACCTTTTGTAGTGGACAGATTTGAGTTTGGAGAAAGCCATATCCCCAAACCTATAGTTGGATGGCAAACTGTCGAAAGTGCGTCCAGAACCTTTCAAGACAAGGGCTTTCAACTGAGTACGATCAGCTGTAACAGACTCATTACCTATACGGACAAAAGCGAGACGCTGTTTGTCACCGATGTAATAATATGGTGTTTCCTGCCCGGGACATACATGCAACAATACAAGAGTTTTACCGTCAATATCCTTGAGTTCAAGGCTAACAGCCGGAATAGGGTCAAGTTTACTCTTTATCTCCTCACTGATTTTTTCGGCATCACCTTTTGCATCAGCAAGCCCAAGTATTCGGTCATCATCACTAATACCAAATATCAAAGTACCACCTTCACCATTGGCAAAGGCAGATACACTTTTGAGCCAGCTTTTAGGTTTCTTAATCTCAAGCATCAGTTTCTTATCATAGGTTGTTGCTTCGCCTACTAAAGTATGTATATCTATGTCCATGTCAATCATCAGCTAATCATTATCATGTATTGTCTCCGAATCCCATTCCACTACTTTTACAAATTACGATACACTCGTTATTGATTTTTTCTTCTTCATAAAGAATAAACCAGTCTTTTGCAAAGGTAAGACAATTACATAATACTTGCTTACAACTATTAGATATTATTTTTTGTTTCTTTTTATGCCCATTTAAAATAAATATGTATTTTTGCAGACGATTCCCAAAAGTCTTTTGCATCATGGAATCGGCGGAAGAAATTCGTCGTTATCATACAGAAGACTAAGATTTTACTCGCGCCGAACCGGAAGAATGGATTCGTATCCGAACTGAAGGGGTGCTTTGGGTGGGACAGGGAGTCACTATATTAGGAAAGCGTTTGCTAAACGCTTTGTTCTTGACACTTCGAAATCTCGCAAATTTCCTAAGTTCAGTCAGAACATGGCAACGGTAGATGCTCATGGGATGTTTTTATAAACATCTCTATATCTTCATTTTCATGCAATTGTTGTATTCATATAACAATATACTGAAAAATGGGTTATAGGGATAATTGTATAAATTCATCGGCGTGGGTTCTGCGTTGCTCGTTCTACTGGACTGGGCAATGCGAGAGCCTCGAAGTGTGGAACGGGCGACAGGCACGGATCTCCACGCTTTTTTTTGTATAGTTACATAAATCATTTATTTACGCTGAAACTGGGGGATCGATAAGCTTTCTAATTTTTCAAATCATGGAGAAAAAGAATCAGAATGAAGAACTTCAATCAAGACGAGAATTCTTCAAGAAAGCAGCTAAAGGTGTATTGCCAATTCTTGGTGCAGCCATGTTGACAGGTGTACCTTCTATTGTGAAAGCTGTGGAGGAGTCACCTATGGGATGTGAATACAGTTGCTATTCTACATGTTCCGGACATTGCACAGGTTCTTGTACAGGATGTAGCGGAAGCTGCCAGATGGGATGTCAAGGTTCATGTAGGGGAACCTGTAGCAACACATGCACCAGCAGTTGTCATTACAGTTGTTACACAAGTTGTTACCACAGAAGTAAGTAGTGATTTATTTTAAGTGTTCTAACAAGGACGGTTGTTTATGGAAAATCTTACGAGATTGCCTATTCGACAACCGCCTTATTTACAAACTTTATTGCAATGAAAGAAGATTTCATATCAAGAAGAGCTTTTTTTAGAAAAGCGAAAAATACTCTTCTGCCCATTTTGGGGGGCATAATATTCTGTGACGTTCCTGTATCCAAAATCGTTGCATGCGAGTCCGTCGCTATGGGATGCGAAGGGTGCTGCTTAGGCAAATGTGAAGACAATTGTTATGATAGCTGTTTCCAAGTTTGCAGAGAATCTTGTTATACGGCATGTGACAACACTTGCAAGAATGCGTGTCTGGATTTCTGCGCAATTAGTTGCAGAAATACTTGCCGAGGAACCTGCGAACTTAGCTGTGTTTATAATTCTTGGACTATTGGCTTATGAAAATCGCGGATATTTCAAACCGTTCTTGGAAGAATGGCATGGCAAAGAACATAACATTTATCGTAACTAAAGATTGCCAACTTGCTTGCAAATATTGTTATCTCGTAGGAAAGAACTCCAAAGAGCGAATGTCATGGGAAGTGGCCAAACAAGCAATAGACTATATTCTTGACCATGAGGAAGACTGTCAAGAAGAGAGTGTCGTATGGGATTTTATCGGTGGGGAACCTTTTCTGGAAATAGAACTTATTGACACTATTTGTGACTATCTGAAGAAAGAAATGTTCAGACGGAATCACCATTGGTTTGATTCTTATCGCTTTGCTTTTTCTACTAACGGCATTAATTATCATACTGATAAAGTACAGCAATTTATTCGCAAAAACCACAATCATCTTAGCATAGGAATAACTATTGACGGCACGAAAAACAAGCACGACCTGAATCGTATATGGAAAGGTGAGGGCGAACGGGGTTCTTATGCAGATGTTGTACGAAATATTCCGCTATGGTTGTCACAATTTCCCCAAGCAGGAACTAAAGTGACAATTTCTTCAGCAGACATAAAATATATAAAAGATAGTGTACTGCATCTTTTTAAACTCGGAATACATGAAGTCAATATAAACTGTGTGTTTGAGGATGTATGGAGCGAAGGTGATGATGTTTTGTTTGAGGAACAATTGGTATTATTAGCAAATGCCATTATAGACGAACGGTATTATGAAGATTATACATGTTCTTTCTTTGATGAACATATAGGTAAACCACTGGACATAACTTTGGATAACCGCAATTGGTGTGGTGCAGGAAGAATGTTATCAGTTGACGCAGCAGGTAATTTTTATCCATGTACACGTTTTGCCCAATATTCGTTGAGAACTAAGAAAGCATGGACTATTGGTAACATACATGATGGTATTGATAATAACAAATTGCGTCCTTTCCTTACGCTTGACCGTTGTACACAGTCGTCTCAAAAATGTATTAACTGTGAAGTTGCAAGTGGCTGTGCATGGTGTCAGGGAGAAAATTATGACGCTGCTGACACTGCTACTGTTTATCAGCGATCTACTGCTATCTGTAAAATGCACAAAGCTCGTGTACGTGCCAACAATTATTATTGGAATAAACTGTATCGTAAATTAGAGCTTGAAGGCATGACAAAAGAAAATGCCGAACAACACATACGAAAGTTTATTAACAAACCATGTGAATAATATGTTACAATATTTAATTATACAACTTGACGATATGAGTACACCATATTGTCATTATAGCAACAACAATACAGCTTGTCGTCTGATTAGTATTGATGATTTACAAGCAGGTATTTTATTCGCTATGAAAGAAAATCTAATGATTCAGTTTGTGTACCCCGACTACGAACTACCGCAAGAATATAAAGATATAATAAATACCATTGATAGTAATACCATTGTGTCATCTTTGTGCAAAGATAAAGAATTGCGTAATCGTGCTGATATTATAGTATTTCATGGTTGGGAGAAGATTGTTTCTTATGAGTTTGTAAAAAACAATGTTTGTGTATTGCGTACAAGTAAAGCAGACTTATTCGACAAACATCTTTTTTTGAAGTCCATCATATCAAAAGTTACTCGTCTAAATGTAACAATAACAGATATAGAAACTTTTACTGATGATGACTTTGACAAATATCGTACTATATTAAAGTACTTGTCAGAAACGTTGGAGAAACTCTATGCCGAAGGATATTCACCTCAATTGAATATTCTCACCGACCGTATGATGCTCGACAAAATGAACAACTGCAATGCAGGTTGGGAGAACATCACACTTGCTCCAGATGGTAAATTTTATGTTTGTCCGGCATTCTATCTCGCAGACGATGAAAAGAACTATGGTCTTGGCAAAAGTAAGTTCAGTATTGGTGATTTGAAGAATGGACTTGACATCAAGAATCCACAACTTTACAAGCTTGACCATGCCCCGCTTTGTCGCAAGTGCGATGCTTACCAGTGTCGCCGTTGTGCTTGGCTAAATCGTAAAACAACATACGAAATAAATACACCCGGACACGAACAGTGCGTCATAGCACATCTTGAACGCAATGCAAGTCGTCAACTGTTGACCGCTATCAGAAAGCATGGTGAGTTTCTTCCTGATAAAGAAATAAAGGAGATAGACTATCTGGATCCGTTTGAAGTGAGGGAAAACTGGTAAATATAACAAAAAAAATAAGATAAGCAATGACAAAGAAAGTTATAGGACAAGTAACAATAGAGGAGAAGAATGAAATCCAAATATTGTTTGAACGTCGCAATGGGCTAAATGAATTGGCAAAAATTCTGACACCAGACAATACAGTTCTGTATGAGAAGTTAGTTAAAGACTTTGGCGAAACAAGTGCCAAGTTTCAGGGATGGTGGGACAGAATGGCTGAAAAGTACCACTGGGAAAGTACTGTAGGTTGTAATTGGGAAATAAATTTTGATACTTGCGAAATATATTTAATTCATTTCAATGATTAAAGTACAATTTATGAAAAGATTGATATTTACACTTTTATTTGGTATGATTGCATTTGGTTTTTCTTCTTGTGAGGAAGATGTGTTAGGCGGTTCAGGTGAAACATGTTATGCGTGTTATGGAACTGGATTATGCTATATTTGCGGAGGTACAGGACTTTGCACTGTTTGTTACGGTGTAAATAAAGATTTATCGTGCTCATATTGCCATAATACTGGCAAATGCCAAGACTGCAGAGGAAAAGGGAAATGTCCTGAATGTAAAGGCAAAGGGTATAATTGATGTAGAATAATTCATGTTAAATTGACAAATTCTATGGCAACACAATTGTTATTTATTGGCACCACAGAGCTGCTGCTCATAGGCGGCATGGCACTATTACTGTTCGGCGGAAAGAAACTGCCGGAAATGATGCGCGGACTCGGACAGGGAGTGAAGGAGTTCAAGAAAGGGATGAACGAAATAAAGACACCGGATGAGGAACAGGCAGACGAGAATCAAACAAAAACGGCGAACCATAAAGACAAGGAGGTGACACCAAAAACAACGGAAGATGAAAGACAAGGTGAGAAACAATGACATGCTCACTTTTGGCGGACATTTGGAAGTCTTCCGTCAAATACTTTTCCGTGTACTCGGAGTAATCGGAATCATTGCTGTTGCGGTGTTCTGCCTAAAGGACATCACATGGCAGATACTTCTTGCCCCAAGCGAATGGAATTTTGTGACATACAGACTGGTAGAACAATGTATGCAGGTCGTAGGATTTACAGACTTCCGCATTGAAGAATATCATGTAGATTTGATTGCCACTGATCTATCCAGTCAATTCATGACACACATTACAACGGCAATATACCTCGGAGTACTCGGAGCATCACCTTATATATTATACGAACTGTTCCGTTTTGTCTCACCTGCGCTTTACGAGAATGAACGCAAGTATTCTATACCAATCACCATTGTGATATATGCCTTATTCCTCTTAGGTGTATTTATGAACTACTATGTGTTATTTCCTATTTCGTTCCGGTTTCTTGGGACATACAATGTGTCAGAGCGGGTACATAGTTCCATTACGCTGGACAGCTATGTGTCCACATTCACCACACTCACATTACTTATGGGCACTGTGTTTCAGTTGCCCGTAATAACCCTCCTGCTTAGCAAGTTGGGAATTGTGACATCAACCATGCTTTCGGCATATCGTAAACATGCTCTACTGCTAATAATGCTTGTAGCTGCAATCATTACACCGCCAGACCTTATGACACTCATACTCGTAAGCATTCCACTCTACATCTTATATGAAATAAGTATAAGAGTGGCGAGACGATATGAAAAGAGAAGTGAATACAGGTAGAATCTCCATGTGTCAATTTTCACATTCGTTTTTATATGGCAAAATCTTGGTGGGCATACGTTTGCTCACCAAGATTTTGCCATATAAAGGTATTCGTAATAAAAAACAAGCTTAACGGACAGTCGTTTTTAATGAATCGGTATTATATCCTCCGATTCCAGTTCCGAATTGCGCGAACATCTTCGACAAAACATATAGTCTATAGAATAACGTCCGGGACCGGAGATATACATGAGCACAAAGCTCACAAGATAAATCAGTGCAAGTTCTTTTGCCGGCATCGGATCAGAGGCATGTACCATAAAGAAGGCAACCGCCATATTTATAATCATTGGAATCATCGCCAAACGATAAAGGAATCCGAACATAAATGCCACAGAGCAGATTAGTTCTGCAAAGATAACCAATATCAACGACAGATGACTGCCAATATGAAGCGGGTCCGGGAATATATCGACAAGCGTCTTATAAGAGGCCCATTTCTCCACTCCGTGATTGAGAAACAACATTCCCAATATAATTCTTGCAGAAAGCAACTGTATTGACACAAGTGTCGATGAAGGTTGCGAAGGAAAAAGAAATTTTTTCATCATAGCTGTTTGGGTTAATTCGTTTATATTATACTTTTTGTCCGTAAAACAGAATAAAACAGGCTTTTGTTCATGCTCGACACCCCAAAACGGCAGTTCTTTCAGTTCGTCCTATCTTATCTCTCCAAGAATCTTGTTCAGCAAATAAGTGGCATTCATATTACGAGCCACTCCCCTACTCATCTTATAAGAATAAACTACATGTTCCGCCATCTCAATCTCAAAACAATAGTTTCTATACGGCGAGTTCTCTGTTTCAAGTTTTGAAAGCTCCAAATCATGTGTTGCCACAATGCCAGCCACATTATAGTTCATCACATACTCCAGAAACAAACGCGAACCGTGCAATTTGTCGACTGAGTTTGTTCCACGAAGAATCTCATCCAAAATGATAAAGGTATATGTATTCGCTCTGCAATATCTGATGAGCTGTTCCAGCCTTATCAGCTCTGCATTAAAATAAGATATATTCCTGTTCAAATCATCTGTGGTTCTCATATTGGAGAACAACTGCATCAGCGAAAAAGAAAAGCGAGAAGCACATACAGGAAGCCCGGCATTTGCCATGACAAGATTCACTCCCACTGTACGCAGGAGCGTGCTTTTGCCTGCCATATTCGCACCTGTAACAATGAACATTTCCCCTTTCTTCAAAACAATATCATTGGACACCGCCTTCTCACGAGATAAAAACGGATGATATACCTCTTCTGCCTCTATGGCAATAGAATCGTCCGCCGAAACAACCGGATAAGCATTGTGAGAATGACTGAAGGCATAGTTTCCCAGTGAAACAAAAGCATCTATATCCGCAATGGAGTCTGCCCAACCACCTACATGAGACATATATTTGCGTTTCCACAGAAGCAACATACGTATCATCATTATATCGGAAAGGAAAAGCCCCTCCAGTACAAGATACATGATGAAATTCCCTCTCAGTTCTATATTCGACAATATTCTTGAAACGCTTCTGAATGCCTTGTCAGCACTGCCACAGTCATTAAACAGTCTGTCTTTGGCTGATTTCAATATTGAAGACCGGAAATCTTCGCTGCGTATTTTTCCCAATAGCACCTCATATTTGGCAAATTCCTTCCTCAGACTCACCGTTTCCGCAAAAAGCTTCTGTCGTGTCTTTGACCAGAAACCGACATAAAAAAGATTGAAAACAAACAATACAGAAGGAACAGCATCCGGAATCCATCCCAACAATGCTCCCGACAGCGAAAGCCAGAATGCCGTAAACGGCATCCACCATATCCATACAAAGCGGGAAGAGAGAAACACTTTTCCTTCCGTGTCTTCCTTTTTTACAGACAACAAAACATCTCTGATGTGGCTTTCCGTATATTCCGTGGCAAGGAATTTCATACTCCAGTCTGTTTTGCATGACATTTCACGGACTGCCTCCTGACGTGCTTTCACCTCCGATTCATGCCCCGCCGTGCTCTGCAAGAGCGCAGCCAGACGTTCACCGCCAAGTCCGGTCACAGTGCGGCATATACGGTTGAACAACGAACCTGCCCCGAATATATCAAGATCAAATGAATATTCATGTTCCGGATTAATAAATCTCTCTCCGGTATCAAAAGCCGAGAAGTCTCCGTCCATTGCCTTCAGTTCATTCTCATGAACCTTCCGTATCTTTTCCAGACGGTCTATCCGCTGCATCAACCTACGATCCCACAAATAGAATGCCACATACACAATGGCACAGCCGCCAGACCAGCACATCCCCGGCGCCCCCGTATTCCAGTGTAAAAAAAGCAAAAAGACAGCGGCAAGGAAAAACAGCAGTTTCATCATAAATGCCATTCTGCTTTTATGCTTCACCGATGCAATTTCCTCTCTGACAAGTCTTATTTTCTCGGAATGGTATTTTCTCATCAAAATCTAAATCCTCTGCCTATAAGTCATCTTCCGCCTCACGCAGTTTTTTCTCACCAATCAACTGGAAATCTTTCGGACGAAGCACAAAATTCGAACCGAGATATTTTTCCTTGACAATATTGTTCTCTGCAAGTTCCGGAGGAGTCCCTTTGAAAAGTATGCGTCCTTCAAACAAAAGATAGGCACGGTCGGTGATACACAATGTTTCCTGCACATTATGGTCCGTAATAAGAATACCTATATTGCGGTCTTTCAGCTTCCACACAATATACTGGATGTCTTCCACAGCAATAGGGTCAACCCCGGCAAAAGGTTCGTCAAGCATGATGAACTTCGGATCTATGGCAAGACAGCGCGCAATTTCGCATCGTCTTCTTTCTCCTCCGGACAAACGGTTACCCGTGTTCTTCCTCACTTTCTGAAGACGGAACTCATCGAGCAGACTTTCAAGCTTCTCACGCTGGTACTCGCGCGAGCGACCGGTCATTTCAAGGACTGCCGAAATGTTATCTTCCACCGTCATGGTGCGAAACACAGATGCCTCCTGTGCCAGATAGCCCACTCCGCATTTTGCACGTTTCGACACAGGATATTTCGTGATTTCCAAGTCATTGAGAAACACCTTTCCGCCATTCGGTACAACCAGCCCGGTAGTCATATAGAAAGAAGTCGTTTTCCCGGCACCATTAGGCCCGAGAAGTCCCACAATCTCCCCCTGACGTACATGAATCGACACGTCGTTCACTACTGTACGCTTTCCATACGTCTTCACCAAATGGCGCGTATATAGCGTCATTCTGTCGCCGGAAAATTCAGGAACCTCCGCGTCACCGGCATTGACTATTACTCGACTGTTCTTTTCTTCTGCGATTGCCATAAACTGCTGTAAAGTTTTTGAAATCATTACGGTGATGCATTCTTATCACCAAAAAACTTAAACAAAAGTACAAATATATTGTCGAATAGTCCTCCTTCACTACAAAAACAATGTTAAAAGCAGCCCAAATGCCTTTTTTTTCTTACTTTTGCCCTGCAAATATTGTTTTATTTTTGTTTTTTCAGTTTGATTCCAAACAAATAAATTCCAAAAGATGCTGACACTAAAAAACAGTTTGACACATTTGGGACGCTATGTCCAGCTGATGGGACGTGTGGTGGCACAGCCCGACCGTATGCGCATGTTCTACAAACAATACGTCACCGAAATGTTTCAACTCGGCTATAATTCCATCGGAATTGTACTCATCATTTCTTTCTTCATCGGTGCGGTGATATGTCTGCAAATAAAGCTGAACATCCAAAGCCCTTGGATGCCCCGGATGGTCACAGGATATACCACACGCGAAATCATGCTCCTTGAGTTCTCCTCCTCCATCATGTGCCTCATCCTTGCAGGAAAGGTGGGTTCGAACATTGCCTCCGAACTCGGCACAATGCGCATCACACAACAGATTGACGCGCTCGACATCATGGGAGTGAACTCTGCCAACTATCTCATTCTGCCTAAGATTATGGGACTGATGACCATCATGCCCATACTCGTCACCTTCAGTGTGGCAGCCGGAATCCTCGGTGCGTATGCCACTTCCTTCATGGGCACAACCACGGTGTCGGAACTGACTGAAGGTTTCCGCTACCAGTTCAACCAATGGTTCTTCTGGTGTGGAATCATCAAGGCCGTTGTCTATGCTTTCATCATCACAAGTGTATCCGCATACAAGGGCTATACGGTAGAGGGCGGTTCTGTCGAAGTCGGCAAAGCAAGTACAGACGCTGTAGTAACGAGCAGCATACTCGTACTCTTTGCAGACATTTTCCTCACACAGCTACTCACATAACCGAAGGGATAGAGCAATCAGAGAAGAGCGAGGATAGTCTTCGCGCCCTTTCCGTCTCTGCCCTTTCAAAGCCTCATTCTCAATTCCATAATCTTAACAATCCCAGAAGAGCAATGATTCAACTTAAACATCTATATAAGTCATTCGGCGACAAGGAAGTATTGAAAGACATCAACGCAATGTTCGACAACGGCAAAGTGAACCTCATCATCGGACAAAGCGGAAGCGGAAAGACCGTTCTCATGAAGAATGTGGTAGGTCTGCTCACCCCGACAAGCGGCAGCATCTTCTACGATGAGCGCGATTTTTGCAGCCTGACCAAAAAGGAACGCATACTTTTGCGTCGCGAAATGGGAATGATATTCCAGAATGCAGCCCTGTTCGACTCAATGACTGTGCTTGAGAATGTCATGTTCCCGCTCAACATGTTTTCTGATTCCCCGTATGAAGACCGCGTTAAACGCGCACGTTTTTGCCTGTCCCGCGTCAATCTCGACGATGCCGACAACAAATTTCCGGGCGAAATTAGTGGAGGTATGCAAAAGCGTGTGGCTATTGCACGTGCCATCGCCTTGCAACCCAAATACCTTTTCTGCGATGAACCGAACTCAGGATTGGATCCGAAGACTTCCATCGTCATAGACGAACTTATCCACGGCATTACGCACGAAGACAATATCACAACAATTGTCAATACACATGATATGAATTCCGTGATGGGAATAGGAGAAAACATCACGTTCATCTGTGAAGGACGTGCCGAATGGCAAGGTTCAAATGTTGAAATCATGGATGCCGACAACAAAAAACTGGAAGATTTCATATTTGCTTCCGATATCCTTCGTCAGGTAAAAATTGCACACGATCAGGAGAAGAAACAAAAACAATAGTGTTTTTATGTGGGTGGATTTGTGAGTATATTCGCAGACTCCTCATGGCTTTTAGTGGGTAATTTGGCAGACTCTTCATACAGTTTTTAAGCGGTTGTCTTTGACAGACTCCTCCGTCGCTAACTTGGCTCCTCCCCTAAGTGTTAGGGGAGGTGGTGCGTTAGCGACGGAGGAGTCTGTTGAAGACAACCAATACACTTATTTTAAAATATGAGGAGTCTGTTGAATGAACCCGCTTAAACACGCAAAAATGCCACTTTTCAAAATGACAAAATGATATTTTCGCCCAAAATGAAAATTTAACACTTCGAGCGATTTTTTGCCGATGGTGAAAAGACAAAAATTTCACCATTAATATAATTAATTGATAATCAATTAAATACAAAATTTTCAAAAACGCTCAAAAAATCGCGCCGGACGCATTTTTTTGAAATTTCTGAATATATTAGTAACATATTGATTACCAATATTTTACAAGCAAACCCACCGTTTTCGCCCTCAAACACCGCCCAAAAACCATCCACTTTTAAGTTTCTGTTCAAGCATTTTTTCAAAACAGAAATTATACACTTCTTAACATTTACACCGAAGCAAACAGTCTTTTTTCCGCTTCCCAGAGCATTTTCAAAAAATCTACACTGTAAATTTCTCCAATCTACTAAGCGCGCAAATTTGTAGCGCACTGTCGT
>JAGASY010000098.1 GCA_017621515.1 Bacteroidaceae bacterium
CCCCTAACTTAGGGGAGGAGCCTATATACCTCACCTTGAAAAGACTATGATGCAGATGTATGGCACTGACACCCAACATGGTAACTTGGCTCCTCCCCTAAGTTAGGGGAGGTGGCGCGTAGCGACGGAGGAGTCTGTCGAATACAACCTCTAAAAATTAAAACAGATTCTAAGACAACTAAAATATGCAACAGATAATACAAATATACAGATATGCAAAAGAGAATATCCGGACAGACCGGAAATCCTCACTATGGACAATGGGAATATCCGCCGTGCTTGTCGCCGCTCTGACTGTATTGAGTGCGATGCCCACAGAAGTTCGGTGGTCGGAAGCCGATGTCCTGTTGGCAGAAGGTATGCCTTTCCTTTGCCTGTCTGCCGCCATAGTCATATTCATCGGTTTATGGAAGCACAGCCGAAATGCCACATGGACAGACATAGCCATTTTTGCATGGATGCTATATTATATAGGAAGGGTATGGTTAGGAGCGGAATACGCATGTAGCACTGATGTGTTGAAGACAGTATGTATGTTCATCCTGTATTTTGTATCACGATGTCTGTTCTCACAAGGCAAGATGCCCCAAATCGGGATGCTGTCCGCATTTCTGCTTTTAGGAATTTATGAAGCCGGGAGCGGGATATGGCAGATGTTTTTCCATACAAGCCGGCACTACAGATATATGATTACCGGCTCGTTTCAGAATCCGGGCCCCTACTCCGCCTGTCTGATGACCACAGCGGTGATATGTCTGGCATGGTATAGGGAACAATCGAACAAGAAGATACAACAATATATATTACCGCTGCTATTGCTTCCGTGTGTGCTGCTCCCTGCCACCATGAGCCGTGCAGCCATCGTGTCGGGAGGAATAGTAGCAATCTGGCTCTACCGTCAGAAACTGCGAAACATGAGCATGGCGGTGAAAGCACTTGTCGCGGTGGGTGTAGTAACCGCATTCATCCTGCTCTACTTCTTCAAACAAGGTTCTGCCGACGGCAGACTGCTCACATGGGCGGCTTCTGTAAGTACATGGCTGCACAACGTGTGGTCGGGAGTGGGCATAGGAGGTTTTCACCATGCCTGTGCAGAAGGGATAGCACGGATGTACGGAGAGAATCCGAGGCTGGTATGGTTTGAGTCCGGAGGTGTAACCGACTATGCTTTCAATGATTTCCTGAAGATTCTTGTCGAACAAGGCATAGTCGGTGCGCTGTGGTGCATTGCCGCAGTGGTGACAGGTATGCAGAATCTGTATCGCCAAAGCAGACCGATGTTCTATGGAACATTATCCCTGCTGATTTTCTCCATGTTCTCCTATCCGTTTGAACTGTTTCCTTACAGAACAGCCGTTGTCATGCTGGCGGCATGGAGTGCATCCAAAGGCAGCCAATCTCCTTTTAAAATAAACAAATATGCAGCGTCTGTTTTCCTCCTCTCATTGGCAGTGTTCTCTTGGTTCGTCAGAAATGAGACACGAAGAAGGAGCAAGGCGGACATGAATATGCACTTTATCTCCGGCATATACCACCAGGCATTTATAAAAGACTATTATGAACTGTTACATACGGAACTGGACAACACCAAATTTCTGTTCGATTTCGGCAAGACATTGCGAGAGTCTGAACGATACAATGACAGCAATGCCATTCTGCGGCAAGGGACATCCATCAGCAATGACCCGATGTTTTACATTCTCATGGGAAATAACTACAGGGACATGCAGCAGAATGACTATGCGGAAACAGCCTATCTGAAAGCGTTTGCCATCATGCCCAACAGGATATATCCGCTATATCAGCTTATGATGATGTACCATGACAATGGAGAAACCGCCAAGGCAAAGGATGCAGCACAGAGAATCATACGTATGAAACCCAAGATTCGAAGCCGCGCCACAGATGAGATGAAAGAAAAAGCCAAAGTCGTTGCCGACTCAAAATAAGAAGTTGTTTTAATTTTATGTGTTATGATTATTGGTTTATTTATTTGTTTTTGTGGGTTATATCATCCATTTTACACAATAAAAACCATATTTATTGAAATGTCAAAATGATATTCTTGAAGAAAATGATGATTTAACACTTGAAACACTTTTTTACGAATTATGAAGAGACAAAAATTTTACGTAAAATATAAAATATTGATAATCAATGAGATATAAAATTTCCAAAATTCTAAAAAAAATGCGTCGGACGCAAAATTTCGAGCATTTTTCTTATTCTGGTAAAATATTGAGTACTAATGCGTTACACGTATTCTTGCCGTTTCCACTCCAAAAAGGCATCTTTTTTTCGCCGTTTTTCAGTTTTTGTTCAGCCACCCTTTCCAAGTTACAATTATACACTTCTTAACACTTTCGGCTGAAGCACATTGCTTTTTTCCCGGCTTCCCAGTGTTTTTTCAACCGCAACGCACTGTTTTGAAATTTTCAGCGCACAGTCGTCAAAATTACAGTGCGCAGCAAAGAAAATTACAGTGCGCCACGAAGAAAAAAACTGTGCGCTGAAAATTTGAAAACTTAGTAGTTTTTTTCAGGAACTCTTCGCCAGAGATAAATAAATGCAAACAAACAGCTTCAAAACGAAACACTATTTCACAATTCGCGAAATTTTCAGAAAAGCGTCAAAATAAGCCCCATTCTGCGAGAAAAGTTCTCCGCGTTCAAAAATAACGCATTCTGGAGAGGTCGGATTTTAACAATTGACAAAATTCAAAAAGAAAGTATTATGACTGATTTTATCAACAATAGATATAATTCGTTCATGTAAAACTTACATTATGACAAACAGAACAAGCTTCAAATACACCCCTGTAATCATAAGAAATGATTTTACAGGTTCTTCCAAATAGCGAAGTCATTATTTAATCACTAAAACATAAAATATCTATTATGCTATCAGATTATACCAAAAAATATTGAAAATACATAAAAAGGTTACAATAGAGTTCTAATTTATAACAGAATCGGAAAAGGAAATCATGTTTTTTATTTATTTTTGCAAAGTATAACTTTAATCATTATTATGTCATTACACATTAAACACAAACGATTATATGGAGCAGTCTATTTGCTGTTTGCAGTTGCTGCCCCATCCCAATCTCAACAAATCACATTATCTGATGCCATAAAGATTGCACAGGAAAATGCTTACGATGCACAACGGGCAAGATTCTCTTTTCTTG
Source organism: Bacteroidaceae bacterium (assembly GCA_017621515.1). GTDB lineage: Bacteria > Bacteroidota > Bacteroidia > Bacteroidales > Bacteroidaceae > RGIG8745. Next base: position 3,191 of record JAGASY010000098.1, read on the forward strand.
CCAGCTATTGGACATACCGCTCATTCAGAGCAGAACTGTTGCCGGCTGTAAACCTCAACGGGAATCTGGCAAATTTCGACCATTCCATTGTGGCTGCCCGGAACTATGAGGACGGACGAATTGCATACGTAGATAACAACTCCATGTCGAACAATTTTACTTTGTCATTGGACCAGAAGATTGCTTCGACCGGAGGTGTGATTTCATTGCAGTCGTATCTGTACAGACTGGATCAGTTCACCTACAATGAGAAGACATACAATTCGCAGCCTTTACGGATAAGCTATACACAGCCTCTCCGTGCTTTCAACTCATTGAAATGGGAGAAAAAGACTGTGCCGGTAGAATATCAGATAGCACAAAAAGAATATATTTCTGCCATGTCGGATGTAACGATACGAGTAACTGAACTTTTCTTCAACGTGTTGTCCGCACAGTCTGATTACACACAAAGCGTATCTACCTTCCGAGACAGGGAAGCTCTGTTTGAGATAGCCAAGAAAAGGCTCGACTTGGGCATGACCACCAAAAGCGAAGTGCTGCAACTAGAACTCTCTCTGCTGAATGCCAAAGTGGCTGTAGATAACAACAAGCTTGAGCTGGACGACCGCATGTATCAATTCTTTTCTTATATGAGGGTCACGGACTATGAGAATGCCAAGTTGGTGCCACCATACACTATCCCGAATATTCTGCTGGACATGGATGAAGTATTGCAAAAGGCTATTGCCAATTCGTCTCACACTCTGGAGCAGAAGCTGCAAATGCTGGAAGCGGAGAGAACTTTGGCTCAGGCAAAGGCTAACAGGGGAATACAAATCACATTGAGCGGAGAAATCGGGTTCACACAGACCGGTTCGACTTTCAAGGACGCTTACAGCCGATTACGGGACAACGAGATTGTGGGACTGACATTCTCGCTGCCGATTTTCGACTGGGGAGTAAGCCGGGGCAAAATAAAAATGGCGCAAGCACAGATGGAAGTGACACGCACTAAGCTGGAACAATCGCATCTGGACTATATACAGGCACTTAGAAAGAGAGTCATGCAGTTCAATGCCATGCCTTCGCAATGCCGCGATGCCTTGCGTGCCCGGGAGATTGCAGAAGAGCGTTATGATATAACCCGTAAGCGGTTTGAGACAGGAGCCATATCTGTGACAGACTTGAACACGGCTCAGCAGGAACTTGAGTCGGCGCAATCGCAATATATCAACCAGCTGCAAACTTTCTGGACAGACTATTATACCTTGCAGAAATCAACCCTGTACGACTGGGTTCGACATGCAGACATGGAAGTAGATTTTGAAACATTAATAAAGAAATAAATCATGTATAACCGGAAAATTATATATATCGCCTGTTCTTGCGCGCTCTTGACAATGATGTCATCATGCAAGGAGAATGAGAAAAACGCTCCTGAGGTTTCTGAACAGGAACAGACCATCGTAGAAGTAGATACCCTGTCATTACGTTCACAGGTTTTCTATAAACAACTGTTGTGTAACGGAAAACTGACTGCTATCCGTAAAGCAGACTTGCAATGTCCCAAGCAAGGGGAAATATTACAAAGTGTATCGGTCAAGAACGGTGACTATGTGACGAAAGGAACATTGTTGGCGACTATCGACATACAAGACAAGATGGCGGAACTGGAAAAAACAAAACACGACTTGGAACGCGCCAGAGTGGAGCTGCAAGACAAACTCATCGGATTAGGTTATGACGAGGATTTCAGCAAGATACCTGCTGATGTGCTGCATCGCGCAGAAATCACATCCGGATATTATTCCACTAAATTCCAATTGGAAACGGCGCAGAAAGCCATAGAAGACTGCCGCCTGTATGCTCCTTTTGACGGAAAGATTGCCAATCTGGAAGCACGTGCCCATCAAGCCGGTTCCAAATTCTGCACACTTATCGACGACTCCTTTTTCGAGGTGGAATTTAAGATACTGGAAGCAGAACTGCTGTTTGTCAAAGAAGGACAGACGGTGAGAATATCTCCGTTTATCAGCGAAGAAGAGTCATATAGCGGAACCATCACAGAAATCAATCCGACTATCGACGAGAAAGGTATGGTCAAGGTGAAAGCAAAAATCAAGAATACATCTTCCACATTAATGGACGGGATGAATGTGCGTATCATTGTAGAAAATGCCATTCCGGACATGTTTGTCGTACCGAAAGAATCGGTGGTGGAACGAGACGGCTATCACGTGATCTTTTTATATGATTCCGATACGAACCACGCTGTGTGGACATACGTGGATATAGTTTACAGCAATCTGAGCAGTTTTGCCATTACCGGATGCGCCGGGAAAGAGACAGAAATTCATGAAGGGGATGTTGTCATCACTTCCGGAAATCTGAATCTGGCAGACGAGACAGAGGTAAGAATCAGTGACAAATAAGTTGATATTAAGGATAGCACAATGTTACGAACACTTATACATCGCCCCATTGCTCTCACGATGGTGCTGATTGCAATTACGGTTGTCGGTATTCTGTCACTGACATATATTCCGGTATCGCTGATGCCGGAAATTGATATTCCAAGAATCACAGTGCAAATGTCCAATCCCGGTGCTTCTGTAAGCAAGGTGGAAGAACAGATGGTGACACCTATGCGTAACCAGCTTTCACAAGTGGCGGGACTGAAGGAGATTGAAACATTGTCCCGGATGGATGCCGGTACTATCACACTTTATTTTGAACCGGGCACAAACATGGACTTGCTCTTCATCGACGTGAACGAGAAGATAGACCGTGCCATGAACTCCATGCCTAAAGACATGGACAGACCGAAGGTGATGAAGGCAAGTGCAATGGATATACCGGCTTTCTATGTCAACATTACGGGCGGAGCAATTGAACAGACTTCCCGCCTTGCGCTCAATGTGATTGTCAAGCGCATTGAACAGCTGCCGCAGACGGCAATGGTCGATTACAGCGGTACTGTCGGTACGGAGATACAATGTGTACCGGATATGAGCAAGCTCGAATCTCTTGGACTGACAACTGATGCCATAGAGAATGCCATCAGTGACAATAACATTGTGCTTGAAGCTCTCAGTGTGCGTGACGGCATTTACCGATATAGCATTCATTTCGATTCGCAGATTCTGAATAAAGAGGACATAGAAAACATTTACATCGGTCATGAAGGAAGAATCCTGCAACTGAAAGATGTTTGTGAAATCGTGGAGAAGCCGGCTGTGCGAAATGGCATCGTAAGAAGTGACGGAGACGATGCCATCACTTTGGCTGTCATCAAGCAGAATGATGCGCAAATGTCTGATTTGCAGGAAAGCATGGACACACTTCTGCAAGAATTGCACAAGGACTATCCGGACATCAAATTCCAAGTCACACGAGACCAGACCCAATTACTGACATATTCCATCAGTAATCTGGAGTGGAACCTGCTGCTTGGCGCATTGCTTGCCTGTGTCATTCTCTTTGTCTTCAATGGCGGATGGCGAATACCGCTACTAATCATCATTTCCATACCACTGTCTTTGATTCTGACATTGTTAAGTTTCTACTTGCTACATATCTCCATCAATGTCATATCTCTTTCCGGACTTATCTTAGGAGTCGGCATGATTGTTGACAATGCCATTATCGTGATTGACAATATCAAACAGAGAGAAAATGTCATATCCGGAACAAAAGAAGTGTTCATGCCTATGCTCAGTTCCGTACTGACGACATGTTCCGTATTCATACCGTTGATATTCCTTAGCGGAACAGCCGGAGCACTCTTTTACGATCAAGCTATGGGAGTGACAATAGCCCTGTTTGCTTCTCTTATTGTCGCATCATTGGTAGTACCGGTATATTACTATACATTATTTAAAAAGCAAACGCACAACCGGAATCCTCAAACCGGCAAGGCGGAAAGGCTGCTGTTGAAAGGATATGAGCCGGCGATGCGCTGGACACTTCGGAATCCGAAATATTGTACTTCCCTTTTGTTGCTGACCATTATTCTCATTGTGGCACTTTTTCCTATAATAAAAAAAGAGCGGATGCCGTATATCGAGCAGAATGACGCACTGATGATTATAGACTGGAATGCCGGCATTTCAGCAGAAGAAAATGACCGGAGAGTACAAGAATTGCTGAACATGGCAGGTGCCGATATAGAGACCACGACATCAATGGTAGGAGCACAAGAGTTCATCCTTTCTCACACCAAGGATATTACGAACAGCGAGGCAATAGTTTATCTCAAGGCGCATTCAAAGGAAAGTCTGGACTCTGCCCAAACATCCATCAGCCAATACACGGAGAAGCATTATCCGAAAGCCAGAGTAGAGTTCGGTATTGCAGGCAATATCTATGACATCATTTTCCAAACTGACAAGCCGGATCTGGAAATCCATCTCAGAAAGGCGGAGGGCGGACGACCGTCTGTGGCTGAAGCAAGAAGATGGGCAGACAGTCTCAAACAGAAGTTCCCGAACATTGGCATACAACCGGTGACAACGGAAGAGAACTTGCAATATGTGGCCGATCCGCAGCAACTGGCATATTATCATGTATCCTACCAACAGCTATATCGCCAGCTGAAAGAATTGGTGGGCAGTAGCAAAATATATGAAATTGCCAACGGAACTCAGCATACCCCTGTCATCATCGGACAGGACAACAGGGATGCCGACGTCGTCATGCAACAGTTCATCACCAACAATGAGGGTATAAATATTCCTCTGTCTTACCTTGTCGAGCCACAAAGAATAGAAAACTTCAAGCGACTCAATGCAAACGGAGAAGGAGAATATTTTCCTATAAAGATAGAACATGCAACGGACAAGGACATTAAAAGCATCATGGCATATTGCAATCAACTGTCATACGGAAAGTCGTCTTCCGACAGTCAAGAGACAAAATGCTCTTTTCATGGAAACTACTTTGACTCCAGAGAAATGATTCAAGAACTTAGCATGGTGCTTCTGGTCGCTATATTACTGCTTTATTTTATCCTTGCAGCTCAATTCGAAAGCCTTCTGCAGCCTGCCATTATCCTGACAGAAATTATTGTGGATGTCAGTATAGTCATGCTGATGCTGTGGATAGCCGGCGAATCGCTTAATATTATGTCAATGATTGGTCTTGTGGTCATGAGTGGTATCATTATCAATGACTCTATATTGAAAGTAGATACCATCAACCATCTGTACCGTTCCGGCACCCCTTTGATTAAATCCATCATCATCGCCGGACACCGACGTCTCAAACCTATTGTGATGACTTCGCTCACCACTATATTGGCAATTATTCCTTTTCTGCAGAAGAGCGATATGGGCTCGGCAATGCAGTATCCGCTCTCGCTCACCTTGGTCATAGGTATGACAGTTGGAACCTTGGTCAGTTTGTTTTTTGTTCCTTTCCTGTACTATCTGATTTATAGAAAACAATCCCAAGTAAGATGAAACATTCATTCTCCATACTGCTCACAATGTGCATACTGATGATTGTCGGTATTGCACTTATTCCTCGTCTCGACATTGCCGACAAGCCCCTGCCCCGCCAAGGAAAGACATTGACAATATGGTACAGCTGGCACGGAGCATCAGCAAAAGTGATAGAACAGAATATAACCTCACGTATTGAAGGTGTGGTAAGTTCTGTAAACGGAGTAGAATCCGTAGAATCCGTTTCCTATTTCGGTTCGGGAAGTATCACTATACAGCTGAAAAAGCAAGCATCAGTGTCGAATGTGAAATTTGAAATCGCTTCGCTGCTACGTCAGATACGCGACAAACTGCCTAAAGACATGTCATATCCGGTGTTGTCCGGCGGAGAGGTCATCACAGAGAAGCTGAGAGACGAAAAGAAAAAACCTTTGCTGTGCTACCATATCCATGCAGAAATGCCGGATTATGAGATACGTAAGAAAGCGGAAAGGGAACTTAAACCTTTGCTGGAACATCTGGACGGTATCAGCAGTGTAGATATATCAGGAGGCACGGAACAATATATAGAAGTTTCATACGATGCTGCACAGCTGTCCTTGTACGGACTGACATCCTCCGACATGGAAGAAGCCATACGCAGCTTTCTTGGAAGAAATGACATTATAGGCGATGTAATGCACACAGATGAAAACGGTGAACATGCCCGCATCGCCCTATTCCTATGTATAGACGGAGACATGTCCTCACTGGAGTCTATTCCCGTAAAAACTATTGACGACAAGATTGTTTACTTGAATAATCTTGCCACATGCACATACAAAGAACATGACCCCGACAGCTATTACCGTGTCAACGGAATGAACACGGTCTATATGAATATATCTGTAGAAGAAGATGCCTATATCGGCAGACTGGCAGACGAAATACAACATGTCCTCGCGGAATATGAAGAAAAAGAAAAGGAAACAGCGGGAAAGACCGCCCTCACTCTCATGATGACCTACAACAGAGCGGACGAACAGCTGGCGGAGTTTAAGACACTGATTACGCGAAGCGGCATATCATTGCTCCTTCTCCTGCTTTTTGTCTATTTGTGCCGACGCGACTTGAAATATCTGAGCATCATCACTATTACTCTGCTTGCCAATATTCTGACGGCTGTAATACTATACCGACTGTTCAACATGCGGCTACATCCGTTCTCAATGGCTGGCATTACAGTCTCATTGGGACTAATCATCGACTCTACCATCGTCATGGTGGATCATTACAGCTACTACCGCAACTATAAGGCTTTTTATGGAATCTTGGGAGCCATGCTGACCACCATAGGCTCGCTCATCATCATTCTGTGGCTGCCCGAATATCTGAAAGCAGACCTATACGACTTCTCATGGATGGTGATTATCAATCTGACCGTGGCATTGCTGATCGCGGCTTTGTTTGCTCCGGCATTGGTTGACCAGATGCACTATACAAGCAGGCAAACCGGCAAGCCGCACAATCTCAAAGTTGTCAGCGGATGGAATAAATTATATGTTAAATATATCCGGTTCGTACAGCACTCTGTATGGCGGTGGGTATTCATCACAGTCACAGCGGGAATCTTCGCATGGTCTCTCTATCTGTTTGTACGCACATTAAACAGCTACACTTATTCTCCCGCACCGGAAGAAATGAAACTCAATATCAGAGGACAAATGCCTCTGGGAGGCACAGCCAAGCAATTGAACGAGAAGGTGGAGACTGTCGAAGCGTTTCTGTCTCGATTCAAGGAAATCAAAAGATATGAGACAAACATAAGTCGCTGGGGAGCCACCATCACTGTAGAGTTCAAGCCTGAATATCTCCACACAAGCTTCCCCTATCTGCTTGAAAATAAGGTAATCGGCAGACTGATTACAATTGGCGGAGCCGACTGGAGCACTTACGGTGTGAGCAGCCGCGGATTCAGTAATTCGCTGAACTTGCAGTACAGGGCGAACAGCATTGAAATTGCGGGATATGATTATAACCGTCTCTATCGGTTTGCAGAAGAGATATGTCAGAAACTGAAAGAAAACAGCCGGGTAACAGACATAACCATAGAGACACCCGGACATGAGCATCAGGAAGACGAGTTGTATATGGAATATGACAAACAGATGCTTGCAACCGACAGTGTAAACGTCAATGACCTGTATCGTTCTTTGTCGAGCATACTGGCAGAACACGATATGGGCAGATACAAAACCAAAGGACGCAAGACTGACATCATTCTGCGCCCAAAACAATATGAGGATTTCGACCTCTGGCAACTGGACAATTCATTCATTAAGTCAGGCAATCGTGATATAAGAGTCTCAGACTTTATGACAATAAACCGCCGTGAAGCCAAAAACTGCATACCTCGCAAGAATCAGGAGTATGTCCTCAAAGTGGCTTTCAATGTGTTAGGTTCATACAACTATACAAGCAAATACATCAGAAATATAGTGGCAGAATTCAACCACAGATTCCCAGTAGGATTCCGGTGCATCAGCCGCAACTACGGATGGTATGAAGACAACGGGACACAGTATTGGCTAATAGGGCTTGTTGTAGTGATTATCTTCTTTATATGCACAATCCTGTTTGAAAATCTTTATCAGGCATTGGTCATCATTCTGCTGATTCCGTTCTCATTGACAGGCATGTTTCTGACCTACCACTTCAGCCATACGGAATTTGGTACAGGCGGATTTGCCGCAATGGTCTTGCTCTGCGGACTAACCGTTAATGCCGGCATATATCTGATTAATGAGTACAATCACAACGGCAGGATTTTCATTAAGGCATACAACCACAAGATTGTCCCTATCCTTCTGACCGTTTCATCCACAGTCTTGGGGCTTCTGCCTTTCCTTATGGACGGTCAGAAAGAACGCTTTTGGTTCTCTTTCGCCATAGGTTCCATCAGCGGCCTACTATCCTCTGTCATTGTACTCGTTTTCGTATTCCCCGCATTTCTGAAGAAGGATGCACTTCAGAGGAAAAGCAATTTCATACCATAATTATCTATAAATAATAGTCATAGACTCCCTACTGTTTTGTGGGTGTATTCGATGGAGAAGTCTGTCGAATACACCCACAAAAACAATCAACAAATGCCTCCATAAAAAATTTTTTGACATCATTTTTTAGAGGCATGTTCAGTTTTGACAAAATGCCAGTATATTCCAACAAATAAAATCTTATTTTATTAATTTATACATAAATGCTATCCTTTTGATTTTGTCAAATGTTAAAAATTCAAGCCCTCTGGAACGCTTCAAAATGAAGCTCACTGAACTTTTCTCAGAGAATGGGGATTCTACGCACATTTCGTGAAGCCTCTATGAATTGTGAAATAGTGTTTCATTTTAGAGCGGTTCTTTTACATTTATTTATCTCTGGCGAAGAGTTTTTTGAAAAAAACTACTAAGTTTTCAAATTTCCAGCGCACTGTCGTCACATTTTCAGCGCACTGTAATTTTATTTGCAGTGCGCTACAATTTTATTTTCTGTGCGCTGAAAATTTGACGACAGCGCGCTGAAAATAAAAAGACAGTAGGAAATCAAGAAAAAAGCAGTTTGCACCGGCTGAAATGTTAAGAAGTGTATAACTTATTGTGTTTGAAAAGTGTCAGAACAAGAACTTAAAAGTGAGTAGATTTTTGGTGGCGTTTAGAAGTAGAAACAGCGAATTTTATTGTAACATATTAATAGTCAGTAGATTATTAGAATATTCAATTTTATCGAAAAATTGCGTCCAACGCATTTTTCTGAGTATTTTGAAGAATTTTATATCATATTGATTGTCAATTAGTTATCTTTAAGCTGAAAAGTTTTGTATCTTCGCCATTGGCGAAAAATCGCTCTAAGTGTTAAATTTACGTTTTGACCGAAAATATCATTTTGTTAAATTGAAAAATGGCAAATTGTGATGTTTTATACTGCTTTTAGTGGATGCTCCCGACAGATTTAAGTAGAATATCTGACCTCAAGCACGATGTACATTTAACATCAAACTTTCGCTAAAAAATCCTTTGATTTACAATCGACCAGCCAATTTTACATTATTTACATGTACAAACATTAGATTCCTCGTATGAGAAAGGATTTGCTTCTTTAATCCATTGTCGATTAGCCAATCTATAAGAGAAATGGAATATTGAGTTTTTCGTAACAGTTATGAAGAATATGTGACAGACAAACGAAAAAACAGCCATAAGTCAGACTCACGGCTGTCTTATTTCTATAAATTCTATGAGAATATACTTCTTGAACGAACTAATCTTCCATGTATCTTTATTAGTCGCGTGTTCAGTTATGTTCCAACTTTTTAACTCATCCTTAGATATGAGCAATATTTGGCAAGCAGGTTTTCTAATGGAAGGTCACCATCCTCAAACCGCTTTGCATCCAGCGGCAAAATTCTTTCGCATACATGAGTCTTGCCTTTGTAGAGAGCTTTAACGTATTGATACCCATTTATATCTTCAACACTAACTTCAGAAAAAAACGCAGTGATGTCCTCGGGATCATATATAATAGAATAACTCGGACGTTTAGCTCCAGGTATATCTTCTCGCAGAATGTCTTTCTCTATCAAGTCTTGAATGTCTCGTATGGCTGTATCTTTGGAACATTTAGCCAATGTTGCCCAAGTTTTAGAAGTTATCTTAGCCTCATAACCATCAAGGAACAGGTTCAGCATATTGGTCTGCCTTTGGCTCAGGGATACAGAAGAAGCTTTTTGCCAAAAGAAACTTTTATTCAAGATGGTAGTGACGGTATTTTCCGCTTCGTCGAGTGCTACAGATAGTGTTTTAGCATACCAATATATCCATTCAGTAATGTCACCATCACCATGTTGAGCACTTTCCAGAATATTGTAATAGTGCTTTTTATCCTTGTTTATTTGCGAAGAGATATTATAAAATCGGAACTTGCTCTTATCTGCACGCGCTAACAGCATATCTGAAAGTATGCGTGCTAACCGTCCGTTACCATCTTCAAATGGATGAATGCTGACAAACCAGAAATGTGCAATAGCTGACCGAATAACTGAATTTACGTTTTCCTGACGGTTAAACCAATCAAGAAACTGCGCCATTTCCTCGTCTATACGTTTCGGTGAGGGAGCAATATAATGGATTTTCTCGCGCCCAAACATACCGGAAACTATATGTTCCTCATTTGTTCGATACCTGCCTACTTCAATCTGTGAACCTTCACTGAAACCGGTCGGAAAGAATGCTGCTTGCCATGCACAAATTTTCTCTTTCGTTAATGTCTGGTCATAATTATTCACTGCATCGAGCATAACAGCCACAACAGAATCTACATAGTGAGACGGTACTGTCTGTTTAATATTCTCAATGCCCAGTTTTCGAGCTATGGATGAACGTACATCGTCAACATTCAGACGTATGCCTTCAATCTCCGACGAATAAACAATATCATACGTCAAGTTCTCTGCCATCGCTTTTAACTTACTATCGAAGCCAAGTGAGGCAAGTCTGCCGTATAACAATCCCTGTTTACGATTCACTTCTTCAAGAAGTGATGTCAGTTCAGTAGCGTTCCAACGGAAAGCAGTCCAATTATTTCTTTCGTGTATATACATAATCAGAATATATTTAATACGACAATAAACGACTAATAATGCCGCAATATTTGCGACAAAATTAGTCGTTTATTATCGTACCACCAAATAAAATAGGATAATGACGCAGAAATTGCGACATTTCAAGCCCCGAAATGCCTCAATATACTATTTCTTCATCACATCTTCTATCATCTTCTTCAACTCCTCACCACGAAGATCGCGCGCTACAATCTTTCCATCTGGAGCAAAAAGAATAATCTGTGGAATGCCGGAGATGCTATAAGCATCAGAACCTATACGCTGTGCATTGATGATTTGCGGCCATGTGACGTTCAGTTCTTTCATAGCCTTCAAAGTATCTTCCGGTTTGTCCCATGTGGCTACACCAAGCACTTCCAACCCCTTGTCTTTATATTTGTTATACAATGAAGCGATGTTTGGAATCTCACGACGGCACGGACCACACCAACTTGCCCAGAAATCAACAAGCACATATTTTCCTTTCCCTACATAGTCGGAAAGAGATGTCTTTTTGCCATCATATTCTACAGTAAAGTCTGTAAACATCTTTCCGGCAGACGTTTTCCTCAAAGACTCCCATTCTGCTTTTTTGGCTACAATAGCCGGATGCTCCTTCACTGTGTTTCCACACTTGTCAAGCAGCGTCAATATCTCTTCTACATCCAGACCTAATCCTTCCGCCTCACACATTATCAGTACACCAAGAATATCATTTCCGTGAGAAGCAATTATGCTTTCAGAGAGAGATTTTGTCTGCGCCTTACGATTATCATCACTCATATTCTGCAACTGCTTGGTATATTCATAAAATCCGTCATTCAACGGTGTGCCCTTCATTTCCGAAGTTTGTGAAGTCAATTTAATCTCGATATTGCCGGGCTCAAGTATAAAAAATGCTAATGCACCGCGCTTCGGATGTAGAATCACTCCTGCTGTCGGAGTTTCCACCGTTCCGTTAAAAACAAACTTGCCCTTCTGCATATCCGTAGAATCAACCGGCTGTCTCGTAAATAAATCATACATGTAGATTTTACCGTTATATACCGTATCGAAAGATTCTCCGGTCACACTGTACTTGTTCTGCTGCGCCATAACCGCAGTCATTATCGTGGCAAGAATGCCACATAAAAAAAGTCTTTTTCTCATGTTTCAAACCCAATTATAAAATTAAAAATATATGGTTAAATCTGTTTTCAATTATCTGCCAGAGAACTTATTTCCCCTGAAAATCATTTAGTTTCTTCAAATAATATTCTCTCAAATCACTCCAACGGTAATAAGGATAGTTGTCAGTTTTTACCGGCATGGTCGTCTCCTTCTCGTTCAACAGAGCCTTGACAAGAATATCGCCACCGCCCTTCTTAGGTCTGTAGAAAACAAGCTGGATGTTCGCCGCCATCGGGAATATACGATAGTTCACCCATTTCTCGTCAAGCCTGTCAAGGTCATCCACCTTGCGTGCGCAGCTATCGAGTTCCATCAGACATGCCATCGGCATCACACACACCTCATGTCCAAACCGCAAAGTGGCACCGTTATATCCTTTCTTGTTGACAATGGTATCTGCCGTTTCAATAAAATTACGCAGAAGGTTCGCCTGACTGAACGGCATCAAACTATTCGTCACAGGAGAAGCACCATATCCGATATACCAGTCGATATTCCGTATGCGCCACTGGTCATAGCACTCTTCCTCTGTAAACAAAGGATAAAGGTCTATATCCGTATCATGACTCTGCATATTTGCCGCGATGTCAAACAAATGACGCATGAATGATTTTGCATTGATGCTGTCCGCCACATATTGGCTGTCGGTAAACAAGGAGCTGCACAATCTGTCTGGATGAGTAAACTTTTCTTTATATTCATTGCGTATATCCCAACCTTTTCTGCCCTCTTCACGCACACGTCCGCTCCACGGCTGATTCAGATAATATTGTAGTGATTCGCTCACATCGTTCCTGAAACTGATGTTCGGATTGAAAGCCGCAAGTTCTTCACATTCAGCCGTCATACTCAGGATGCAGCGAATGACCACTGTACTTCTCGCGTCAACTTCCACATTTTTTCCTTTGAAAATCTCAGGAAAATGCTCCGTCATGCGTTTGCCGATTCCATGATGCTGACGTTCACCCACAGTAGTGAGATCACCAAGCCTTTTGATGGTAGTAGGATAAAATCTCTCCAGTTTTGCCAATGTTTCCTTGCCGAGGGAAGTCAGTTTTCCCTCTTCATCAGCCTTCTTCAGCACCTTTATCACAGAAGAATAATCATTGTCTCCGAGCAACCAGCGTGAACCGTGTCTTCCGTAATGGCTCATATAAAAAGGCTCATAACCTTTTGGAGCCTTCGTCAACGGTTTGTCCGGTGCGATATAAGCAAGATAATTGCTTGCCGAAAGATGTATGTTTTCATGTATTTCTTCGCGTGCAGTCTGCGCATACGAAGCATTTATTGCAAATGCGAATATTGCAATTGAAAATAGTTTTTTCATTAAATATGTTTTAATTGTGAATGAATTTACCCAATCTACAGACAAAAATCTTACGGATGCTATATATAAATAGGTATATAACATCCGTCTGAATCTCACCAGAGCAGAGCCACGGCAGTGCAAACACTCCGTCTCTCCTATTTCTGTCCGTCAAATCAAATCTTTTCCAGCACAATTTGTATCAAATCGTCTATGCTGTTCTTATAGCCGGTGTTCACTTCCTTTGCCACACGGTTAGCTATCACCATACACACAGTCAGTGCATGATGTCCAAGCAATGCGCTCAGTCCTGCAATAGCAGAACTCTCCATCTCAAAATTAGTGATTTTATGTCCTTCATGTATAAAAGACATGACCTTCTCATTCTGCAAAGGGTCGGCAAGAGGAATACGCAACTCACGTCCTTGCGGTCCGTAAAAGCCGCCACAGGCGATTGTCACTCCCTTCACCATTCCAAGCTCCGGCTGATAGATTCTGTCAAGCAGTTCACGGCTGTTGTCAATGACATACGGGGCAGCAAGCAAAGGACTCCATCCCATGTGGTCTGTAAAGCTCTTCTCAAAATCCAAATCGCAAACATCATTACGTCCGGCATAGAAATTAAGCAGTCCGTCAAAGCCTATCGACTTCTCCGTACAGATGAATGTACCGACCGGAGTTTCCGGCTGGAGTCCGCCGCAGGTTCCTATTCGCACAATTTCCAGACTCGTTTTCCTGCTTTTTTCTATACGTGTTTCAAAATCAATGTTTTTCAAAGCGTCAAGTTCATTGATAACAATGTCGCAATTGTCACACCCGATACCAGTTGAGACTACACTGATGCGCTTACCTCGATAGCTTCCCGTGACAGTATGAAACTCACGACTTTGAACATCACATTCCTTGCTGTCAAAATGAGCAGCAATAGTAGCCACTCTATCAGGATCTCCGCACAATATAATTTTGTCGGCAAGCTGTTCCGGTTTTATATGCAGATGAAAGATGCTTCCATCTGCATTTATGATAAGTTCCGATGAAGGAAATGTTTTCATGAAATTTAGGATTTATAAGTTAATTAATTATTAATAGCTCTGTTCACCAAACTTTCGACATTCTGAATTCGTATAGCAGAAGCCGTTTTTCCAGATGACACAACTTACGAACCGGACTTTCCGGAAGCCCTAAGCTCCATGTTACGAGCCTTCTTTTCCGACTCTCTCACCTTACAGATAAGTTCTTCCACATTGCTTTCAAGATTGAGAATACGGTTTCGCAACTCACTGCGCTTCTGACTGTTTGCATCAGCATATACCACACGCATCCCATCAAGCTCACTTCTCTTTTCTTCCAATTCTTTTTTATATTTCATCCATGCCTCACATTCTTTGCGTGCTTCGCCGGAACGGAAATCGTCAAGAGTCGTATATGTGTAAATGTCATTGATTACAAAGTCAAAATCATGGACAGCGGTCAACGCATTTGTCGTCATAGAAAGCGAAATTTTCTGTTTAACTGCAATCCGCTCCTGCCTGTTATCATCGTTCCACATTGACTTTACAGAATGCAGACCAGCAGCAGCCACGATTTCCTGCTTGTCGTCATTCTCATAATCATAAGGACGGCGCGACTTGTTAGGAATGAACGTATAGATGCAGACCTTTCCGTCGGGCTGATAACGATCGGAAGCAAACCAACCGACATTGTTGCTCTCATCAATGACCATCATATAATCATTTGCATAGGAGTTATATGGGAACCCCATATTGTCAGGACGATAGAATCTGTCACCGTCCGAGTCATAACGAGTCACATACAAATCATAATTTCCAAGTCCGTCTTCTGTTCTGGCTGCAAAATACAATGTCACACCATCCGTTGTCATGAATGGATAGTTCACATCACAATCAAACTCAATTCCTTTCAACTTGTTCGGTTCCGAGAATGCTTCATCCTCTTTCACATAAGACACCAGCTGCAAATGGCGCACAGAATCATTCTGCATACGTATTGCTCCGTAGCGCATATTTCCGCGTTCCGTTTCATAGACAGTTGTCTCTCCATCCGCAGAGCACCTTATTTTCCCCAATTCAGGAGAAAATCTGTAGGCAGACAGGAAACGCTCCTTGTTCACCACTATGCTATCTACAATCAGCACCTTGTCCGTACCTTTCAGATATTGCAGACCTTGCTCACATTTCTTCCTGCGGTTTTCCAGCTCATCCGTTGACTGACGTTTGCGCTTTGCCGCATCCATGCTTTTACTCAACTGTGCATCGGCCTCTTCAAACCGCAGGTTTCTCAACATTTCTCCTATCGCGTCACGCTCCATGATGAGCGAAGGATACAGGAGTTTCTGTACTGGCACAGTTGCAGAGTCTGCAACTGCATAGTTGCATTGATATTCACCACTCGTATTTATTTTGCCATCACCTGCTACCGCAACTGTATGAAAAGCTACAAATAGCATGGCACATGTAAGAATCTGTTTCATAGATACCTCCTTTTCGCCCTCAAATATAAACATTTTATTTTGTTGAATAAAAAGATGCACCATCTATTAAAAGATTTTTATCGAAGAAAACACAGATTCTTTATTATTTCGCATTGTCGGCATGACAAATTCAAAAGAGAGGAATCTGTGAATTATTCCTGTTACTCAAACTTATGTCATAATAAAAAAACAAAAAAAGCCGCCTTTTGTTTCGGTCAGAAACAAAGGACGGCTCCGAAAAAACTTGTTACTAAAAAAGATTATTTCCCTACAACTATCACACAACGGTTTTTGTCATTCTCTGCAAATGGCTGAACTGTATCGCCATAAGAGTTGACCTCAAGCTGAGAAGCCGGAATGCCACCTTTCTTCAAAGCGTTTGCCACCTTCTCTGCACGCTGCTGAGCATATTTCTTGTTGATAGTAGGATTTCCAGTTCCCTTATCTGCATATCCGGAAACAGAAATCTTCTTGTTCGGGTATTTCTTACCCCACTCTATCACCTTGTTGATTACAGCTGTTGCATTAGAATCGCTTTCTCTTACCGCATAATAAACGGTCTCATTGAGAGGCTCCTCTTTTACCACAACAGCATCAGTTTTCGGTTCTTCCTTAGCTACAACAGCTGTTTCCACAGGTTTTTCCTCCGCTTTAACAGCAGGAGTAAGAGGTACTATAGGCTGAACCGCTTTCTTATACTTCTTATGACCGAACTTGTAAGTCAGAGAAAGCTGTGCAGTAAGCATCCAATCGTCTGAATTATTGAATTTAGAGTTAAAACGATCATCCAAAGAATTCATATCAACTTCCACACCGAGATTCCAGTGCTTGGCAAGGTTGAAGTCGAACAAAAGACCCACACGGATATTATGACTGAGCAAATCTGTACGTGACTTGCCTTCTCCCCATGCATTTGTCACATCTTCAGCCGGACGTTTTGCAAGAAGAATAGCATCCAAATCGTCATTGCCCCAAGCATAGTTGAGTCCGATACCACCTACAAGAATAAGATTGAAAAGATGATTGTTTTTCTTTGAAATTATATTCGTCAAGTTAAGAAGAAGGTCTGCATTGGTGTTGACATAGTTAAATTTATAAGTGTCAGGAATGGATTTGAAACCGCCCTTTGACTCCCATGCATTCACATGAAGGCGTGCACCTACGGCTGGAGAAAAGAATGTACCGACACCCACACTTGCTGTCGGCGAAATGAGATCAGTCAGCCCTACATTAGTAAAAGTTGTTCCGACTCCCCCTTGGAGCTGCACAAATCCATAAGGATACGGCTTGTAACCAAGTTCTTCTGCTTCAGCACAACCTGCCTCTGTACATTGTGCAGAGGCATTGACACCGCATACCATTGTCATGGTAGCCAAAATTAAGGTTCTAAAAATACGCATAATATAATTTTTTTAATGTTTAATTAATATTTGGCGGTAAAATTAGTTAACAAAAAGTTTACATACAAATTTAATGACAAAAAAACATAAAAAATAATCAAAACTCACCAGACGCAAATTTTCGATAATATTGTGTGCTCTGATAATTATTTGCTTAAGTTTCATTCGTTGAACTTGCGAATAAAATAAATATCTGCGCAGATAAGAACTAAAAACCGTGCGCAGAAATCTCAAATCCACAGTGTGGTTTTTATAATCCACACTGTGGTTTACAAAATCAGCACTGTGGTTTTTATAATCCACACTGTGGATTTGAGATTTCTGCACATTGTTTTTAGATCCTCTCTGCACATACGATATGTTTTCAAGGCATTATCCGTATATATAATTGAAAGTTTAACGAACTACAAAAAAACACCTCTCGAAAATCCTCGAAGATAAATTTAAATAGACTCTTAAAATAACTTCACATAAATTAAGGGAAAAATTTTGCCGTTACACAAATAAGACGTACTTTTGCCCTCAGATTTGGAAATCGGAGCAGTTCTACATGAAAATGCACCGATGCAAGGGAATCAGGTGGAAAACCTGAGCTGTACCTGCAGCTGTAATCCCATATCATCAATACACCTTAATATATCAGGGTGTAGAGGAACAGACATTTGAAGCCACTGTTTGCACAACAGCTATTTTGCCGAAAGGCGCAAATGGGAAGGCGTCTGATTCCATGGGAGAGCCAGAATACCTGCCAATCTCTTAACATTAACACACCGTGTCTCCAGGGACAAGGGACAGCGGGCAATGAAAACATATTGGATGTATCATAAGAAATGGATTGTTGCAGCAGTCTCATTTGGTATTGTCGCATTGTATGCTGACGGTCAGGAGCTGCAAGACACTATTGCGGAGATTGTGGTCACTGGTACTGGTACTGAACATCTGCTCAAGAATGCTCCTGTACAGACAGAAGTTATCAGTGGCAAGACTCTGGAAAATTATGCCGGCAAATCAATAGAAGATATTCTCGGTGGTCTGTCTGCTTCTTTCGACTTCATGGAAGACGACATGGGCAGTGGTATGCAGATGAACGGACTCGGGAACACCTATATACTTGTATTGATTGACGGCAAAAGAATACATGGCGACAATGGAGGGCAGAATGATCTCAGCATCATTGATGCGGCACGTATCGAAAGGATAGAGATTGTAAAGGGAGCGGCTTCGGCACTATATGGCAGCGATGCCATTGCCGGAGTGATTAATATCATCACCAAGAAGCCTCAGTCGGGGTTTATGGTTGAGAACAGTACAAGAGGAGGGTCATACGGAGACTTGCGGCAGCACAATGCTATTGCATTTACTGTCGGAAGACTTGCAAGCCTTACTAACTTCAACCTGAAGCACAGTGATGGTTGGCAGAATACAAGCATAGAAGCTCCTTCACAAACAGAATTCTATATCGACGACTCAAGAAACAAGACTGTCAACAGAAACACATCATGGCAAATAGCGGAGAGGTTGTCTTACAGAGCAACAGACGCGCTGGAGTTGTATGCGGAAGGAAATCTTTACTGGAAACGTATATACAGACCTAACGGTAAGCATGCAAGTGTGGATGTGAAGGGATATGACATGGAATACAACAACAGCGCAGTATCTGCGGGCGGACAGTGGAAACTCCCCAAGGGGAATATGGTCACAATGGATCTGGACTGGAACCGACATGCCTATTATTATGACTATACGCTGACATGGCTGGTGGATGTAGAAGGCTCTAATCAACCATACCCTTACTTCCCCGGTGACAGGGCTTTACAGAGCGACCAACAACGGACGATGGGTACATTGAAAGGAGTGTTCAGTCTGCCCTATAAGAATCTACTCAGTGCAGGGCTGGAATATAGGTACGACTGGCTGAAAGCACCGCAAAGAATAGAGAGCGAAAGTGTCAGTGACAATACCGAAGCCTTGTATTTGCAGGATGAGTTCTATCTGCTGCAGCCTTTGAACATTACAGCCGGTCTGCGTCTGAACAGGAATGAAAATTTCGGTTGGAAACTTACTCCCAAGATTTCTGCCATGCTCAAACTCGGACTTTTCCGTCTGCGTACATCATGGGCGCAAGGATTCAAAACACCTACACTGAAAGAGTTGCACTATAAATATATACGTGACATGAATGGTGTCCGCCTGTATCTCGGCAACAAAAACTTGAAGCCTCAAATGTCGAACTACTTCTCGTTTGGAGGAGAATATACAGACAAGAAGTTCACAATAACGGCAACCGGCTACTACAACAAAGTAGATGACATGATTAACCTTGTCACGATAAGCCGTTCGGAAGCTCCCGGAGAATATGTCATAAAATATGACCCGGTGAACATCAAGCAATATAAGAATATTGAGAATGCCGAGACTTACGGAGTAGATATAAACCTGAAGTACAATGTCAACAAAGAAATATCCGTAGGAGGAGGCTGGAGTTATCTCGATACACAGGCAAATATCTATGATACGGACAAAGAAGAGATGAAGAAAGCGACCATAGACGGAATGGCGCATCACAAAGCAAACGTGTTCGCTACATGGAATCATCAATGGACACCGAGCTACAAACTTGGAATTGGCATATATGGAAAGTTCTCCACCAAGAGATATTACCAAGACTACGGCAACGGGAAGGGTTATCAGATATGGAGACTGACCACTACACATGATTTCGGCAAATCAAAGGCTATGGAATATCGTGCAGAGGCAGGAGTTGACAATCTGTTCAACTATATAGACCGTACACCGCACGGACTTCATTTGGGAACCACCACACCGGGAACCACAGTCTATGCATCGTTAATCATAAGATTCTCAAAAGGGAAACAGACAAAAAACAAAATAAAAACAAATGTAAATCAAACAAGTTATGAAGAAAATTAATCTCATGCTTATTGCCGTAATGGCAATGATTTGTGCAGGATTCTCTTCCTGCTCTGACGACGACGATGACTACAAGCCGTCAAACATCGAGAAATATCAAATGGCAACAGACTCTGAGGTTCAGACATTAAAATCAAAAAGCGGCAACAACAAGGCATTGTTGCTTGTGGCTTTCGGAAGTACGTGGGAAAAAGCCCATAAAACTTTCGCTTCAGTGAAAGAGCAGTTTGAAAAATCTTTCCCGGAATATGATGTCTATTTCTCTTTTACATCTACAATATGTATCAATCGCAGTGCGGCTGGAGAGAACACTGATGCCATACAGTTCTATCCTCCATCAAATTATCTGGAGTCATTGGGACGCAGTAAATATGCAGAAATACGCGTACAGTCACTCCATGTGATTCCCGGAGAGGAGTTTCTTCGTATGCGCGACACTTACATCAAAGACTTCAAGAACAATTCATGGAACGACCTTGACGAGGAATATCTTGAAAATGTGCAAGTATATGCAGGCGGTCCGTTGATGTATGAAGAGACCGACGTAGAGAAACTTGCAGGTATTCTCAACTCAAAGTTCTCGCAGAAGGCTAAAGAAGGTGTAGTGGCATTCATGGGACATGGGAATCCGGAAGGATATGACTATGGAAGCGGAAATCTGAGATACACACAACTTGAGGCTGAGCTTCAGAAGTATAGCACAAACTATTTCGTGGGAACTGTTGACATGGAAAACAACTTTGTAGAAGACGTATTCAATCGTATGCAGACAAAAGGCATTACAGGAGGAAAAGTGACATGTCATCCCCTTATGTCTATTGCCGGCGACCATGCTCACAATGACATGGCAGGAGTCGGCTACACGGAAGACGAACTGGAAGATTCTTGGCGCGGATATTTCGCAGCAAACAATTATACTTGTACTGCTGAAGACTGCATACTGGAAGGACTTGCAGACTACAAAGAGATTGTAAACATCTACATTGAACATGCCAAGAATGCAAAGCAGATGTTCGCAGAATGATGTTTACAGAACGAAACTGAATATAATTCTCCACATTTTATTATAGTTTTTCATTTAAAGTAGGGATGGGGCAACCGGAATACTTCGGTTGTCCTATTTTTGAATCATGCGGAGCTATTGGCTGTTTAAGCTTTATTCTTTATCTTTGCATCATGGAAAAAAAAGCTATCAATTTTGTATCGCTGGGGCCGGGAGGCGCAGACTATGTAACGTTTCAGGCAATGCGCTCATTGTCTGAAGCGGACAAGATATATTGTTTTGCTGTAAACGGCATGTCACACGCAGCGGACACTATATATGAAACAGGAATAGAGAACTGCAAAGTTGCCAAAATTGACATTCCGATGAGCAGTGACCGGAATATGGCAAAGGAAATATACAGACATACGGCAGACATCATTGAAACAGAATGGAATGAAGGAATGTCCATAGCGGTAGCTACAGAAGGAGACACAGGCATTTATGCCACCACCCATTATGTGATGGATTGTCTGACAGAGCGTGAGATACCGGTCAGACAGATGCCCGGGATTCCTTCATTCATAGCGGCAGCCTCAATTGCAGGGCTTCATCTGGTGAAACTCAAGGAACGACTGTTAGTTGTTCCGGGACTCATTACAGAAGAAGAGATAGAGCAATATGTCGAGAACGGCATTAATATTGTCATCATGAAACTTTCCAAGGCTACAGAAAATATCCACAGATGTCTGCAAGATCATCCGGAATATATCTACCATTATTTTGAGAATATAGGAGCGGAAGGAGAAAAAGCCGAAAAGCACATTACAGACACCGATGAGTTGAAAAAGATGGACTATCCCTACTTTTCATTAATGATTATTCAAAAAGAAAAGGAATGAGACATTTATTTACAAAGGGCATAGTTCTTGCCGGCATCGCAGCGGCTGCTATGTCTTGCGGAGGTGCATCAGATTCGCACTCAGGGAACTCAGTTGAAAAGACTTCGGCTGATTCAATAATGCAACAAAGCAGAGATTCATTATTTGAGAAAGCGGCAGCATACAGCGACACAATTGAAATCAAATATGCCAAAGGACTTGAAGTAAGATATTCCGGAGATACGATCTTCGTTACGATAAGCAATCCGGAAGAACAATCCGGTTCTGCCACAACAAAGCTGGCTCTTGTCAAAGGAGGAAAGTCAAAGGGCAATGTGATTGCTGTGCCTGTACGTGGAGTAATCTGTATGACAGCTCTGCAATTGTCCAATTTCGCGGCACTTGGATGTGAAAACAAAGTTGTCGGCATGACAAGTCTGCGCCACCTGTTCAACCCCAGAATGAAGAAACAGATGGAAGAAGGCAAGACTGTGAGAATCGGAAAAGAAGGAGCATTTGACGTGGAAAGTGTCATAGCAGCAAACCCTGATTTCATCTTTGTGTCAGAAAGCAAAAGAGGCGGATTCGGACAGTTGAAAGATTGTGGGATTCCTTTGATACCACATCATGGTTATAAGGAGACAGACCCTCTCGGACAGGCTGAGTGGATTAAGCTGGCAGGGCTTCTGGTTGGCGAACCGCAAAGAGCCAATGCCGTATTTACCGACATTGAAAAAAAATACAACACATTACGCGATGAAGTGGCACAGAAGACCACCCGCCGCCCTACGGTCGTTTCAGGACGACAAGTAAGGGACGGATGGTATGTGATGGGCGGACAAAGCTACATTGCACGGCTATTTGCCGATGCCGGTGCGAACTACTTCATGAAAGATAACACTTCTACGGGAGGACAGACGCTGGATTTTGAATCTGTATATGCTCAAGCCATGAATATAGACTTCTGGCAGATAGACGGTTCATTCGAAGGCGAATATACATACGATGTATTGCTTGCCGAAGATCCGAGATATGGAGATTTAAAGGCTTTCAAGTCACAC
This sequence comes from Bacteroidaceae bacterium, assembly GCA_017621515.1. GTDB lineage: Bacteria > Bacteroidota > Bacteroidia > Bacteroidales > Bacteroidaceae > RGIG8745. The sequence goes on from JAGASY010000098.1 coordinate 26,468, forward strand.
AACGTAATCTTCTGCAATTTTGCCCGGGTGCCTTATCGTGAACAGTCGCCAATGGAACCGCATTATCTGCTTGCCGACTTTGTCAAGGCATTCCATCCGGAGATTCTTCCAAGCTATGTTCCTAAATACTACAAGTTGATGAAACAGTAAGAAATATGATTAAGAAACTACATCCGGTTATGTTGGCAGGCACCGGTAGCGATGTGGGAAAAAGCATTATCGCTACAGGGCTTTGCCGCATATTTCGGCAAGACGGATACTGTCCTGCCCCTTTCAAGGCGCAAAATATGGCACTCAACTCGTATGCCACTCCTGACGGACTGGAAATAGGACGTGCACAGGCAGTACAAGCCGAAGCTGCATGTCTGCCTCCGGAGACAGACATGAATCCTCTGCTTCTCAAGCCTAATTCTGAGCACACGACACAAGTCGTGCTCCACGGAAAACCAGTCGGCAATTGTAATGCATATCAATACTTCCGTCGCGAAGGACGTGATGAGCTGAGAAACGAAGTCAATGCCGCTTTCGACAGACTGGCTCAAAAGTTCAACCCCATCGTTATGGAAGGAGCCGGAAGTATCAGTGAAATCAATTTGCGGGATACAGACCTTGTCAACATGCCAATGGCGCGTCATGCCGATGCTGATGTCATATTGGTTGCAGACATAGACAGAGGCGGTGTATTCGCTTCGGTCTATGGAAGTATCATGTTACAGACTCCTGAAGACAAAGCACGCATCAAAGGTGTCATCATCAACAAGTTCAGAGGCGACATGCGCCTCTTTGACGAGGGCAGAAAGCTGATGGAGGAAATATGCGGCATACCGGTTCTTGGTGTAGTCCCTATGTTTAGCGATATTGTTATAGAAGAGGAGGATTCTGTAGAACTCAGACAAAAATGCACCTCTGCTGTTGCCGGAAAAACAAACGTAGCTGTGGTACTGCTTCGACACATATCCAACTTCACGGATTTCGGAGTTTTGGAACGGGATGAGCGTGTCAATCTGTTCTACACCAACAACACGGATGATTTGCAAAAAGCGGACATCATCATTCTGCCGGGAACTAAGTCAACACTCAGTGACTTGTATGAACTAAGAAGAAATGGGGTGGCTCAATCCATCATACGTGCACACAAGGATGGTAAAATCATACTCGGCATTTGCGGAGGATACCAGATGCTCGGACAAATGGTATGTGACCCTAATGGAGTGGAAGGAAGTATAGAACAACTTCCCGGACTCGGTCTCCTACCTTTAGTCACGACTATGAACCACGAAAAAGTGACACGACAAGTACGATTTGCATTCCACAAAAATGATTCATGGGTTTATCCTGAATGTTCAGGATATGAAATACATCAAGGCGAGACACAAATCATAGATGATTGTACCACAGAACGCATGCAGCCGCTCTGTCTCTTTGCTGAAGGCGGCACTGACGGATTCATATATAACGGTACTTGTATGGGCACATATATTCATGGCATTCTTGACAACATGCCTTTTATAAATTTTCTGCTCGGCTGTATTGATAAGCCAGTTGAAAGCATACAGACAGAAATGACAACAGAAGAATTTAAGAACCTACAATACGACAAACTTGCCGAACATCTGCGCAAATATATTGACATGAATAAAATATATGAAATACTATGCTAAAGGGACACGGAGACGACGCTTATAAATATAAAGACATCAAGATAAACTTCAGTTCAAACGTATATAATCATTTTGATCAAGAGCCTTTGTTCTGCCATCTTGCCGGCAAACTTGACCATATCGCTTCATATCCTGAACCGGAGCCTTATTCACTGGAACACTCCATTGCCGCAATGCTTTCGCTTCAGAAAGAAGAAGTATGTGTGACCAATGGAGCTACAGAAGCCATCTATCTCATTGCCCAGACATTCAGACATTCAAAAACGGCTATACTGATGCCAGCTTTTTCTGAATATGCCGATGCCTGTAGAATCCATGAACACGAAGTGTGCTCTTTTTACAACTTGCAACAGATGCCGGAGAGAGCACAGATGATATGGGTGTGCAATCCTAATAACCCCACGGGCATGGTGCTTGACAAAGAACTATTATTGGAATCTATAACGAAAAATGAGGACAAATTATTCGTAATAGACCAAAGTTATGCACCTTTTACACTCTCCCCTATCCTCACTCCGCACGAAGCCGCTCTCCATACAAATACTATCCTATTGCATTCTATGACCAAACAGTTTGCAATTCCCGGACTAAGGCTCGGATATATGACAGGATGCGAACCAATGATTGAACAGATACGCAAGCAACGAATGCCTTGGTCTGTCAACCAAGTGGCAATAGATGCCGGACACTATCTTCTGGCACACGAAGAAGATTACCAAATAAATCTGCATGCACTGATGCAAGAACGTGCACGTATGGTTTCTGTGTTGAACACTCTCGGGTTTGTTGAAGTATGGCCCAGCCATACTCATATCTTACTTTGCCGACTACGTACCGGACATGCTTCCGCACTAAAAGAATATCTTGCCACAGAACACGGAATACTTATAAGGGATGCAAGCAACTTTGACGGCCTCGATTCTTCTTTTTTTAGAATCGCAGTGCAAACACGAGAAGAAAATGAACAATTGATAGACGGTATTAGAAAGTGGATGGAAATCGGCTGAGAGATTGAGATTTCTGTTTTGTCAGACTAAGATTAATCTTGGGATTAAGCGATAAGTAATATACAAAAATTCTTGGAATCACCACTTGTCACCATCACAAAAAGTTATTCATCAGTTATATTTATGAATGATTCCAACATTGAAACACCTGTTTTCCAGCAAAGAGTAATGATATCGTCACCAAACCACAGATTTTCGACTGCACCATTAAGCGACAATATCTACCCTCTGACTTATTCAATGTTCATACCCACTCAAAGTTTTCTTTTCCGGCGCCAATCTCAAAATGATATTTAGCGATGCCTAAGTCCATCTGTGTATAGCCAATCATAGAGAAACCTCTTTTGGCTCGTACCTGATGGCGATTGCTGTTTATACCGACATACTCAAAAGAGAATCTCTGCTGGTTTACTGCTGTAGGAGCAAGCAGAGCTGCTTCAACACCTTTTCTAAACCAAAGAGGAGCGATGTCAGCAGCCTTGCTCACCTGCTCAACAGTCTTGACTTTATGACTAACACCCTGTGTCTCGCCATAGCCGACAGCAATATAACAAGCTATCTTCTCGCCCTCGGTAAGCACATACGTACCCGGCACTTTCGAATAGCTCAGTCCCACCCAACAAGTGTTCAATCCAAGGGTCTGAGCAAACAAGACCAACTGCTCCCCATAATAACCGACACGTTCATCCAAGTCGTCAGCTCTTTTACCTGCCATAACGATATAGTTGCTGACACCGCGGAACTTTCCATATTTAGCCAACATACTTTGAAAAGCCTTAGGCTCATTCCGTATCAACTGTATATGCAACTGACCTTCACGGTTCAATTCCTCTATCTTATTTTCCAGCATCTCAACATCATTCTCTGTCAATGGCTGCTCTTTGTAAGCCCTCACACTGTGCCGAGCTTCTATGGCTTCCTGTATCGTCATTATAGTTGAAATATTATTTATGTGTTCTATATGCTTTCTAAATAGTTGCAAATATAATAGTAAATCTTCATTTACAAACAATAGAATTAATACATTTCAGACTATAACCCAAAGAGTTATTTAGGAAACATCCGCATTCCGCATTACTTTTCATTAATTTTGCCACAGAAAGGCTCATCGAATATATCCACTTAAATAAGAGATATTCAAGACTCCATAAAAAAATTTTTGATATCGTTTTTTGGAGGGGTATTCTGTTTTGACAAAATGACAGCATATTTACTGATTTAAACTACAATTTTATTATTTTGCGTTAAATTGCTGTCTTTTTAATTTTATCAAATGTTAAAATCCTAAGCCCTCTGGCACGCGTCAAAATGAAGCGCACCGAACTTTTATCGAAGAACGAGGCTTCTACGCACATTTTCAGAAGCCTTTAGAAAATGTAAAATAATGTTTCATTTTGAAGTTGCTTATTTACATTTATTTATATTCCGCGAAGAGTCTTTGAAAAAAAGTACTAAGTTCTGAAATTTTCAGCGCGCTGTCGTCACATTTTCAGCGCGCTGTTTTTTCCGTGACAGCGCACTGTTTTTTTATTTTCAGCACACTGAAAATTTCAAAACAGCGCGCTGAAAATAAAAAAGCACCGTTGCTAAGGAGAAAAGACAGTGAGGTTCAAGTGAAAATGTTAAGAAATGTATAACTCGCTGCTTTGGAGAAATACCTGAACAAAAACTGAAAAACAGCTGGAAAACGGTGGTATTTTGGGGTAAAAACGGCAAAAACGCACGTAATATATTAGTATTCAGCATTTTACCAGAACACAAAAAAAGCCCGAAAAATTGCGTCCGACGCGTTTTTTTGAACGTTTTGGCAAACTTTATATCTTATTGATTATCAACAATTTATCTTTAGAACAAAAAAAATCATCTATTTGCCCTCGGCAAAAAATCGCTCCAAGTGTTAAATTTTTATTTTGGGTGAAAATATCATTTTGTCATTTTGAAAAAGTCTATTTTAGCTTATTTTTTGTCATTTATATGGATGTTCTCGACAGACTCCTCCGTATAGTTTAAAAACGGATGCACTCGCAGACTCCTCCGTCGCTACCGCGCCACCTCCTCTAACTTAGAGGAGGTGCCTATATACCTATCCCTGAAAAGACTATAATGCAGGTGTATAGCACTGACAACCAACATGGTAACTTGGATCCTCCTCTAAGTTAGAGGCAATTGCGGAATAGGAGCAATTGGGGAGCTTGCGACGGAGGAGTCTGTCGAAAACAATCACTAAAATTTAAAACAGTTTCTTACATTCACATACATGGGCAAGCAGGAATACACCATAAGCCCAAGTTGATATATAATACAATCAGGGCATTGGTTTGTATTGCTCAAAATATCAAACCGAATGCCCTGACCAAACAAAAAAACGTATGAAAAAAACTCAATGGGAAAAGAATACAGACCAAACATACTCTCTCTCCCAAAGATGAAAAACAATTAATCCTTCAACGCAGCAGCAAGCACCTTCAGATTCTCCACGGTTTTCTCCGTCATAGCCGATTCAACAGTCACCACAGGTTCAATGATTGTCATATTCTTCATTGCCTCCATTGCTTCACGCATTTTCTTGCCCGCAACCGGAGCCCAAGAACCGTTCTCTATAAATCCAACCTTACGGTTCTGATAAGCCTTTGCCTTCAGATGATTGATGAAATCTTCCATCACCGGCATGACTCCCGCATCGTATGTAGGAGCTGCAAGCACAAGACGGTCGTAACGGAAAGCATCTTCAATTGCTTCCGACATATCGCAACGTCTCAAATCGGTTGCCACCACTTTCTCTCCGTATGTGTTCTGAAGAATCTCTGCAAGTTTAAGAGCTGCCGCTTCCGTATTGCCATGCAATGAACAGTATGCAACAAACACTCCCTTGCTTTCTGCCTCATACTTGCTCCATGTGTTGTAAAGGTTGATATAATAAGCCAGATTCTCGTGAAGCACAGGGCCATGAAGCGGACAAATAATGGCAATATCAAGTCCGGAAGCCTTTTTAAGCAAAGCCTGTACCGAAGCACCATATTTTCCACAAATATTGAAATAGTAGCGACGCGCTTCACAAGCCCAGTCTCCACCGACACCAAAAGCTCCAAACTTTCCAAATCCGTCGGCAGCAAAAAGAATCTTCTGGCTCTGTTCGTATGTTACCATCACTTCCGGCCAATGCACCATCGGTGCCATGAAGAACTGCAGCGTGTGTTCTCCTGTGGATATAGTGTCACCCTCTTTCACCACCTTCACCCTATCGCCAAAGTTCGTGCCGAAAAAGCGGGTCAGCATGGGAACGGCTTTTGCTGAACAGAGTGCCACACACTCCGGAAACATGTCCATGATGCGTTTTACGTTGGAAGCATGATCTGGTTCCAGATGACTGATTACCAAATAAGAAGGTTTGCGTCCGGCAAGCTCTGCCTCAAGACGCTCCAGCCATTCTTCCGTCTTACGCTCGTCAACAGTATCCATTATGGTTATCTTGTCGTCGTCAATCAGATAGGAGTTATAGGAAACTCCCTGAGGTATAGCATATTGCCCTTCAAAGAGATCTAAATCCAAATCATCAACTCCGATGTACTTTACTCCTTTCGCAATAATGTTATTTTCCATATCTAAACTTTTATTATTTAATTGTGTTACTATCCGGCAACAAAAGTACTGCTTTTTTGAAAGAATCTTATTGTATCGTTTACAAAAAAGCTGTTTGTGGCATAAAAAACATTCATTTATTAACTGCAAAAGAACCTTTTTAAGTATCTTTGCCATGAAGTGGGTAAAACGGTTTTCTTTGAATCAGCTTCCTGTTCACGGAAGTAATGTCCAAAGCGGCTATACCCAATTTACAGCAAAGCTTCTTCATCTTAAAACGAATCATATCATGAACAAGTTTATTACAACTCTGGCATTCACATCCACATTGCTTGCAACCCCATTGGTTTCCAACGGACAAAACGTCAAACTTCCGGAAGGGAAAGAGATTTATATACCGAAGGAACTGCAACAGAATGATTTCTACAATCCTGAATCGAAATGGAGTTTTCACAGGATGGTGACCACCCCGAACTTTGTTGTTTTCTGGGAAAAAGGATTCGGAGACGACCTTTCCAAGGCACCGGATCTTGAAGGGCACAACATGAAGGTGGATATGAAGAATCTTCTTGAGAAACTTGAATCCTTTTATGCATACTATCGCGACACACTCAAGTTTGTACTTCCCGGCTCCAAATCAGAACGGTATCGCATGATGGTCATGCTGAACTATTCACTTGAAGGCACAGCCTACGGAGGTGACTATGACCAGCAAATCGGTGCGCTGTGGATTGCTCCCAACCGCGTACAAGACAAAAAGCTGAATTGTATCGCCCACGAACTCGGACATAGCTTCCAGTCGCAAGTCGGCTGTGACGGTCAAGGCGAATCGTGGGGAGGAGGAGGAATATTCGAAATGACTTCTCAATGGATGTTGTGGCAAGTGAATCCGGAATGGGTTACGGATGAGCATTATCATTGGGAGGGGTTCAAACAACACATCAATCTTCCGTTTCTGCATGGCGAAAACATCTACCATTCGCCATACGTTCTTGAGTATTGGGGCATGAAACGCGGTCTGACAGTCATGGGCGACTTATTCCGTCACGGTCGTAGAGGTGAAGACCCGACAATGACATACATGCGTCTATTTGGTCTGAGCCTTGACGATATGGCAGACGAAATGTACGACTGCTACTCACGTTTGATAACATTCGACTTTCCCCGTGTGAAGGAAAGCCACAAGAAATATGCTTGTGAACTTAAAACCGATTATATACACACTGATACGGAGTTTGCACCAATGCCGGAAAAAGCACCTTATACGTATGGTTTCAATGTATTGGAACTGCCTGTAGAAAACGGGAAAAGCATTAAAATATCATTCGAAGGAACCGGCGACAAGAACAAAGACGGATACAGGTATGGCATTGTAGCCACAGATGCAGACGGAAATGCCCAATACAGCAAAGTATGCTCCGCATTCAAAGGAAAACTCACATATAAACCGGAGAAAGGCACAGAAAAGATGTTCCTTGTTGTGGTTGGGTATCCTAAAGACCAATATCAGCCAATAGTAGGAAACCCATACGAACAGAAAGGCAAGGAAGAAGCAAGAATGTTCAACTACAAAGTGAAAATCGAGAAATAAACCAACTCTTAATATTACACCCATCCCAATCTAAAAAAACACGTACTGAGATGAAAACTTATACAATCGCCGCAGCATTGGCATTATATGTGTCAGTTCCGGCTATGGCAGACAACAAGACATACCATATTACCTCTCCTGACAAACAAATTCAGGTTGAAATCAAAATAGGCAAAACCATCACTTATTCACTCACAGACAGGGGCAACATATTAATGCGAGACAACCGTATCGGCTTCAATCTTTCAGAAAAGGGAGACATGACGGAAAATGTAAGTGTAGCCTCAAAGAAGAGCGGCAGAAAAGAAGATGTGGTCAAAACATTCCTTTACAGGCAATCAGAGATAAAGGAAGCATATAACTATATAATCATAAGCCTGAAGAATGGTATCAACCTTGAAATGCGGGCATACGACGAAGGTGTAGCCTATCGCCTGTCAACCACAAAGCATTCTTCAGACACTTATTATACGGTAGATTCAGAGATAGCGGAATTTAATTTCACGTCCGATTACACGGCATGGCTGCCCTATTCTACCAATGAAAAGAACCAGATGGCGATGGCATTCCAAGCCACTTACGATGTTGCTCCGCTGTCACAGTCGAAAAACACGCTTGCCTTTCTTCCGGCAACGGTTGACTGCCGCACAGCCAAACTGACAATCATGGAAAGCGATCTCGAATCCTATCCGGGAATGTTTCTGAAGGCAAATGGCACCTCGCTTACCGGTGAATTTGCAAAATATCCGAAGAGCACCGACTTTTATCCTTGGAGACAGCAAGAATATGTCACCTCGACAGAGAATTATATTGCAAAATGTAAGGGAAACCGTAGCTTCCCTTGGAGAATCATCGCCGTCAGTCATGACGACAGAGAAATGCCGGTGAACAATCTCGTCTATTCTCTTGCTTCGCCCAACAGGATAGGAGACACGGAATGGATCAAACCCGGTATGGTGGCATGGGACTGGTGGAACGACTGGGGACTCAGTGGGGTTGACTTCAAAGCCGGTATCAACATGGACACATACAAGCACTATATAGATTTCGCATCTAAAAACGGTCTGGAATATATCATACTCGACGAAGGATGGTATGAACCCAAAAGCGGGAATATGCTTGTCACAATACCAGAAATAAACTTGCCTGAACTTGTTGCGTATGCCCGGGACAGGCATATAGGAATCATCCTATGGACAGTATTCAATGTCCTCGACAAAGACTTGGAAGCAGCATGTAGCAAATATGCAGCCATGGGAATAAAGGGATTCAAAGTCGATTTTCTTGACCGCGATGACCAGCAAGGTGTAGAGATGGTTTACAGAATAGCGGAAGCATGTGCAAAGCATAAGTTGGTGCTTGACCTCCACGGCATATACAAACCTACAGGAATCAATCGTACATATCCGAACATCATCAATTTTGAAGGTGTATTTGGTATGGAAGAAGCAAAATGGAGCAAGGCAGACGAGAAAGATATGCCTCTTTATGATGTGACATTCCCATTCATACGTATGCAGACCGGATTTGTGGATTTTACACCCGGCGGAATGCGGAATGCTTCAAGAAAAGATTTCCAACCGGTCTATTACAATCCGATGACAATGGGTACACGTTGCCACCAGCTTGCCATGTATATCATCCACGACTCTCCGCTGACCATGCTTGCGGACAACCCGACCATTTATGAGAAGGAAAAAGAATGTACAGACTTCATATCTTCAATACCTACAGTCTTTGAGCAGACAACCATTCCGCTTGGAAAAATGGGAGAATATATTGTAACTGCACGAAAATCAAAAGATACATGGTATGTAGGAGGACAGACAAACTGGGAAGCACGCGACATCGAACTGCATCTGGATTTTCTTCCAGAGAACACAAAATATGAAGCTGTCATATTCTGTGACGGAATTAATGCAGACAAAGCAGCGACAGATTACAAAGTGGTGAGACAAACAGTAGATAACGAATCCCATATTTCCATACATCTGGCATCCGGAGGAGGATTCGCAATGAAACTGACAAAAAAATAAAAATATTCCTTATCGGGTTATCGCATCTTAACTTCTATTACAAGATGCGATAACCTGCATTTTCAGCTACAGCTATTCAAAATATGAAAATATTACTGCTTGGTGATTACAGTAATGTCCACTGGACATTATCAGAAGGATTACGCAAACTCGGACATCAGGTATGTGTCATCTCAGACGGTGACAGTTGGAAAAACTATCGACGCGATATAGATTTGCGCCGACGCTCACTCTGCAAATTAGACACCATACGCTACATATCGGACATCATACGTACTCTTCCAAATATGAGAGGATATGATGTCGTGCAGCTTATCAATCCTGTTTTTCTGGATTTGAGGGCAAATAAAATACTCCCCTTCTATAAATACATACGGAGGAACAACAAGAAAGTATTTCTCGGCGCATTCGGCATGGATCACTATTGGGTCAAGACCTGTCTTGACTGCAAAACATTCCGTTACTCCGATTTCAACATAGGAAACAGGCAGCGTACAGACGAACCGTTCAACAAGCCGTTTATCGAAGACTGGCTTGAAGGAGAAAAGACCGAAATAAACAAAATCATCGCAAAAGACTGCGACGGTATAATATCCGGACTTTATGAATACGATTGCTGCTACCGTCCCTATTTCCCGGACAAGACACGCTTCATACCTTTCCCCATCAATATGGAGCACATCACACCTATCAGACACGACGGGCACAAAGGAGTCCGTTTCTTTGTAGGCATACAGAAAGGACGTTCCGAATATAAAGGCACGGACATCATGCTCCGTGCGCTCGAAAGAGTGGCTGCAAAATATCCAGACAGATGCGAGATTATTAAAGTTGAGTCCGTACCATTCGAAACATATCAGAACCTGATGAACAGCAGCGATGTGCTGCTCGACCAACTATACTCCTACACACCCGCCATGAATGCCTTGCTGGCAATGGCGAAAGGAATCGTGCTCGTAGGCGGCGGAGAAGAAGAGAACTATGAGATACTCGAAGAAAAGGAGCTGCGCCCCATTATTAATGTGCTTCCAAATGAAGAAGACGTGTATAACAAACTGGAGCAATTGGTACTCCACTCCGAGAGTATTCCGGAACTGTCCAAGCAAAGTATAGAATACATACATCGTCATCACGACCACATAAAAGTAGCCCAGCAATATCTTGACTTTTGGACAAGCAAATAAACAAGACAAATATGGACAAGAATCATACAACGGTGGACATTCTTATCTGCACACTCAATGAAAGGATTAAGGATGCAGCATCTGTAATGATAGAAGAACGCGAAAACATAAGGTACATTGTGTCCATGCAATACACAGACACAAAATATCTGAAGGATATTCCCGACATATTAAAAACAAGAAAAGACGTCAGTCTATATACGCTGGAAGGGCGCGGACTTTCCCGAAACCGCAATTATGCTCTGTCGAAATCGGATGCAGACATTTGTATCATTACTGACGATGATGTACGCTACAAGCCCTCATATATTGACACCATCCTGCAAATCTATGCCTCCACCCCACATACAGACATCGCACTCTTTCAAGTAATATCAAGCGAAGGAATATTCCATAAGAAATATCCCAAAGAACGTATGAGTTATGCAGAAGCAGAACGGCACGACTACTACCCTACTTCTATGGAAATCACATTCCGCAGAAAGAAAATACAAGAAACAGGAATCCGATTCAATGAACATTACGGACTCGGAGCAGACTATCTTATTTCCGGCGAAGAGTCTGTATTCCTGAAAGATGCAGAAGACGCAAGGCTAACGGTGGAATATTTTCCTTATATCATAGCAGAAACTCCACTCAATACCACCGGCGAACATTTTCTTACGGACATACGGGTACAGCGTTCCAAAGGTGCCACATTCTGTTACTGCTATGGTATGGCAAAAGCTACCTATCTCTGTCTGAAAGAAAGCGCATTCTATTTATTGCATAAAGGTGTCAATCCGCTTCCTCTGATGAAGAATATGGTTGACGGTATTATCTATTGTAAAAAATTTATATGGAAAAAATAAGCAGCGACATCACAGTCGTAATTCCTATATATAACCGAATAGGCTTCCTTCCCAACACATTACAAAGCATATTGACAGCCTCACATCAATGTCCGTCGTTTATGCCGGTAATCACTCTGGTTGACAATGGCTCTACAGACGGTTCTCATGAATATATCCGACAATTCAAGGAAAAACATCCGGATGATAATATTATCGTAGCACAGGAATGCAGACAAGGTGCTTCCTTTGCACGCAACAAGGGACTGGAACTTTGCAAAACGGAATACATCTATTTCTTTGACTCTGACGACGATTTTTCTTCCTCTTTCTTTCAAGAAACGGAAATGTTGTGCAGGGACAAAAACAAATATGATGTCATCATGCTGACGACCACCCAAAGCATAGGAGGGAAAATACAGATAAGACCTTTCAAACAGACAAGCAATCCGGCGATGCAGATTCTGAGTGGAATGCTGAACACACAATCCATGATCTTCAGGACAGATTTCCTAAGAGGTATCGGCGGATGGGATACCAATCTTCTGACTTGGGACGATTGGGAACTCGGTATTCGGACACAGCTTGCATACCCAAAATCTACATGGTACACCCGTACTCCTTTCCACCGCATCATCATACACCCGGACAGCATCACAGGAAACAGTTTTTCTGAAAGAATCCACTACATAGAGAAAGCATTAAAAGCAGCAGCAAAGACTATCAACCACCTTCCCGATGCAGATTCCAACAAAAAGCAGGCTTCTATCGCCCTCTTCTATCGCATGAAAATACTTGCCGGCAGTCTTCTGGCAGAAAAAGATATGGAGGCAGCAGGTCGCATTGAAACTTTAGCTTCGGAAATACTTCCTGCTCCCTCGCTTTTAAGGAACACTCTCGGCTATCTGTTAAAAAAATATGTAGCCTACGGAGGAAGAGGCGGATGGAGAATTGCATTCGCAATAACCGGGAACCTCGCTTAATTGCCGATAATGCCTCGGGATTTCATCCGCCCCACACGCAGCACAAGAACTACACATTCTTCATAGACAGAGCAAGACGACCGCGCTCCATGTCTATACTTATGACGCGCACTTTTACGTGCTGATGCAACTGCACCACTTCTGTCGGGTCTTTCACAAACCTGTCTGCAAGTTCCGAGATATGTACAAGCCCCTTTGTGTGCACCCCGACATCAACAAAACATCCGAAATTGGTGATGTTGGTAACAATACCCGGCAGCACCATCCCTTCCTTTACGTCTTTCAGTTCCTTCACATTTGCATCGAAAGAAAAGGCGGTCAGCTGCTGTCGCGGATCACGAGAAGGTTTTTCAAGCTCTTTCATGATGTCTTCAAGTGTAGGCAGACCCACATGTTCACTGACATAATTATGTATGTCTATACGTTGGCGGATACTTTTCTCCGCCATGAGTTCCTCCACACTACAATGCAAATCGTGCGCCATCTGCGCCACGATGTGATAGCTTTCCGGATGAACAGCCGAATTGTCAAGAGGTTCTATACCGCCTTCAATACGCAAGAATCCTGCCGACTGCTCAAAAGCCTTCGGACCGAGCTTTGGCACTTTGAGCAACTCCCGACGAGACTTGAAAGCTCCGTTCTCTGCACGATAGTTCACTATGTTCTGAGCTATGGCAGGGCCTAAACCGGACACATACATGAGCAGATGCTTGCTTGCCGTATTTACATTGACTCCCACCTTATTCACACAGTTGACCACAGTCCGATCCAGTGCCTGCTTCAGTTCTGCCTGGTTCACATCCTTTTGATATTGCCCCACCCCTATTGAGTTCGGGTCAATCTTTACCAGTTCCGCCAAAGGATCCATAAGACGGCGACCTATCGAAACAGCTCCGCGCACAGTCACATCATAGTCGGGAAATTCCTCACGAGCCACTTTAGAAGCCGAATAGATGGAAGCTCCGTCTTCACTGACCACATATATCTGAATGTTCTGAGGCAGTCCGAGTCCGCGCACAAAATCTTCCGTTTCACGACTTGCCGTACCATTCCCTATCGAAATGGCTTCCGTCTTATATTGCTTGACAAGTGTCCACAGTTTGTTTCCGGCAGCCGTCCGCTCATGCTTGGGAGGATGTGGATAGATGGCCTCGTTGTGCAGAAGATTACCTTCCGCATCGAGGCATACCACCTTACACCCCGTTCTGAATCCGGGATCAATGGCAAGCACACGCTTCTGCCCGAGGGGCGGCGACATCAGCAACTGTTCAAGGTTGCGGACGAATATGCGTATCGCCTCCTTATCTGCAATCTCTTTAGACAAGTTGGCAAATTCCGTTTCGATAGAAGGCTTCAGAAGACGCTTGAACGAGTCTGCCACTGCATCGGCGACATATCCCGCCGACTCCGACCGGTTCCGGACAAACTGTCTGTTCAGCCGTTCCATACATATCTCGTCATCCCCGCTTATGCTAATCCGGAGCACACCTTCCGCCTCACCTCGCCGCATGGCAAGCAGACGATGGGAGGCGCAACGGCTGAGTTTCTCTGAGAAATCGAAATAGTCACGGAATTTCTGCCCCTCAGCCTCCTTTCCTTTCACCACTTTTGATGAAATCACCGCACCTTGACGGAAATTGTTGCGGACCACATTTCTTGCATGTTCATCCTCGCTGACCGTCTCGGCAATAATATCCATCGCCCCTTTCAACGCTCCGGCCGTGTCCAGCACATCTTTCTCTTTGCAGACATACATGGCTGCTTTCTTCTCCACATTCCCGTCAGTCTGCAACATCAAGTATTGGGCAAGCGGTTCAAGCCCTCTTTGTCTGGCAACCTCCGCACGAGTATGTCTCTTGGGTTTATACGGCATGTAGATGTCCTCAAGCTCCGTAAAGTCCCACGACGATTCGATGCGCCTGCACAGCTCATCGGTCAGCTTTCCCTGCTCTGTGATGGAAGACAATATTGTCTGCTTCCGTTTCTCTATTTCTTTCAGTTTATTAAACTTGTCACTGATTGCCGCCACCTGCACTTCATCGAGCGCACCGGTCATTTCTTTTCTGTATCTGCTGATGAACGGAATCGTACAACCTTCTTCAAGCAGCGTGAGCGTGTTCTCCACCCTATGCTCCTGTATCTTCAGTTCCTGTCCTATCAGTCTTGGAAAAATCGTATTCATGAATTATCTTTTTAACATTGCTCGGCAAAGATAAGACCGATTATGTAATTCGGCAATTATTATGGGGATTATCAGAAAACAATTAAAATTATTTTATTTTCACCGGCAGCCTGTCAGCCTGTATATTCATCATAGCATTCCACAAGCTGTATCTTGCCTCCGGATTAATCTTCTCCATCTGACGAAACAAATCATTCATGGCTTTCCGTTTTGTCACATCTTCATACGGACAAGTCCTTTCCTGCTTCCTGAAACCCATCTTCTCCGCAGCCGCCCCGATATCGTCCTCATGCACGAGACACAACGGACGTATGATGGTCAACCCATAATTCTTCAGCCGGAGTTTCGGCGGCATAGTACCGGTAGAGCCTTCAAATGTCATGTTCATCAGCAAGGTGGTGATAATATCATCCTGATGATGTCCGAGAGCCATCTTGTTGAACCCGTTCTTCTCCGCAAACTCGAACAACACCTTCCGCCTGTTCCACGAGCACAAAAAACATTTGGTACGTCTGCCATCGGTCGTCTCATCAAACGAAGAATGGATGACATGCAGCCTTATCCCGTATTCACTACAGAACCCGTTCAGATAATCCATATCCGTCACGTATGGAATATTGTCCATTATCACATGAGCCGCTTCCACCTCAAAACGCGGCTTGAATATCCTGCTCCTTAAAGCAAGCAGACGCAGGAGCATAAGCGAGTCTTTGCCTCCGGACAAAGCCACCAGAATCTTGTCTCCATCTTCCAGCAGCCCATAATCCACACATCCTTTATTGAATAACTTTTCTATCTTACGTTCTGACATATTCCTTTCTTATATAATATTTATATATTTCTCAGAGGTACCAAAAGTTTTTTAATTATGTGGATGTCTTGCGACGGAGAAGTCTGTCGAAGACACCCGTAAAAAATGAGGAGTCTGCCGAATACAACCACTAAAATTTAACAACTAAGAACATATAGCTTGTGTGAACCTCGTCCGACAAAGCCTATTCCGCTATTTTCGTCTCTCCTGAACTCTTGCAACTCGCAAATGGCCCGTGTACGTGAAAGCCCGGTCAACGACACATAATCGTCCACCCTCATAAAAGTATTTTTTCTAAGAAAATCCTTTGCCAGCTCCAGACGTTCCTCCTTCGTTGTCTCCATCTTCCTCATTCTTCTCACACCGTTACGCTCAAGCCTGCACAGGAGCTTTGTGTTTTCCACCAGCTTTTTGTCCACCTTGAACTTGATGTTTTTCACTTCTACGCTTTGAGCATTCCTCTTCGGCTCTCCCTCGTCCGTTGTCTCCCTCTCCTTTTCGTCCTTTATGCCGAGCGATGCACTGAATGTGCCCAAGCCGTCAATCTTGACCGTACATCCTCGTCCGATATATTCCGCCAGTTTATCGACCACCCTCATCATCACGTTCTCCACCGTGCCACGGTTGATATTCGAGCCTCCCCTACTGATGTCCTCTACGAAATCATCCCATGCCACTTGTCTGAAACGCTCAATTTTAGGATACATCACTGTTTCACCGTCTCCGCGAACATCGTTCATTTCTCTCATTACATACTTTGCCATATTGCCTGTCGTTTTAGGTTATATAAATCCGTTTCTATCCCAATGATCCGCTTATGCCTACTCCTGCTTTCCGCCATCAGTCCTACAAAAGCAGCCCCACTGTTTTACAAATATAATAAAACTCCCATAAATTATCAAATTTATTGCACTGTTTTTTCAAATCCACACTGCGGTTTACAAAATCCACAGTGCGGTTTTTATAATCCACAGTGTGGATTTTACAATCAACAGTGTGGATTTGAGAATTCTGCGCACTCTTTTTACTTTTACGACATGGACAAGATAAGTTTACAACAAAGAAAAGACAAGTTCACAACGTCTCTTCTCCAAAGAAGCACTTATTCATGCAGAAGCAGACAGTTCCATATCATTTTTTCCGAGCCTCCTGCCTAAATGTTAAAAGCTGTTTTTTATTTGGACATTTATTATTCATAATAAAAAAATGTGTATCTTTGCTGCAATTTGTAACAAAACTCTAAATTACGTATTATGAAATTATTTCTTGCCACTTCTTTATTGCTTACATTAAGCACTTCCATTTGTGCCCAAGAATATGGGTATGGTGACGGAAGTATTCTGATGGAACCTACTTCAAATGAGAATACTAATCCAAATGGATATAGGACATACGCTTTTATATCTACAAGACATAAAGTAGAATATTTTGAACTTATACTTCCATTTGCAGATGAGTATGGTTATAGAGATCCAGATATAAGGTGTTATGCCCCTTTAGAGTGGTATCCAATCGATAGAGCTGAAGTAAATTATACGGGTGCTTTGGTTGATGATTATGAGTTTCTGGTTGCTCCTACTGTTGAAGAAGATAAAAACTCATGGTGTGCTTATAAGTTTAGGGTAAACTCTTCTACAGAATATGGAGAATATTCATGGTGCGGATATGGAGTCCCTTATTTATATATTTATGTCGGTTATATAGAAAAAGACACAGGAACTCCATATGTGGAGTTAATACCAACAGAAGGCAAATATTGTTATTACAAGTAATTATTATACACTAACTTAATACAAATTTTATTTATGAGAAAAATTTACTCTTTAATTACAGCTGTATTGCTTGGAGGTTCTTTGGCTTCAAACGCAGCAAATACAACTGTAACAGTATCTGAAGAAGCTGTAGCTCATCTTGAGAACTACAGACTCATTAAGTTGTATGACTTCGTTGCATGGACATACAACGGTGAAGAACTTCCTGAATGGAAGTACAGCGACACGAAAGCAAGTTTCCAAATCAACAATTGGGATCACAAACTTACGGATGTTTTTCAAGTTACTACAGAAGGATTGAACAATCTTTATCTTCAAGATACCGGCGGTCAATATCCGCGTACTCTTACAAGCGAACCGGGTAAAGCATGTGGAATTTTCAATGGATCTAAGGGAGGACGTATATTCTCTATTGGCGACCTAAAAGCCGGAATGATTGTTGTTTTACAAGGTGGTTCAAACGATGCGAACAAGCCATGGAGTCAGACTATCGTAACATACGAAGACAATATCTATAATTTAACAGACTCTATCCATGCCGTTCAGGAAGCATTAGACAATGATGGGGACGGAGAAGCAGACGGAATTAATGACGGACTCAGATATTACCGTATAGAAAGCGACGGACGACTCGACCTGTCTTTGGAACGTACCAATTGGATTGCAGCATACGCTATCTTAATAAATAAGAACATGGCTGAATATGTTGAAACACCTATTCAAAAGTTGACAAAGGTGGAACATGCTTATCGTAAGATTGAAGTGAAGACATCATCATCTTCTTTTGGAAACCTGTGAAAACCTACTATTCACTCGACGGAAGCAGCCCTATCAATATGCGTGACACAGAAGTCGTGCTTAGCAGAGATACCACATGGGTTATAAACGAAGAGACTGGAGAAATCGTAATAGACGAAACAACTGGTGAACCAATGGTTGACCATATCGACATTACATACGTTCAGGAACCTGTTCAGGATGAGACAGGCGAATGGGGTGACTGGATATATGAAAACGAAATCGAGATTTCAGACGGTGACGACTATGACGGAGACGGTCTTGTTACTGTAAAAGTAGCAAGTATTACAGACGAAGGTGTGATGTCCGGAGTTTCTTCTCTCACTTATTCTGTAGGCGAAATTGTACTTAACACTCCAGTACTCACATTGGTGGGAATGGACAAGACAGCACGTAACTATCAACTTAGTTGGGCAAACAACACGCTTTGTGAAGAAGACTACAGTTTCACATACGAAGCAAACACAGGTGAAGCCGGCGAAATGGTTATAGGCGACATCATCAGCCTGACAGACGGTGTAGTGGTAACAGTAAGTGTAGAAGGTTATTCTGACGGTGTGCTTGTCATGAACGAAGTGGCAGAGCAGGGCAGAGCATATACACGCAAGAATGCAGAACTCGCAGCAGAAGGACAGCATGACTGGGAATTCCAGAACTTGTCTGAAGATATGATAAAGAAACTCGAAGGCAAGGTAGTTGACTACTATTACACACTGACCTACGATGAGAACGGCGAAGTAATAGACACTGTAAAATATGATGCAGAGAAGATAGATAACGGCGAAATCGACGAGCCGGACAATATGGAAACTGCATACAAATATTATGGTTGGGACGGAATTACTGTAGGCAAAGATTATACTCGCACCACGCTTCACGTAATCGTTGACACGCTTGTAAATGAAGAGACTGGCGAGAAAACAACCAATGCTTATTACGACGAGGAGAAGACCGGCATATTCAACGGTTTGACTATCAGCTGTCCACCAAATGCAGCAAACAACAGCTGTATCATTATGTACACTTCCACTAATCTTGGTGTTTACTTCATGTCAAAATCAACAATCAGTGTAGAAAATACAGCATACGGCGAATTTGTTGTAATGGGACTCGGTAGCGGTGGTTCAAACTATACTACCAGAACATGGAGTTCTTGCGAAATGAACGGAAATCCTGACGGTCCTTACTCTGTGAATCTTACAGCAGGTATGCACGTGTTCTATATTGACATCTACACATCAAATGACCTCCCTGACGTGATTGAGAAAGTGGAAGGCAATAATGCAACCTTCGCTAATGTTTATTCAATCGATGGTCGCCTTGTTCGTGCAAACGCAAACGTAGGCAATGCCCTCAACGGACTTGCAAAGGGTATCTACATCATGAACGGCAAGAAATATCTTGTAAAATAAAAACATCTGTCCTGACTCGCTCAGAATATAAATAGCAGGACGTGGAGTCTTTATTGGTTTGAACCATAAAGGCTCCACGTCTTTTTTTTGTTCTATGTAAGAAGTGTTCCTTATTTTTTTCAAAAAGATTAGTCATACCGCTTATTTTTTGTAATTTTGCACAAATATTATATTTTGAGTAAAGAAAGGATAAAAAAATAATATAATCATGCTTACACTAAAAGTAATTACTGAAGAGACCGAGAAAGTCATCAAAGGTCTTGAAAAGAAGCACTTCAGTGGTGCGCAGGAGGCGGTAGAGAAAGCTATTGCCATTGACAAGAGACGTAGAGAAGCACAGACAAAACTTGACGCGGCTTTGGCTGAAAGCAAAAAATATGCAGCTCAAATCGGCGGTCTGATGAAGCAGGGAAAGAAGGACGAGGCAGAAGCAGCAAAAGCAGAGGTTGCCAAACTGAAGGAAAACATAGCAGCTTTGCAGATTGAGCAGAAGAATGCAGAACAGGAATTGGAGGCCCACCTCTGCACTATACCGAACATTCCATACGACATCGTACCCGAAGGAACCGGTGCAGAAGACAATCTCGTAGTAAAAACAGGCGGAATGGAGACCGAGTTGCCGAAGAACGCACTTCCTCATTGGGAACTGGCAAAGAAATACAATCTGATTGACTTCGACCTTGGTGTGAAAATCACTGGTGCGGGCTTCCCCGTTTACCGTGGCAAAGGCGCCCGCCTACAGCGTGCGCTCATTAACTTCTTCTTGGACGAAGCACGCAAATCAGGTTACGAGGAAATCATGCCGCCTACGGTAGTCAACGAGGCTTCCGGTTACGGAACCGGACAGCTGCCCGATAAAGAAGGACAGATGTATCATTGCAATCTGGATGATTTTTACCTCATCCCTACTGCCGAAGTACCCGTAACGAACATCTACCGCGATGTGATTCTCGACGAGAAAGAACTCCCCATCAAAAACTGCGCCTACACCGAATGTTTCCGTCGCGAAGCCGGTTCTTACGGGAAAGACGTGCGCGGTCTGAACCGTCTGCATGAGTTCTCAAAGGTGGAATTGGTGCGCATCGATACTCCCGAACATTCCGAACAGTCGCATCAGGAAATGCTGGCACATGTGGAAGGTCTGCTCCAGAAACTGGAACTCCCTTACCGTATCCTGCGTCTTTGCGGCGGCGATATGAGTTTCACCTCTGCCATTTGTTACGACTTCGAAGTGTATTCCGAGGCACAGAAACGCTGGTTGGAAGTCAGCTCCGTATCCAACTTCGACACTTATCAGGCCAACCGTCTGAAATGCCGTTACCGCCATGCGGAAGATAAAAAGACGGAACTGTGTCATACGCTGAACGGCTCGGCATTGGCATTGCCGCGCATTGTGGCAGCTCTGATGGAGAACAACCAGACTCCGCAAGGAATCCGTATTCCAAAGGCTCTTGTTCCTTATTGCGGTTTTGAGTATCTTGACGACCAGAACTTCTGAAATATATAATTAAAAGGTGTGTCAGAATGAGAATCTATTTTTCGCAGAAATATTTCTCATTCTGATACATCTTATCGGAAATGAAAAGGGAATAGAGAAATTGAAGAGAAACATGCATCAGAGCCTTACAACTTGCAATTCTCATTAATAGTAAGGTGGAATCATTTTCAAGTTCCGGTATTTTTTATAATGATTATTCTGCACAGAGTGTTTTTCAACGGAGAAATGTAATACTTAACAAGTTGTTGGCAGAATAATAAAAAAAACAGCTGCAAAATGAATAGAATCATAAGTAAAGAACAATTTTCGGAGAAAGTGTTCAAGTTTGAGGTTGAAGCACCATTGATTGCCAAATCTCGTAAAGCAGGACATTTCGTCATGATCCGTGTAGGCGACAAAGGTGAACGTATGCCGCTGACCCTCGCCGATTCGGACATAGAAAAAGGCACTATCACACTGGTTGTGCAGAAAGTCGGACTGTCGTCAACAAAATTGTGTATGCTCAATGAAGGAGACTATATCACTGATGTAGTAGGGCCGCTGGGGCAAGCCACACATATCGAAAACTTCGGAACGGTAGTCTGTGCCGGAGGCGGTGTAGGTGTAGCCCCAATGCTTCCTATCATCAAGGCACTGAAAGAAGCTGGAAACAAGGTTGTATCTGTGTTAGCGGGACGTACAAAAGAACTGATCATACTTGAAGATGAGGTGCGCAAGTACAGCGATGAAGTCATCATTATGACCGACGACGGAAGCTACGGACAGAAAGGTGTCGTGACGGTCGGTATCGAGCAGGTGATACAACGTGAAAAAGTAGATAAATGCTTTGCCATCGGTCCTGCCATCATGATGAAGTTCTGTTGTCTGCTTACAAAGAAATACAATGTTCCGACAGATGTATCTCTTAATACCATCATGGTAGATGGAACAGGTATGTGCGGTGCATGCCGTATCACAGTGGGAGGAAAGACACGCTTTGTATGCGTAGATGGCCCAGAGTTTGACGGTCATGAAGTGGATTTCGATGAGATGTTCAAGCGTATGGGTGCATTCAAGCCTGCCGAGCTGGAGGAAATGGAGCACTTTGAAGAGCATCTGAACAATCATGCTTCGGAATGCAAACTGGTTCAAGATGCCGAGAAGGCGACAATGGCAGAATTAATGACCACCGATACTCCTCTGAGCGAACTTACAGACAGAAAGGCTCCTTGGCGCGTGGAACTTCAGAAGAGCATGAAGCCGAAGGAGAGAACCCAGATAGAGCGTTGCGTCATGGGGGAACTTGACCCTGTATATCGTGCGACAACAAGAACGGAAGAAGTAAACACCGGACTTACACAGGAACAGGCTGTGACTGAAGCCAAGCGATGTCTCGACTGTGCAAATCCGTCATGTATGGAGGGATGCCCTGTAAGTATCAATATTCCTTCATTTATCAAAAATATCGAGAGAGGACAATTCTTGGAAGCAGCCAAGGTTCTCAAAGCCACATCGGCACTCCCTGCTGTATGCGGACGTGTGTGTCCACAGGAAAAACAGTGTGAAAGCAAGTGCATACACCTGAAGATGGGAGGAAAAGCTGTGGCAATAGGCAATTTGGAACGCTTTGCTGCTGATTTTGAACGCGAAAGCGGCAAGATGGCATTGCCGGAGTGTGCACCGAAGAATGGAATAAAAATAGCAGTCGTTGGTTCGGGACCTGCCGGATTGAGTTTCGCTGGCGACATGGCAAAATTAGGATATGAAGTGACCGTATTTGAGGCTCTTCATGAGATTGGCGGTGTATTGAAGTATGGTATTCCGGAGTTCCGTCTGCCTAATGCCATTGTGGATGTTGAAATAGAGAACCTGAGCAAGATTGGTGTCAACTTTGTGAAAGACTGCATCATCGGAAAGACTGTCAGCATTGCTGACCTTGAATCACAAGGATATAAAGGCATATTCATCGCATCGGGAGCAGGCTTGCCAAACTTCATGAATATTCCGGGAGAGAACTGTATCAATGTCATGTCTTCCAACGAATATCTGACACGTGTGAATTTGATGGATGCCTCCAATCCGGAATCGGACACTCCAATAAATAAAGCCAAGAGTGTGATGGTTGTCGGCGGAGGAAATACGGCTATGGACTCTTGCCGTACAGCAAAACGTCTTGGAGCGGAGCGTGTATTCATTGCTTACAGAAGAAGCGAAGCAGAAATGCCTGCCCGCCTTGAAGAAGTAAAACATGCAAAAGAAGAAGGTATAGAGTTTCTCACTCTGCACAACCCGATAGAATATATCGCAGACGAAAAAGGAGCTGTAAAGCAAGTGCGTCTTCAAAAGATGGAACTTGGCGAGCCGGATGCAAGCGGCAGACGTTCACCGGTGGCAATAGAAGGAGCTGTAGAGACAATTGATATCGACATGGCGATTGTGGCTGTAGGTGTCTCCCCTAACCCACTCGTCCCTAAATCAGTTGAAGGACTTGAACTCGGACGCAAGAATACGATTGCAGTAAACGAGAAGATGCAGTCGAATATTCCTACCATATTTGCTGGAGGAGATATTGTGCGTGGCGGTGCAACTGTCATTCTTGCTATGGGTGACGGACGCAAGGCTGCAAAGAATATGAACGAGATGCTTTTGAACAAACAATAATCTGACACAGATTAGTCAGCAAGTAAACGGGTTGTTAAATCTGACTGGACAGATAAACCGATGTTCCGGTTTGTGGATTTAACCACTCGTTTATTCAGCCGCAAATCGACTAAACGATGGAAAAAGAATTGAAATCGCCGGTATATAGCCACGATGTACTGGAGTTTGTCACTGTAGCAGTACAATTTTGTGTCTATCTGGAATCATCGGAAAGCAAGACCCGACAGGAATTTACGAGTACCATGCTGAAACTTCTTCCGCTACTCTATCTGAAAGGTTCTCTTTTGCCAAAGTTTATGGCTGATGAGGAGGAAGAGCCTGAGACATTTGTGACAGAAGAAAATTACGAGATTATACGTACAAATATCAGTCGCGTGATGGGCGAACACGATGCCTACCTTGATGTATTCGTTGAAGACATGAAATATAGCGATACTCCTATATTGATGACAGTCAGCGAAAATCTGTCTGATATTTATCAGGATCTCAAAAACTTTGTATATGCCTATAAATTAGGAGTGGAAGAAAGAATGATGGAAGCATTGGCTCTCTGCAAAGAAAACTTCGAGACATACTGGGGACAGAGAACTGTAAATGTGATGCGTGCACTTCACGATGTAATGTATAACCACAAAAGGGAAGATTTTGAGGACGAAGAATATGGTTATGACTATAATCAGGGAGAAATTTGACAAGAAAAAACTGAACGAGCTGCCACGTGTAGTGTTTCAAGGACGTATTGTAACAGTTTTCACAGAGAATGAAGCGGAAAAGGCTGTAGATTTCCTTATAGGTCAGCCGATATTGGGAATTGACACGGAGACACGTCCGTCTTTTCGCCGAGGACATTCGTTTCAGGTTGCTTTGCTACAAGTTGCCACACCTGATATTTGTTTCCTGTTCAGACTGAACAGAATCGGAATAACAGATGCGGTCAAAAGGTTGCTTGAAGACTGCTCCACATTAAAAGTCGGACTTTCTTTGCACGATGATTTGCGCGCCTTGAATGCCCGGACCCAATTCACCCCCGGACTATTTGCCGATATACAGAAAGAGGTAAAAGATATAGGAATTGCCGACATGAGTCTGCAAAAGATCTATGCCAACCTTTTCGGACAGAAAATCTCAAAGACACAGCAGTTGTCAAACTGGGAGGCAGATATATTGTCCGACGCACAAAAGCTATATGCGGCGACAGATGCATGGGCATGTATTATGATACATGAGAAACTGAAAAAGCTGAAAGAGACATGCGACTATAAGCTTGTAAAAGAAGAGAGTGATGCACCTTCATCGACAATGCCAATGTAGAAAGACTGCATCCGACCAACAAATAAGATAAAGGTAAGATATGAAGAAAGTATATTTGAAACGTGGAAAAGACGAATCACTGAGACGTTTTCATCCGTGGATATTTTCCGGAGCAATACATCATTTTGACAGCCAGCCGGAAGAAGGTGAGGTTGTGGAAGTATATGCACTCAGAAACAATGCAGAGCATACAGGCACAGACCTTGATTATGAATACATTGCAACAGGGCATTACCAGATTGGCAGCATCATGGTCAGAGTACTGACCTTTGACAACGAACTGATAGACAGAGCATTCTATGAACGAAGAATTGCATCTGCCTACGATGTCCGCAAATCTATCGGAGTTGCAGACAGACATGACAATGATACTTACAGGCTCGTACACGGAGAAGGAGACAATCTCTCCGGTCTTATCATCGACATATATGGTAAGACAGCGGTCATGCAGGCTCATTCTGTCGGGATGCACACAGACAGATATACCATAGCACAAGCTTTGAAGAATGTATTGAACGACAAAATAGAAAATATATTCTATAAGTCGGAAACCACATTGCCATATAAAGCAGAGCTTGGTCAGGAAAACGGATTTCTGCTTGGAGGAAGCGCAGACGACATTGCCATAGAAAACGGTCTGAAGTTCCACGTCGATTGGTTGAAAGGACAAAAAACGGGATTCTTCGTAGATCAGAGAAAAAACCGCAGTCTGCTTGAACACTATGCAAAAGGACGCAGTGTACTCAATATGTTCTGCTACACCGGCGGTTTCTCTTTTTATGCCATGCGAGGCGGTGCAAAAGTCGTACACTCTGTTGACTCTTCTCAAAAAGCAATCGATCTTACCAATGCAAATGTTCAACTCAATTTCCCGGGAGACGACCGGCATCAGGCATTTGCAGAGGACGCTTTCAAGTATCTTGACCGAATGGACGATATGTACGACCTTATCATCCTCGACCCTCCTGCATTTGCCAAGCACAAAGATGCTTTAAGAAATGCACTCAAAGGATATTCAAGACTCAACCAGAAGGCACTGGATAAAATACACAGTGGCGGCATACTGTTCACATTCAGTTGCTCCCAGATTGTGACAAAGGACAATTTCCGTACAGCTGTGTTCACCGCTGCTGCACAGGCAGGACGCAAAGTACGCATCTTGCATCAGTTGCACCAGCCTGCCGACCACCCTATCAATATTTATCATCCGGAAGGAGAATATCTGAAGGGTCTTGTATTGTATGTAGAATAATCACCTCTGAATAATATGCAGCCCGGCATTTGCGCAAACAAAAGCCGGGCTTTTTTACACTGCATTGTGCAGACCTAACAGCTTGGTCGGTCTGACATAGTAAACAGTTTTATTTGACAAGAATCTTCTGTGAACGTACAGATTTGCCATTCTTGATTAATGCCACATTGTAGATGCCGGAAGGAACATTGCCAACATTAAGTGTGACAGTGTTTGCACCGGAACCGGCTGCTGATGAAGCTACTGTCACTCCGTTCATACCAACCAAAACAGCTTTTGCATCAGCATCGCTGTTTTCTACATTGACATCAATGTTTTTGCCATTCAATGTGGCAAAAGGAGTTGCTACACGAGCAACCTCTTGAATGGACGTTGTTGAACGGTCGTATTTGTATAAGATGTCATACGAATTAACATAACCTTTGAAGTATATATTCCCTCCTATAATACATATATAATCTATAGTTCCTTCTTCTCCTTCAATTCTTGTATCGATCTGTGCAACCATATTTCCGTCCTCATTATATATTGCATATCCTTTTAGAGAGTATGTTTCTCTTGCATTTCTTTTAAATACAAGTCCTTTGTCATTACTGCCATACTGCCAATAGTCACCAGCTGTTTTAATTGCTGAGCCATATAAAGGAACTATATACTCCCACTTGTCATCGTCATTGAACAATGTTTGTGAGAACATAAAACTCTTGTCTGTGGTGTTGTTTGTATCGTAATCATAAAAATCATAATACTCACACCTGCTCAATGGAAATATACTGACATCTTCAAAAACTTGCCAGTCAGCAGATTCTGCATCAATAACTAATTCATAGTCGCAACGTATTTTCGTTACATATCCATCAATAATAGAGTAGTATTCATCAGGATAGGTACTTCCCAGATATTCCGGATAGTAAAAACCGTTATCTGCAGTATAACAGCTTATGTTACCTTTGTGGTCAATGAATCCTGTATATTCTCTTTCCCACCATTCCTCTTTTAGTTTCTGAATCATCTCACCCATGGAAGAGGCTTGTATCTTTTCGCCGTTATTATTGAGGATTTCATTATCATATATCCTGTAATCGGTGACTTTGGCTTCTGTCGGTTTGACAGTGGCTATTTCCGCATAGCTCTTGGACACCAAGCCATGATCCTTTATTTTGAAATTTTTGATAAGATTGAAATTTGCATCATATATTTCAGCAGTTTCATTGTCACTATCATATACTGTTATGACCGCAGATTTTGAAGATGTTAATACTCCGGGAGTAATATACAAACTACCTTCAGTCTTGAAATTCTGTGCATTCATCATCCCCATTGATACTGCAATAAATGCAAAAGTAGATATTAGCTTATTCATTGTAAATATTATAAAATAAGAAAAGGCATGTAACCATTCTGCATGCTTGTTTCTCATCCGGTTACCGCCAAGTGACCTGCTATACAACAAGCACAGAACAGTCCACGCCTTATCAGCGTGAACTTTCAATCTGCTTGTTCCTTGTATAGCGAATGATTTGGCGGTATTCGATGAGAAAGAACAAGAGCTAAAAGCTCAATATATATTTATATGTTTTTTTAATATAATCGTCAGAATGGAAACGCTTTTCATTGTTAATAAAAATTCGCACTGGTTGCGATTAAATTTGTTCCCAATTGTGGAGCGCATTCATTCTGAATGTCGTTCTCCATGCGTTTCTCAATTGTTTTCTGTTTCTTAACCTCCTTTTTTTAGATTTTACTTCATTGTTTATTTAATTCCACACCACCCTTCATGGGTATTTACAAGTTCCAGACCAACAAGGCTGCTCAAGATTCACCATGTCAGAAAAATATCTCATTTAGCGGTGTACCGATGTTACATTAATTCAATGCCACACGATTTGGCAAAGTTATAAATTAAATCCGACAAACAAGAGTTTGACTTAATTTTATTTATTGTAATTGCATAGAATCACGGTAGAATCACGGAATCATCCTACTTTATGCATATATCTTCTTTGTCATCGGCAAAGAATCGGTAGCTATTCAGTCTCCCACAGAGATGCTCTCTGAAATAAATGGTTGGTTACATAATATTGATTATTAATGATTCACGTAAATGTAACATGGTAGCGAGTCAGTAAAACAAACAATATTGAGAATCAATATCAAGTTTTTTGTTTTGCACTTGCCTGCAAAATGAAAAAAACTGTGCATAAAGGAATAGAAAACAGTGCGCTGAGAACTCAAATCAACACTGTTGTTTTTATAATCAGCAGTGTAGTTTACACAATCAGCAGTGCTGTTTTTATAATCAGCACTGCTGATTTGAGAATTCTACATAGTGTTTTCAGATTTCCCCTGCACTTAAAATATGTTTTCAAGGTATTGTACATAGATAGAGTGCATAGTGTGCATTTTTTAAGATATGGCACTGCATATAAGATTACAAGAGTATGGTATTGGCATCGAGCCAACGACCAAGCTTATTCTATAAGTCAAGGACAATCGCGGGATAAGAGCTGTTGGGAAATTTGCGATTGAAGCATGGCGCGGCAGCGAAGAGAGTCTGTCGAATGCAACTACAATAAACAATTTTAATAAAACAGTTTCTAAATTAGACAAAATAGGCTGTTATTGTCACAATGAATGATTAAATTTGCACTCACTAATTCATTACTTTATATGAAAGAACTATCCAGATACGCATTGCTTATTTCATTTTTTGTAACAAGTAGTTTTGTTTGGTCACAAAGTGCATCCCCTGTCATCAGTTTCTATTCGGTGGATGACGAATCCGAGGTGGAAATGACAGAGGGAGAATCCCAGACGGCGCAGGCTCCCCTTGAACTTACTTGCAAATCGAACATATCCGATGCAGACGGATACAACTACACTTGTGAATGGCGGTTCTTCAAGTCGCAAATAGGAGAAGAATCGCCGGTTCTGACACGTTTTGAGGAAAATACGTCCTATACGCTCACCGAGTCGGGAAGTTATGGAGTAAAGCTTTATGTGACATTCACAGATGGTTCGAACAACACTCTGGAGTATGAATCAGATGTGTTCACCATTATCATCAGTGAATCATCGTTGACATGTCCGGACGGTTTCTCGCCAAACGGTGACGGTATAAATGATGTGCTTAAAATTGACTATCAGTCTATCGTGAAACTTGAAGCCTCGATATTCAACAGATGGGGAAAGAAACTTTACAGCATGGACTTGCACAATGTCGATGCCGGATGGGACGGTATGCAAGGGGGCAAATATGTAAAAGACGGTGTATATTTCATCAATATCAATGCTGTAGGCAGTGATGGTGTTGAATATAAAATAAAGAAAGCAATCAACGTTCTCAAAGGATTCAACGAGACTGATGAGACTGGCGGGAAATAGCCATTTCGCCCCACGCTCTTTTTTCTATTTCAATCAAAAAAAGGTAAAAAGTATTTGTTTTTCGCAGGTTCCAAACAATCATATATGTGAATTGTCGAGACATCACGAACAGACATTCCGGCACGGCAGTCTTCTTCCTCCCGGACAAGCCCGTATATGTTGACAGGAAAGAGAATGCAGAGACAGAACAAACAGATAAAGTATGGAATACAAAGGTAAAAACCGGATAGAAGTTATGGGTGCACGTGTCCATAACCTGAAAAATGTAGATGTAACGATACCACGCAAAAGCCTCACTGTGATTACCGGGCTTAGCGGAAGCGGCAAATCTTCGCTTGCTTTTGATACCATATTTGCAGAAGGACAACGCAGGTATGTGGAAACATTCTCTGCATACGTACGCAATTTTCTGGGAGGGATGGAACGTCCTGATGTAGATAAGATTACAGGACTGAGTCCCGTAATCAGCATTGAACAGAAAACCACGAACAAGAATCCGCGTTCAACCGTCGGTACAGTCACAGAAATATACGATTATCTCCGTTTGCTCTTTGCCCGTGCAGGTATAGCCTATAGCAGTGCCACCGGAGAAATGATGGTGAAATATACGGAGGAACAGCTCATAGAACTTATTCTCCGCGAATATGAAGGAAAACGAATATTCCTTCTCGCCCCGATGGTAAGAAGCAGAAAGGGACATTACAGGGAATTGTTCGAGAACATGAGGCGGAAAGGTTATCTATATGCCCGCGTAGATGGGAAGATTGTCGATATATTGTCGGGGATGAAGGTGGATAGATACAAGACACATGACATTGAAGTGGTGATAGACAAACTGTCTGTCAGTGCCAAGGATTCGGCAAGGTTGTGCAAAAGCATTTCTACCGCCATGCAGGTGGGCGACGGACTCATCATGATTCTTGACAAGGACACGGAAGAACTTCGCCACTACTCCAAGCGCCTCATGTGCCCTACTACCGGACTGTGTTATCACGACCCTGCCCCGAATAATTTTTCGTTTAACTCTCCGCAAGGCGCATGTCCGCGATGCAAAGGACTCGGAAAAGTGAGCCTCATTGATGAAGACAAAATCATTCCGGACCGTTCTCTCTCCATACATGCCGGCGGACTTGCTCCTTTGGGCAAATACAGGAATACCATGATATTCTGGCAATTAGAATCACTGTTGGAACGCTATGAGTGTACGCTGAAAACACCTATCAATGAGCTTCCGGAGGATGCCATACATGACATTATTTACGGCTCAGACGAGAGAATCTGCATTAAGGCTTCTCTTGTAAAGACAAGCAGTGACTTCTTTACGGAATATGAAGGTCTTGCCAAATATATCAAGCAGTTGTGCGAAACGGAAACATCAGCCTCTGCACAGAAATGGGCTGAATCTTTTGACAAAGAGGCAGTATGCCCCGAATGCAAAGGTGCACGTCTGAACAACGAAGCACTGCATTACAAAATTGCGGACAAGAATATACTCGAACTTTCCACAATGGACTTGAACGAGCTATATGAATGGATTAGTGAGGTAGAACCTCGGCTTACGGACAAACAAAGGAAAATTGCCACAGAAATCATAAAAGAGATACGCTCACGACTCAAGTTCCTGCTGAATGTCGGACTCGACTATCTTTCTCTGAACAGAAGTTCTGTCAGCTTATCCGGAGGCGAAAGCCAACGCATCCGTCTTGCCACACAAATCGGTTCGCAGCTTGTCAATGTGCTCTATATCCTTGACGAACCAAGTATCGGTCTGCACCAGCGCGACAATGTTCGTCTGATAGACTCACTGAAAAGTCTGCGTGACGGTGGCAACACAGTGGTGGTGGTAGAGCACGACAAAGATATGATGCTGAATGCCGACTACATCGTCGATATGGGTCCGAAAGCAGGAAGACTCGGTGGTGAGGTGGTCTTCCAAGGTACTCCGAAAGAGATGCTTGAAGCCGGTACGCTGACAGCGCAGTATCTTACGGGCGATGTCTGTATAAAAGTTCCAGAGAAACGCAGAACCGGCAACGGCAAATCTATTGTCATACACGGAGCGAAAGGGAATAATCTCCGCAATGTCGATGTAGAGATTCCTCTCGGAATGCTTGTCTGTGTGACAGGTGTCAGCGGAAGCGGCAAATCTACACTTATCAACGAGACTTTGCAGCCGATTCTGAGCCAGCACTTCTACCGTTCACTCAAAGACCCGTTGCCATACGAGAGTATTGAAGGTATAGAGAATATTGACAAGGTGGTCAATGTAGATCAAAGTCCGCTTGGACGTACTCCACGCTCCAATCCTGCCACTTATACAGGGGTGTTCTCAGACATCCGCTCTCTCTTTGTGGATATGCCGGAGGCAAAGATGCGCGGCTATAAACCGGGACGCTTCTCTTTCAATGTATCGGGCGGACGCTGTGAGACATGCGGAGGCAATGGCTACAAGACGATTGTCATGAATTTTCTCCCGGATGTGCTTGTACCGTGTGAAACTTGTCACGGGAAAAGATACAACAGGGAAACGCTCGAAGTCCGATTCAAAGGAAAATCAATAGCGGATGTACTTGACATGACCATCAATCAGGCGGTTGAGTTCTTTGAGAACCAGCCTTCCATACTGAATAAAATAAAGGTATTGCAGGATGTAGGTTTAGGTTATATAAAGCTCGGACAGCCCTCCACCACCCTTTCCGGAGGTGAGAGCCAGCGTGTAAAACTGGCAACGGAACTGAGCAAGAGAGATACCGGACATACATTATATATATTGGACGAACCGACCACCGGTCTTCATTTCGAAGACATAAGAGTACTTATGAATGTGCTTGACAGACTTGTGGAGAAAGGAAATACCGTCATAGTCATAGAACATAATCTCGATGTCATAAAACTTGCAGACCATATTATAGACATGGGGCCTGAAGGCGGCAGAGGAGGCGGATATCTTGTCGTGTCCGGAACTCCAGAAGAGGTGGCAAGAAGTGGCAAGGGAATAACAAGCTCTTTCCTCGCAGAGGAGCTTCATCTGAAAAACTGACAGACCCTCTTGATTTCAACACGGAGAAAGAACAAGACAGTTCCTTAGACTATACAAAACCACAAAGACAAGTCAAACCACATATCCGTCAGCATTACAGCCTGACAGACATGTGGTTTGACACATTTAAATTGCGGTATTTATTCTTCTTGAATTACATACTATTCTTCTGGCATAAGCACCACACCTTCTTTCTTCATTCCGTCAACCTTGATGATTATCGGAGAAGAGAAGCGCACATGGCGCACATGCTCTGTTTCGTTGACAGCAGGCTGTGCATTAAGGAAAGCCTGATTATATACTCCGTCACCAAGAAAATCATTGACGGTAAAGTAGCCCACACCGAAACTTGTCAGGTTCTGGAAGAAGTGAGTGCCCTGACTCGGATCTATACGGTAGTTGGTAAGTCCGGCTTCCACAATGACCTTGGCAGCCGATATATTAGGCCATTTCACCGGAACACCAAGCCACGGGTCGCTGCTTCCCCAGCGTCCCGGCCCCACAAGCACATAGTTCCTTCCATTCTCAAGAAATTCTGCATTTATCTTGGCAATCTCATCAGCAATTGCCGGATTGTTGGATGCCAGATAATTGTCGGTCTTCACATACACCACATCATAGACATCATTCGTAATGCCATGCCCAATGGCATTGTGGCTGCGTATCAGTGTTGCTTCATCTGCAATCTTCTCCAAATCTTCATCAAGCATCATCTTGTTATCTACCATCGGACGAATCTGCAAAAGATAAAACTCACCGGTTCGGTCTGGATTCAGCTTCACGGCAAACTCAATCTCAACAGCACGCAACATATCTTCCTGACCATAGCGCATGACAAGCCGAAGCAGTTCGGGAAGAGGAAACACTCCCTGCTGCAACACACCGCAGAAAGTAACAAGCTTTCGTCCTCCGTCATAAATTCCGTCCCTTATCACCATATCGTATGGGTCATACGTTGAAGCAATATATTGCAACGAACCGTCTTTCTCAGCTTCTCTGACAGAAAGTTTAAGCAGATTGAAACCGTCATCTACACAGAACTTCTCCGTCATGTTCTTCAAATCAAGCGCATAAAAGCGTGTCTGCGTCTCTTTAAGCGCAATTTCCATCTCGCTTGTCTGTAGTATCTGATCAGGATGTGCAGGGCAAACACGCAAATTCAGTCCTCCGTCAACAATATATTTACCAAGTCCAAGAGCAAGATTGACCGTTCCCTCTTCCGCCTTCTCATCACCGATAGGATAATAGTTCACAGAGCGCGCCACACCCGAGATATTCGGATAGAAACGGTCGCCGTACTGTGTACCGACAACCTCTTGCAATATTACAGCCATTTTTTCCTGATCAATAACATTACTGGTTGCCGTCATATATGCCTTGCTGTCACGATAAAAGACTGAAGCATACACTCCTTTTATCGCATCCGAAAGCATCCGCAAACGAGCATATTTATCTGCCGCATACGGTATCATGTAAGTAGAGTATATTCCTGCAAAAGGCTGATAATGCGAATCCTCCAAGAGCGAAGAAGAACGTATGGCTATCGGTTCCCTCACCACATCAAGGAATGTCATCAAGTCTTCAGCCAATTTCTCAGGAAGGCGCGCATGAAGAAAATACTGAAGAATCTCATCGTCAGGTCTGTCCGAGAGCGCGATTTGATAAAGCTCATTCGTGTCCATGAACTCATCGAATATATCCGTACACAACACCACAGTCTTAGGAATCATCACTCTGGCATTGTCGAACTCATTCAAATCCTTATGCTTCTTTATGATATTATCCAGAAATGCGATACCGCGTCCTTTGCCTCCAAGAGAACCATCTCCAATACGTGCAAAGTTCGAATAACGGTCAAATCTGTCGCGGTGGAACACTGCCACCACTCCTTGATTCTTCATTCTCCGGTAGCTGACAATGGCATCGAAAATAATCTGCCTGTGAGCATCGACATCCTGCAACGAATGCCATGTGATATGTTTAAGGAATTCAGAGATTGGGAATAAGGCGCGCGAACACAGCCATCGCGAAACATTATTTCTGGTGATATGATACAGCAGCGATTCCTTGGGAAGCGTAAAAATGTTGTCTTGCAAATCTTTCAGATTCTTTACCCTGACTACCTCCTCCATTGTCTGAGGGTCACGGAATATAAAGTCACCAAAGCCGAACCTATTAAGAATCAGATTGCGCAAATCCACACCCATCTTCTTCGAGTTCTTGTCAATGAATGCCGCTCCGCACTTCGCGGCAAGTTCAGCCTTGTCACTTTCCGAAGATTCCATAATCAGCGGCACGAACTCATCGGAAGCCCTGATTGCCGACAGCAACTGGTATCCCGCCGTTTCGTCTGTTTTACCGTCCTTCGGAAACCGGCAATCACTTATCACTCCCAGTGTATTGTCTTTGAATCTGCTGTAAAGTGACCATGCTTCCTCATAGTTACGCGCAAGTACAATCTTTGGTCTTCCTCTCATGCGAAGCGTCTCCAACTGCGCATTCAGTGCCTCCGTGGCAAATTCCAAACTCTGTTGGAGCACAAACTTATAAAGATTAGGCAGTATCGACGAATAAAACCGGATAGAGTCCTCCACCAGCATAATCATCTGTACACCGGCAACTTCTATGTCGTGCGCAAGATTCATCTTGTCCTCAATGAGCTTGATAATAGACAAGAGCAAATCTGTATTTCCAAGCCAGCAGAACACATATTCAAAAATAGAAAGATCTTCATTCTCCATGCGCTTACGTATGCCATGAGAGAAAGGAGTAAGAACCACAATAGGCACTGTAGGGCAATCATTCTTTATGTTGCGGGCAATGTCAAACACATCGTTGTTGTCTGTTCCCGGCATACATATCACCAAATCAAACGATATGCGCTTAAGCTCTTTCTCAGCTTCTTCCTGCGATGCAACCTGAAAGAAACGCGGAGGATAGCGCAATCCGAGCTTGGCATATTCATTAAAAATCTTTTCATCTACACGTCCGTCATCCTCAAGCATAAAGGCATCGTATGGATTTGCAATCAGAAGCACGTTGAATATGCGTCTCATCATCAAATCCACAAACGAAGTGTCATGCAGCATGAGTTTTTCTTTTTTGTTATGCTGTTCCATTATTTTATATAGTATTATTGTTTTTATCGTAAGAATTCATTCTCTTCAACAGATTTCTCCTGCAACATCTGACCGACGGTGCAAGTAGTTCGTCAGACATGATTTCAAGTTCACTCCGCAACTCATCCCGAAGTTCCCGAAAATGAACAGACATGGCAAAGGCAAGTTTCAGACATAGCACCTTCACACTGACCGGTTCCAACACCATCATTGCATGTTTCATGCAGAAATCGAAGAAGTCTGTACGTATATCTGAAGCCGAGAAAGGCTGACGCTCAAGCAGCGTCAGCAGCAGCCGTCTTGCCGCATCATCCGATACGGACATCGCTTCGTTAATCAATTCATGATGCTTTACATACAACCATTCATTCTCACCAAGAGAAAAATGGCCCATTATCCAAAGTGCATTCCGCACCACTTTCTTGTCCTCGTCAAATATCAGCCTATACAGCTTTTCCTTTTCTGTGTCGCTATGCTGCACTGCATAGAGAACCTCCATTATATCATCAAAACTAATGCGTTTTGCTATTTTTTTCCTATAATCCATACCCTACTCTGTTTTTAGCTCTCCTACCAGATACAATCAAAGTACATCTGACTCAGGAGAAGAACTGTCCTCTTTCTTGGCAAACAAGATTCGCCTTTCCCGTTCCGCGGCCTTCGCCACCCAGTCTTCAGGAACAAACCTCCAGTGATTGATTGCCTTCGGAGTGATAGTCTCTTTCTCCTTTATATACTGCATAAGATAATGCCGAATGTCTTTCTCCGTATATGAAACAATGCGTTCCTTTATCTCTTCCTTGGCAAGTCCCGCACCTTTGGTCAGAAGCTCACCGCCACCATTTGCCCTGTAAGCAGTCATCGCCACAGTGTATTCCTTGTCCTCATAAAAAGGAGTTCCGTCACCCATACATATAATACGCACCTTCTTGCCTTCCGGCTTGGTCACATCCACCTCATACTTTATTCCTGCGGCAGAATCAAAGTTGAACAGAAAGTTCTTGAAACCTATACGCTCAGGATTATTCTTCATCGGACCAATCAGCAGAAGATTGTCATCCTCAGAAAGCATCTGGTTAGTCCAGCACGCATAACTCATTTCAAGATAATTCTTTATCTCCCGACCGAACATGCGGAGCGTATATAGACAGTCCTCAAAGCGGTACATGTTGAACAGATTATTCACTTTCACCTCTCCCGGTTCAATCGAGGCATTAAAGAACAACGGAGCTGCAAACGATATGTCCGCCTCCGATATGCGCAACTGAAGCCGCTGAATCAAGTCAATATATGCAGAAGAGCCGAAGTAGGCATCCGATATATCCACACCGCTCAGGAACGTACCAATCTTTTTGGAGGCAAAACGATGTACCGCCTTATAGTCTTCATTGAAATGCTTCCTAAATTCCGATGCATGCGAATTATGCAATGTCCCTATGTAGTGCAACTGGCAAGCCATATCGTTTTGAACCACTTTTCCCTCCGCCCCAATGGTGAATTTGAGATTTATCTCAGCCACAGAATAGGCAAAACTACCGGGATTCACACAGAGAACACTCTTTCCCGATGGACTTTCCACCTCCTCCATGTTGCTGGCATGGTCATGCCCATACAGCACAAGATCGAACCCATCTACGGATGTTACCGTTTCACGTGTCGCATTCTCCCGGTATTCCGGTGTGACGATTCCGTCATCCATGCCCGAATGAAAAAGTCCGATTATAAAGTCCGGACTCTCCGTTTCCTTTATAATCTTAATCCATTTACGCGCACTTTCCTTAATGTCTTCAAACTCTATTCCCTCCCATGAACGTATCGGAACCCAATGAGGTATTGCAGGAGTAACAAACCCAACCACAGCAATTCTTATCCCACTGCGAAAAAGTATCGTATAAGGCTTGAAATAGGGTTTTCCGCTATGCGCCGATATAGCGTTCGCACCCAGAATCGGATAATTGCAGTCACGTATAAAACTATTGAACACTTCATGCCCGGTCTCTATGTCGTGATTGCCAATCACCCCCACATCATATCCGATGAAATTGCAGAAGTCCGCCACCTTATGTCTCTTTCCCGGAGACACATAATTGAAATAATATGCCGTCGGCTCACCCTGAAGTATGTCCCCACCATCAATAAGAATGGTGCTACATGCGCTGTGTCTGCATTGCTGCGCCACAAAGGCATGTACTCTCTGCAAGCTCCCTTTTCCCCAACGCTCGTGGCGAAAATCGTATGGAAAATAGTTTCCGTGTATATCGGAAGTGAATATAATCTTTATTTTTCGAGTCTTGCTTTCCATGTTCTACATTTTTAGGTCTTGGGGTACTTCTATATTGACATGGCAAAGTTACACTTTATTTATATTCATTACAAACCTTTTGAACAGGCAGTTAAAGATATATCCGTTTTTTCCGTCAATTTCATATTTTCTGCCCCTCTGCGTGGTTCTTTCTATATAATAATATGTATATGCTTTCGACAGACTCCTCATACATAGATGTTCCCGACGGAGGAGTCTGTCGAAGACAACCACATAAAATGACAAAAAACAAACAAAAATAGGCTTATTCAAAATGACAAAATGATATTTTCGCTCAAAATGTAAATTTAACATTTGGAGCGATTTTTTGCCGATGACAAAGAGAGAGAAATTTTAGTATAAAGATAATTAGTTGATAATCAACAGAATACAAAACTTTTCAAAACGCTCAAAAAAACGCGCCGGACGCATTTTTTCGATAAAATTGAGCATTCTGATAATTCACTGATTATTAATATGTTACAACCAACTTTACCATTTGTGCCCTCAAACACCGTCCAAAATCCATTCACTTTTCAGCTTCTGTTCAGCCACTCTTCCAAAACAGAATTTATACACTTCTTAACAATTCAGCCGAAGCAAACTGTCTTTTTTCCCGTTTCCCGGTGCTTTTTCAAAAAATCTACGCTGAAAATTTCTCCAAACTACTAAGTTTTTAAAATTGTAGCGCACTGTCGCTGATAAAACAGTGCGCTGAAAATGTGATGACAGTGCGCTGGAAATATCAAAACTTAGTAGATTTTCTGAAACGACTCTTCGCCGAAAGTAAACAAATGCAAACAGATTACACTAAAACGAAACACTATTTCACAAATTCCAGCGACTTCAAAAAATATGCGTAGAAGCCCCACTTTCTGATAAAAGTTCGACACACTTCATTTTGACTCGTGCCAGAGG
The DNA here is from genome assembly GCA_017621515.1 of Bacteroidaceae bacterium. GTDB lineage: Bacteria > Bacteroidota > Bacteroidia > Bacteroidales > Bacteroidaceae > RGIG8745. The sequence continues at coordinate 65,778 of JAGASY010000098.1, forward strand.
GCTTGAAATTTTAACATTTGATAAAATCAGAAAGAAAGCATTTACACGTAAATTCATAAGAAAAGATTCCAGTTTACGCAATATACTTTCATTTTGTCAGAATAGAAACCCATACAAAAAAGTGATGTCAAAAAAATTTTTAAGGAGCATTACAAAGCTACTATGGAGGTACCAAAATTATAGAACATAAAAACCAAAAAAACTCCTCAACCTTTCTCTCAAAAGCTATTCAATAGCTATTTTTATGATTACAGAGAGTATTTGCCTGTTTAACAGACTCTAAATTTCAAAACAAAAGAGACTCTTTAAATCAATTTCACACTTGTAACATATTGTATTCACAGAAATAATATGTATCTTTGCATGTCCAAAAATGGGGTAAAGAGAAAACATTATAGCAACATCTTGTTATTCAAGGATTTACCTTTTGTTTTAATCACATCCATTTCCGGATATATTTGCAATTAGTGTTTTATAGAGAATGAGACAATTAAAGATTACCAAAAGTATCACGAACCGTGAAAGTGCTTCACTTGACAAGTATCTGCAAGAAATCGGTCGTGAAGACTTAATCACCGTGGAAGAAGAGGTTGAACTTGCCGGACGCATTCGCAAGGGAGACCGCAGAGCTTTGGAGAAGCTGACACGCGCAAATCTCCGTTTCGTCGTTTCTGTAGCAAAACAATACCAGAACCAAGGGCTTAGTCTGCCTGACCTCATCAACGAGGGAAATCTGGGGCTTATAAAAGCAGCCGAGAAATTTGACGAAACACGCGGATTTAAGTTCATCAGTTATGCAGTGTGGTGGATAAGACAATCCATACTTCAGGCTCTCGCAGAACAATCACGTATTGTTCGACTTCCGCTTAATCAGGTTGGCTCTCTCAACAAAATCAGCAAGGCTTTCTCTAAATTTGAGCAGGAAAATGAACGCAGACCTTCTCCGGAGGAGCTCGCCGACGAACTCGAACTTCCTGTTGACAAAGTAGCCGACACAATGAAGGTGTCAGGACGCCACATCAGCGTAGATGCACCTTTCGTTGAAGGCGAAGACAACAGTTTGCTCGATGTCCTCGTCAACGATGACTCCCCAATGGCAGACCGCAGTTTGGTCAACGAATCGCTCTCAAAAGAGATTGACCGTGCTCTTGACACACTCACTTCTCGCGAAAAAGACATTATACGTATGTTCTTCGGCATCGGTGAACAGGAGAAAACACTGGAGGAGATTGGCGACCGCTTCAATCTGACCCGTGAGCGTGTTCGCCAGATTAAGGAAAAAGCCATCAGACGTTTACGTGCAAGCTCGCGCAGCAAGTTGTTGAAGAGTTACCTCGGTTAACAGACACTTTTTGGAAAAAATGAATTTATGCGGACTACCGGATTTTTCGGGAGTCCGTTTTTTGTTATAAAAAGAAGAGAGGCTTTTGTGCTTACAATAAAAGGAGTAAGCCGTCTTATAGTGATTTATTCGTTTATGCAGATGTGCTCAACAGACTCCATCTTTTCTCCCCTATCTTCTTCTCCTTTTCTTTATAGTCATTGCACATAATTCGCAATAAATCCGTAAATTTGCACGTGTCAGATATTCTATTGTATATGAAGAAATATAAATTTATACTGCCAGCCATGATGTTGGCAATGACATGTATGTCGGCTTTCGCTGGTAACAAAGAGAAAAATGCCGGAAAAGAAACAAACAACAAAGTGTATATATTTGGTGTAGGAACGTCTTTTACCGACTCTATTGTTCACATGAGCGAAATTGTAGAGCTTGATAACTTTCCGCTTGAGAAGTCAACCAAGTTCTTACCTTATCGTTCTGAATTCAGCATACAGCTGAAGCAATACCTTGAAGGACAATTAGGTTTGATGAACCAGACTTGCTGTGTGTTCTTCTCGGAGGAAAAGAAGAAAATAAGCAAGAAATATTACAAGACAAAGAAGCATTATCTTGATAAAATGGATGTCAAGCTTATCATCATCAGCAATGATGAATTCAAATTCAATAAACCGGAGATAAATAATGTCAAACAAGACTAACCGTCCGATAAAGCGCACAGTCTCGTGCCTTTCCGCCCTGTGCCTCGTACTTTGTTCGTGTGACAACAAACACGAGATACCGGAACAGAATGACCCGACCTCTGCACGAACAGTACTTGTCTATATGGTTGCAGAGAACAGTCTGAGCAGCTATGCCTCTGCAGACATCAAGGAAATGCTCGAAGGTGTAAAAGGCATGTCGGACAACGATAATCTTGTTGTATATCTTGATGACACCAAAAGTCCACGCATATATACAATAACCAATAAGACCGCGGCAAAAACACTTTCAGAGCTTGAACCGTCATACTTGTTCCCGACGGAACTCAATTCTGCATCAGCCGATGTGCTGAAGGACGTGGTCAGATATACCCAAAGGCAGTATCCTGCTGACAGCTACGGCATCATATTCTGGTCACACGCTTCCGGATGGATTAATTCAGACTTTTCCGGAGATATGGCAAAGCAAAACTACACTTTACGCAAATCTTTCGGTCTGGACAACGGCAGGAACACAAGTTCTAATTTGGGAAACCAAATGAACATAGGGGACATGGCTTCCGTTCTGTCTGATTTTCCCAAATTCGACTTTATCATGTTCGACGCATGTTTCATGCAAAGCATAGAAGTGGTCTATGAGCTTAAAAAGTGTGCGCAGTACATCATCGGTTCACCGGCGGAAATTCCGGGTCCGGGTGCTCCGTATGAAAAGCTGATAAATCCTATGTTTGCCGAGAAACCCAATATTGCAGGAATTGTCAATGCGTACTACGAACATTACTACTACGACAACATATTTGGGGTTGTCCTGTCTGCGATAGATTGCAGCAAGCTGGACAAGCTTGCTGACTGCACCTCCCGCTACATCCATAAGTACAAAGATGTGTTGCCGAATACCGACTATTCCGATGTGCAGAACTATTTCCTTTATGAGAAATGGAATTCATATAGCAAATATCCCGACTGCTACGAAATGCAAGGCATCATGCAAAAGGTTCTGTCTGAGGCAGACTATGCTGTATGGAAACAAGTGTTCGATGAGACAATCACCATTGCACAGGCAACAGACTCTTGGTACAGTGCGTATCAACGCGGCAGTCTGCCTATAAACAAAGAGCAATTCGGAGGAATATCCATGTTTTTGCCTCTTGAAAAATATGCCAACGAGAGTTTTCTGTACGACTACGCTTCAACCCAGTGGGCTAAAGCCATCGGACTTGAAGAATAAGCGGCAGACAACTTCAGAAGAAAGGCAATGGACAGAATCAGACAATATATAGTAGGGGGATTGACCTATCGGGTACATTTTACAGGCAAGCAAGACAATGAAAGCCTTCTCTTGTCAAGCAATGTGTTTGCAGTGGAACCGAACAATCACCCCTCGCTATTCGACTTGACAGTGGATGACAATTTCTGTTTGGAAGACAGAGGAAAAGAAATCGGAGTGTTCAACAACGATGCGGCATGTTATCGTTTCCTACAGACAGAAAACAACGATTATCAAATAGCAATAGCTGATACAGACCACAATCCATGCGGATTGATGCAGACGAACAGCACATTTTCACACAGTCGTATCTCTTTGTCCGGACATCCGGGAATGCGCCGTTTTGGGCTGAACAATGCACTGATGATGATGTATGCCTTTGCATCTGCCGACAAAGGGACATTGCTTATGCACTCTTCTGTGGTATGTAACAGCAAAAAAGGATTCCTGTTCTTAGGTAAAAGCGGTACCGGAAAAAGCACTCATTCACAATTATGGATGAAACATATCCAAGGTACAGAACTGCTCAACGACGACAATCCTGTAGTACGCGTCATGGGAAAAGAAATACGTGTTTATGGTTCTCCGTGGAGCGGTAAGACCGATTGCTACCGCAACGAACATGCGACTGTCGGCGCATTCCTGCAATTGCAACAAGCTCCGTACAACCATATACGTAGGCAAACTACCATAGAAACATTTACGTCGCTTCTGTCTTCCTCTTCTGTCATGAAATGGGACAAAAGGGTTTACGGCGGAGTCTGTGACAGCATCAAACATATAATGGAGCGTGTACCGGGCTTTATATTGCAATGCTGTCCGGATAAAGAAGCCGCACTGCTCAGTCATAAAACGATAGCCGGATGAAACGAATACAACTGCCCAATGCAGAAATTCTGCCACACTTATGCCGCCTTATCGATGAAGGGCATAAGGTGTCTCTCCGTATCAAAGGAAACAGTATGCGCCCCTTCCTCGAAAATGAGAGGGACATCGTTGTCCTTGCCGGAGCATCCGAATACCGAACTGGCGATGTTGTCCTTGCTGAGATACACAAGGGATGTTATGTGCTCCATAGGATAGAAAGCATTGAAGGCGACACTATAAGTCTGCGTGGCGACGGAAACATAAAAAGTACGGAAACGTGCAAAATATCCGATATACGTGCAATTGCAGCCGCTTTTATACGCAATGGGAAAACCATTACTGCCGAGAGTCGTGTATGGAGATTCTATTCGAAATGCTGGACGAAGCTTCTGTTTGCGAGAAGAATATTGCTTGCAATATATCGTTTATGGTATAATATCGCGACAATACATTAATTAATAATCATAAATCATTAATAAGGAAAAGGAGTAAACTGTTATGAAAATTAAACCGGGATTTGAATTGCGGAAAATTTGCGGAGAGAATATTGTTATCTCGCATGGAATGGAAAATATATCCTTTACCAAAGTCATTAATCTTAACGAATCGGCGGCTATAATTTGGGAGAATGTTATAGGTAAGAATTTTACAATAGCAGATGTTACCCGACTACTACTTGACAATTATGAGGTTGATGAGCCTACAGCTGAAGCAGATTCAGCCTCTTTGGTAAGAGAATGGAATGAAATAGGTATAGTCTGCTTTTAATCTATTATTATAATAACAATCATTAGACTTTATATAATATGACAACAAAAAATCAGTCTTCAAAAAAGCAAGATAAATATTTGTATATTGCCATCCTTTCAGTCATGACAATATGTTCTGTCCTGAGCTACATACCCGGGATGGAGGCGGCTTCTGCATGGGTAACTCCACCGGCTGCGTTATTTGCCGGACTTGCATTTGCACTCATCTTCGGACAGCCATATCCGGACTTCAACAAAAAAATGTCAAAATACCTGCTTCAATATTCTGTGGTAGGACTTGGATTCGGCATGAACGTAGAGAAATCTCTTGCATCAGGAAAAGAAGGAATGATGTTTACTATTATTTCAGTCTTCGGAACCTTGTTGATAGGATGGTTCATTGGACGCAAAATGTTGAAAGTGAATCGTGACACTTCTTATTTGATAAGTTCCGGAACGGCAATATGTGGCGGAAGTGCAATTGCGGCAGTAGGACCGGTAATCAAAGCAAAAGGAGCAGACATGTCTGTAGCTCTCGGTGTTGTCTTCATTCTCAATGCTGTTGCCCTTTTTATATTTCCCCCTATCGGGCAATGGCTGGGACTTGACCAACAACAGTTCGGTACATGGGCAGCAATAGCCATACATGACACAAGCTCCGTGGTAGGTGCAGGACAGGCATACGGAGAAGAAGCACTTGAAGTGGCAACTACTATAAAGCTCACTCGTGCTCTATGGATTGTGCCTCTCGCCCTACTCACATCCTTCATATTCCGTAACAGCAATGACACAGGAAAGCGCAAAATCAACATACCAATGTTCATCCTGTTTTTTATTCTGGCATTGGTATTCAATACTTATATTCTCAATAATGCTTCCTTGATAGGAACTGAAGGTGCAGCTGTGGGAGCATCGATAGGAAATGTCATAAGTTCTATCTCGAAGAAATGTCTTACAATCACTTTGTTTTTCATCGGAGCATCGCTTTCTCTGGACGTTTTGAAATCTGTGGGAATCAAACCGCTTGTTCAAGGAATACTTCTATGGATTGTCATTAGTGTAGCTTCATTAGTATATATACTCTGCAATTAGAAGTAGTCTGACAAGAATACAAAAGCGGGAACAAACTTTAGCTTTCAATTATAGAAACAAATAAAAACAGGATGCAGGAGTTGCTTATTTTGCAAACTCCTGCATCCTGTTTTATTATAAACGAATTACAGCTGTAAAACTTATTATTTCAATTCTAAAGAATATGTGTGTCACCTAAAAATCATTGTTCAACACGAACAATGCCTCCCGTAGCCGGGTTGAATGTAACTTTAGTAGTGGCATCCTTATTAAATAATGTAGTACTAAGCACATCTACAAAACCAAACTGTCCGAACACCATCTCTTTGTCAATAAAAGTCTTTTCTGCATTAAAAACTTTAACTTGAGCTGTTCCCGGCATGTTATATACTATTCCTGTAATCTTCTTCTTTTCTGAATCTTTCTCTGAAACAGTCGGTGTGGTTCCCAGATTCTTTACACTTATATAATAAGGTTCACCTGAAAGGTCGTCTGTATCCACAAAACCAAGTCTTGAAGACAGACGGAAACAAATCTGCTTATCTATATCTTTGTCCGGATCAACATAGAAGCTACGCGTATAAGTGGTTGTGTCCGTATATCCGACAAAAAGCTGCATAAGAGCCTCTTCATGCTTTTCAAGTCCATCAAGAACAATTTTTAGAGAAGCTCCGTCTTTGGGCATCTCGTCAGCTTGCCCGCGCATGATTGCACTTTTGCTCTCACGAATCTCAAATATTTCCGCAGCCGTCAGTTCTGCCATTTTTGCAGTAGAAGTAGCAGCCAGAATATCAGCCGTAAAATATTCTTTGGAATCAAGGCGATGGTCAGTCTTCTTCTCTTCATTCCAATAAATTTTTGCAGCAACATCTGCTTTTGTGTTAATTGCCACAAGTATTCCGTCGTCAGTAAGCTGTACAAGCGGAGCTATTGTCTTGTCCTTTAATTTCACAGTATATACTTTAGAAGTATCCGGAACACCTTCCTGCTCAAGTTTCATACTGACAATCATACACTTGCTTTCTTCTGTTTTCTTCACATTGCTGATATTCAAGCAACGGTCAGCATAACGTGCAAATTCTCCCGGTGTATATTGAATCTTCAAAGCCGTGACATCAACTCTAACACGGGTTCTCGGCAAAGCATAATTGACACCTTCAGCCACCACTCCCGGATTAAACTTAGATACCTGAGTCTGCGCTTTTATTCCAGACGCTACAAAACAAAATGCAAATACTGCACAAAAAAAATGTCTCACCATTATTTGTGATTATTATTTAATTACTTCATTAAATAAAAAACTTCTTCAATCTGTTTGCGCTTGGTGCAGTTCCATAAATGCTTTAGGCAGTGCCGCAATTATATCACTTGCAATCAAACTGTCTTCGCCAACCTCACGGGCTGCAATATCTCCTGCAAGTCCATGAAGATAAACACCAAGACGAACAGCTTTTTCCTGTCCATAATCCTGAGCCAGCAACGACAAAATAATTCCTGTAAGCACGTCTCCACTACCTGCGGTCGCCATTCCCGGATTCCCGGTGGAATTGAACCACACTTTTCCTTCCGGAGTAACAATCGCAGAATATGCACCTTTAATCACAATATATATTTGCTGACGTACAGCAAGCTCGCGTGTACGCTCTAACTCTTCGTAGCAGTTGCGAGTGGTGCTTATAAGCCCGAACAACTCCTTCTTGTGCGGAGTAAGTATGGATTTTTTAGGCAGCTGGAGTATCCATCCCCGATGCGAACCCAGAATATTCAAACCGTCCGCATCTATAATTACAGGAGATTTCGTAAGACGAAGTTGCTCAATAAATGCCTGAACGGTATCCGAAGCGACACCGATACCGGGACCTATTCCAAGAGCATCATACCCATTGGCATCGAATGTATTGCTGAAACAATCCGTTCCCGGCTCTACATCAAGCACTGCTTCGGGAACAGAAATCTGCATAATATCAGCATTGGATTCAGGAATATGTACAGTGAGTTTACCGACTCCACTTCGCATACATGCACGCGAGGCAAGTATTGCAGCCCCTGCCATTCCACGCTTTCCAGCAACCAACGCAGCATGACCGGCAGAACCTTTATGCATAAATTTGGAACGCTTCTTCAACATCCCGACCACATCCTGTCTCTCCATGAAACAGTATGGGGTGTCCGTTATCTCTGTCCCCGGATCCTTGATGCCAATATCAAGAACTTCCCATTGTCCGACAAACCTTTCATTATCGGCAAAAAAGAAAGCCAATTTGGGGAATTGGAATGTGAAAGTATAGTCAGCACGCACAATATGATTCATCACATTGTATGTATTGTCTTCACACATAAGCCCTGAAGGCACATCAATGGAAACCACCGTAGAAGGCGAAGCATTGATATACTTCACCACAGAAGCAAATCCTCCATTAAGAGGGCGACTGACCCCTGTTCCGAAAAGCCCGTCAATAACCACATCCCCCGCTTCGAGTCTGGGCGGAGTAAATGAAGAGGTTACTTCAGTAAATTCAATATTCTTACATGCTTCAAGTCTTTGCTTGTTTTTCATGCAATCGGCAGACAATGTTCCGCTCGTATTGAAAAGATAAGCATTGACATTATATCCGCACAAGGACAACATCCTTGCCACGGCAAGTGCATCACCTCCGTTATTTCCGGGTCCGGCAAATACTTTCACAGGTGTATGATTATCCCACCGCTCCATAATCTTGGCAACCAATGCCTTCGAAGCGCGTTCCATCAAGTCTATAGAATCGATTGGTTCGTTTTCAATTGTGAAAGCGTCAATCTCTTTAAATTGAGTCGCAGATAGAATCTTCATGCCGCAAAATTAGCAAATTGCCGCCATTAACAGGGCAAAATAATATCAAAATATTACATTCACCCCATCAAAAACAGAGATTTATTGAAGTATTAACATATTCGCAACAGGTTTTCAGTGTTTTAATAATAAAGAAGAAACAACTCCCGCAAGTTAAAAATGCCTGAAAACAAAAAGCGCAAATCCAATCCTGCATATCCTTCAAAAAGGAAGAGCAAGCATTTTGCTGACGTGCTGTCTGTTTGGACTCACCGTAGAAATGCTGTGAATAATGCAGACTAAAATAAAAATATCTGTGAAATGAGGAGTTAAAAACAGTGCACTGAAAACTCAAATCAACAGTGCGGTTTTTATAATCCACACTGTGGTTTACAAAATCCACACTGCTGTTTTTATAATCCACACTGTGGATTTGAGATTTCTGCGCACAGTTTTTAGTTCCTCTCTACCCATACAACAATTCCTTTCTGAGCATATAATATGTTTTCAGGGCATTGTCCATATATATTATTTTCAATATGAATGTAAATTCCGCATAAATCCGCTTTTCTTTGCATTGTCCTATTTTCGTCTGTCCTCATATACCTCCGCAAACACCTTATTAGCAAGCGGTACGAATACATTTGTCCCTTTTTATTCGTCTTTTCCGGAGATTTTCTGTAAGTTTGCAGCCAAATTACCAACGGTATAGAATGTTCAACTATGATAAGGATAAAAGATAAAAACTTCAAGGTTTCACTCTGTGAAGAAACCATACAGGAGAAAGTACAAAAACTTGCAGAGAAAATCAATTCCGACTACGCAGGAAAAAAACCGGTGTTAATATGTATTCTTAACGGAGCATTCATGTTTGCAGCCGATTTAGTACGCTATCTTGACTTCCAGCCTGAAATAATATTTGCAAAATTCTCTTCATACGAAGGAATGGACACCACAGGAAAAGTACGTGAACTCATTGGAGTAACGACCGATTTGACAGGACGTGATGTCATTATCGTTGAAGACATTGTAGATACGGGTATAACAATGAGCCACATTCTTCCGAAACTGAAAAATCAGGGAGCTGAAAGTGTGAGAATAGCGACACTGCTAATGAAGCCAGATAAACTGAGAGTTCCATTACATGTTGATTATTGCGCCATTGAGATTCCGAATGAGTTTATCGTTGGATACGGGCTTGACTACGATGGTTTAGGACGTAATTATAAGGATATATACACTGTGGTAGAATAACCGTATGCGAATGGTATCTTATCGCATTCAAGAACAACAAATCCAAAAATTAAATTACCAATTATAAAAAGAAAAATTTATGAAGAATATTATCATTTTCGGTGCTCCGGGTTCAGGTAAAGGCACTTATAGTGACGAAATCGTTGCAAAATACAATATGGGACACATCTCAACAGGCGATGTTCTGCGAGGAGAGATAAAGAACGGAACAGAACTCGGCAATATAGCCAAAGGTTATATTGACAACGGCCAATTGATTCCAGATGAACTCATGATAGACATTCTTGCAAAGACATACGATGCACTTGGAGAAGGAAAAGGTGTCATTTTCGACGGATTCCCACGTACCATAGCACAGGCTGAGGCCTTGAAAAAGATGCTCGCAGAAAGAAATCATGATATGGGAATGATGATAGAGCTTGTTGTTGACGAGGAAACTCTTATGGCACGTCTGCTCAACCGCGCCAAAGAACAAGGTCGTGCAGATGACAACGAAGAGACTATCAAGAAACGTTTCGATGTATATCATAATCAGACAGCACCGCTTGCCGACTGGTTTGAAAAGGAGGGATTGCGACACACATTTACTTGGAAGGGTTCCAAAGAGCAGATGTTATCTGACATATTTGAAGCAATCGAAAAAGAAAACAACTAATTTATCATAAAATAAAAAAAGTATCCACTGATTATGCGCTCTACTCCTTTACTCTTCCTGCCAATTGGCAGTGAGCCAAGGAATGGAACGCATAATTTATGTTCAAAACAATATGGCAGAATCAAATTTTATTGACTACGTTAAGATATACTGCCGTTCAGGAAAAGGAGGAAGAGGCTCAGCACACATGCACCGCGCCAAATACATGCCTAAAGGAGGTCCTGACGGAGGAAACGGTGGTCGCGGAGGACACGTAATATTGCGCGGAAACAGGAACTACTGGACACTGCTTCACTTGCGCTATGACCGCCATATACATGCAGAGCACGGAAGTAACGGTTCCAAAAACAAAAGTACGGGAAAACAGGGAGCGGACAAATATATAGAAGTTCCGTGTGGAACTGTCGTTTACAATGCCGAAACAGGAGAATACATCTGCGATGTGACCGAACATGGACAGGAGGTCATTCTTCTGCGAGGAGGACGTGGTGGTTTAGGAAACTTCAATTTCTGTACTCCAACCAATCAAGCTCCGCGCTACGCACAGCCCGGCGAGCCGATGCAGGAATTGAGTGTTATCATGGAATTGAAACTGCTTGCCGATGTTGGTCTGGTAGGATTCCCTAATGCAGGAAAATCAACTCTTGTGTCTGCACTTTCTTCAGCAAAGCCTAAAATAGCAAACTATCCGTTCACTACACTTGAACCTTCTCTCGGTATTGTCCCTTATCACGACGGACGTTCATTCGTAATGGCGGACATTCCGGGAATAATAGAAGGTGCAAGTCAGGGAAAAGGACTTGGTCTCAGATTTCTTCGCCACATAGAACGCAACTCTTTGCTGCTATTCATGGTTCCGGGAGATACAGACGACATTAAAAGAGAATACGAGATTCTGCTCAATGAACTTGCCACATTCAATCCGGAACTACTTGACAAAGGCAGAGTGCTTGCCGTCACTAAATGCGATCTTCTTGACGAAGAGCTTATCCAGATGCTAAAAGAAACACTTCCGGAAGGGTTACCTGTCGTATTCATTTCTTCCGTCACAGGTTACGGCATCAACGAACTCAAAGATATACTTTGGACAGAGATGAACAGCGAAAGTAACAAACTCGCCACAATAAGTACGAATGAAAGCATTGTGCATCAGTCGAAGGATTTTTCACGCTTGCAGATAGAACTTGAAGAAGAAGGAGAAGATGAAGAATTTGAATTCATAGACGAAGAAAACATCGAAGAATTTGAGGATATCGAAGAACTTGAGGATTTTGAATACGAAGATGAGGAATAGTCCTGTTTTCCCATATTCTGACTTCACTGTCAATTCTTCATATCACAAAACAAGACACACAGTCTGACATATTCCAATTTGTCAACATAAAGATTCCCAGACCACATAAGTCAAACATTCGATAATTGAAACGGATAATCAGTCTATGACGTTACAAGCCTATAATATGGCTCCGGCTGTTGCCGCCTTCAGTACAACCAGAGAAGGCGGACACAGCAGGGGCAATTATTCATCATTCAATGTAAATCCATACTGTGGCGATGCCCCGGAGGCGGTAAGACAAAACCGCAAAATGCTTTGTACTTCACTTGGTATCAGCAGTGACAAACTAATCATTCCCCACCAGATTCATGGTACAGAAGTCAAACTCATCGACAATCAATTTCTTGAGCAATATAAACAGGAAATAGTAAATGAAAAGACGGGGAACGAGAACAGTCCATCGTTGGAAGGAATAGATGCACTGATAACCTCACAATCAGGAGTCTGCATATCCGTATCTACAGCCGACTGCATTCCCATACTCCTTTACGACTCCATCCATCATGCAATAGCTGCTATTCATGCCGGATGGAGAGGTACAGCAGCCAATATTGTCGGAAAGACCATTGAAGCAATGAACAGGGAGTTCGGCACAGAAGGCAAGGACTGTAAGGCTGTCATCGGTCCCGGCATATCCATAGACAGCTTTGAAGTAGGCGAAGAAGTTTATGAGAAATTTGCAGAAGCCGGATTCCACATGCCCGATATAGCCAGACGCTATTCCGTACTTAATGCTCCCCCATCATTGTTCGCCACAAAATGGCATATTGACTTGCCTGAGGCAAACCGCATACAGCTTATGGAAAAGAATGTAAGTGCTGACAGCATAACGAACAGCAATATTTGTACTTATAAAAATTCCGATACTTATTTCTCAGCACGAAAACTCGGGACATATTCCGGACGCATACTGACAGGAATAATGATGAACAAATAAAAAAACAGTTCTTTATTCTGCTTGTTATCACAGTTGTGCGGATGTCTTCCCCAAAAGAAGCTCCGTCCAAACACAACCACCCCACCCAACCGGAATAAAAATGTTTGCACCGCCATAGCACTTTTAGTTAATATACTTTAAAAGTATCACGCAATATTTGGCACATAATAAATAAATCGTATATTTGCACCGTGTTTTTCATGGTATTAGATTTATTTTAAGGTTAGTAAAGATTGCTTGTCGTGATGATAAGCAATTTTTTTTACGCATTACCGTTCCTCGGTAATGCGTAATTTGTTAATAATAATGCAATTACAAATTTACATGCCCTATACATCCGCAAAAAATACTCTTTCCCTCAAAAGCATCAAATCCATTTCTTTTTGACGTTTTTAAGAGAAAGAGTATGTGAATTTATAAGAAAGACAAAACCTTCAGAATTAAAAGACTTTATCCTCCAATAACAATCAACTATTTTGCGGAGAAATCTTTTATTCTCTGCTCTTCCGACAATTTGCAAATCAAGAGCGTATCATCTTTTTCTGCCACAATATATCCATCAAGTCCCTGAACCACCACTTTTCGTTCTTCAGACGTATGTATGATACAATTCTTTGTCTCATACAGCTTGACCTCATTTCCTATGATTGCATTATCATTGTCATCCTTTTCAGCAAGCGTATGCAACGATCCCCAAGTACCAAGGTCACTCCATCCAAAATCAGCAGGCATGACAAAGATTTCCTCAGCCTTTTCCATGACAGCATAGTCTATGGAAATATTTTCACACCCCGGAAAATACTTGTCTATAGCTTCCTGCTCTTTATCTGTGCCATAGACAGGAAGCAAGCCTTCAAATATCTCGGCAAGATTAGGCTGATATACTCTCAGAGCATTCACAATAGTTTTCACACTCCAAACAAAAATACCGGAATTCCAGAAATATTCCTTCTTCTTTATATATTCTTGTGCTGTCTGCAAATCAGGCTTCTCACGAAACGAATCCACACGGAAAACAGAACTGTTACGCAGCGAAGCTGTTGACAAATCAGCCTGTATATACCCATAACCCGTCTCAGGACGTGTCGGTGTCATTCCCAGTGTCACTATAGCATCTGTTTCTGCCGTAAAAGACAAAGCAGAAGATATCACACGCTTGAACTCATCCGTATTCATTACAATATGGTCACTCGGAGTAATAACAAGGTTGGCTTTAGGATTCTTTGCCTTGATGCGCCAACTTACATACGCTATACATGGAGCCGTATTTCTTCTACATGGTTCGAGCAATATATTCTCCACCGGAACCTCCGGAAGTTGTTCTTTCACAATATCGGCATACTTTGCAGATGTCACCACCCATACATTTTCCGGCTCAACAATACCTTTAAAACGATCAAAAGTCAATTGTATGAAAGTTCTTCCACACCCAAAAACATCAATAAACTGCTTAGGACACTCAGGAGTGCTCATCGGCCAAAAGCGGCTTCCCACACCACCTGCCATAATAACCAAGTTGTTATTCTTCATATTCATATAGTTGTTTTATTGTTTATCACATAGAACTTAGTAATATAACCCCATCAACATCATAAAGAAAGCAGCGTTTCTTCCCTTTTTGGATTTACCTAAAAAAGCAGCGTCTCTATCATGTCAAGTCTGACAAAGGTACAAAAATATATAAAACATATTATCACATCGAAAAGAAAAAATATGATTCATACATTTAGAAACTGACTAAAGTTCATTTAAAACGTATTTACCCACCTGAAATTCCAATACATCCATTATCCCCTCCAAACAAAGAACAGACTGCAATCCACTTTTTCATCAGTGAATTGCAGTCTGTGAATCAATTAATCTTTATTATATCGAACATTATTCTTCTATTGCAGCCTGCGCCGCAGCAAGACGTGCGATAGGCACACGGAACGGAGAACATGAAGCATAGTTCATACCCACCTTAGCACAGAACTTAACAGAACTTGGTTCACCTCCGTGCTCACCGCATATACCGGTACGCATGCCCGGACGAACTGCACGTCCCTTGTCAACAGCCATCTTAATGAGCTGACCGACACCATTCTGATCAAGAACCTGGAACGGATCCACCTTCAGAATCTTCTTCTCCAAATAAACAGGGAGGAACGAAGCAATATCATCACGAGAATAACCGAATGTCATCTGAGTGAGGTCGTTTGTACCGAATGAGAAATATTCAGCCTCAGTAGCAATGCGGTCAGCAGTGAGCGCAGCACGAGGAATCTCAATCATAGTACCAATCTCAAATTCTATTTCAATGCCATACTCAGCAAAAACTTCTGCAGCTGTCTTCTTGATAATCTCCTTCTGTTGTTTCAACTCATAGAGAATACCGATAAGCGGAACCATGATCTCCGGCATTGGGTTCTTGCCTTCTTTCTTCAGTTCACATGCTGCACTGAGAATTGCACGTGTCTGCATGGCAGTAATCTCAGGGAATGTGATACCCAAACGGCAGCCACGGTGACCGAGCATAGGGTTGTTCTCAGCAAGACTCTCCACACGCTTCTGGATTTCCTTTACGCTGACACCCATTTCTTCTGCCATCTTCTTCTGACCAGCAAGATCGTGAGGAACGAACTCGTGGAGAGGTGGGTCAAGCAAACGAATGTTTACAGGACAGCCGTCCATAGCCTCAAGAATACCCTTGAAGTCTGCCTTCTGATAAGGAAGAAGCTTTGCAAGAGCTTTCTCACGTCCTTCAACAGTGTCAGAAAGAATCATCTCACGCATAGCTACAATCTTCTGGTCCTCAAAGAACATGTGCTCTGTACGTGTAAGACCGATACCCTTTGCACCGAATGCACGTGCAACCTGTGCGTCATGCGGAGTATCTGCATTGGTACGTACCTGAAGCTTTGTATATTTGTCGCAAAGATCCATCAGTTCCTTGAAGTCGCCACTAAGCTCAGCTGCCTTTGTAGGAACCTCGCCAGCATAAACCTGTCCGGTTGTACCGTTAAGTGAAATATAGTCACCTTCCTTATATACAATGCCTTCAATTTCTACAGTCTTAGCCTTGTAATCAACATTGATGGCGCCTGCACCGGAAACACAGCACTTACCCATACCACGTGCCACAACTGCAGCATGAGAAGTCATACCACCGCGAGCAGTGAGGATACCTTCAGCACTTGCCATACCTGCAAGGTCTTCAGGAGAAGTCTCAATACGAACCATCACAACCTTGTGTCCGTCCTTGTGCCAAGCCTGAGCATCGTCAGCATGGAACACAATCTGACCACAAGCTGCACCCGGAGAAGCAGGAAGTCCCTGAGTAATCACCTTTGCCTTCTTCAAAGCTTCCTTGTCGAATACCGGATGGAGAAGTTCATCGAGCTTCTGCGGCTCACAACGGAGAAGAGCAGTCTTCTCGTCGATAAGTCCTTCACGTACCAAATCCATTGCTATCTTCACCATTGCAGTACCTGTACGCTTTCCGTTACGTGTCTGGAGGAACCACAGCTTACCTTCCTGAACCGTGAACTCCATGTCCTGCATATCACGATAATGGTTTTCAAGCTTCTCCTGAATAGCGTTAAGCTCTGCATAGATTTCAGGCATAGCCTCTTCCATTGAAGGATATTTGGCAGCACGCTCCTCTTCAGAAATACCGGCACGCTCAGCCCAACGCTGGCTACCAATCTTTGTAATCTGCTGCGGAGTACGGATACCTGCAACCACGTCTTCTCCCTGAGCATTAACAAGATACTCTCCGTTGAAAAGGTTTTCACCATTACCTGCATCACGGCTGAAGCAAACACCTGTTGCAGATGTCTCGCCCATGTTACCGAACACCATTGCCATTACGCTGACAGCTGTACCCCATTCGTCAGGAATACCTTCCATCTTACGGTAAAGAATAGCACGCTCGTTCATCCAGCTGCGGAACACAGCACAGATAGCTCCCCAAAGCTGCTCCATCGGATCGTCAGGGAAGTCGCTTCCGGTCTGTTCCTTGATTGCTTTCTTGAAACGTACAACAAGATCTTTAAGCTCTTCAACAGAAAGATCCTTGTCGAGTTTGATTCCACGGATAGCCTTAACCTCGTCGATAATTTTCTCAAACGGGTCAATATCTTCTTTGTTCACCGGCTTCATTCCGAGAACCACATCACCATACATCTGCACAAAGCGACGATATGAATCATATACGAAATGAGGATTGTTTGTTTTCTGTGCCATACCTTCTGCCACCTTGTCATTAAGACCGAGGTTCAGAATAGTATCCATCATACCCGGCATTGATGCACGTGCTCCAGAGCGTACAGAAACCAACAATGGGTTGTTGACGTCTCCGAACTTGCTGTTCATCAATGATTCGATATGTGCTACAGCTGCATTCACTTCGTCTTGCAGAAGTTCTACGATTTTGTCCTGACCGACAGTGTAATATTCATTGCACACGTCAGTAGTAATAGTGAAACCGGGAGGAACAGGAACCCCAATAAGGTTCATCTCTGCAAGGTTTGCACCCTTACCGCCAAGTTCTTCTCTCATCTTGGCATTACCTTCAGCTTGTCCATTACCGAAAGTGTAAACTCTTTTTTGACTCATGACCTTTTATTTAAATTAGTTTTAAGGCAGTTATTGTAATTTTGTTTTTTAGTTTAGCAAATATAGGCTCTTTAACTTTAATAATCCAAATTTTCAAGCCCTTTTTTATTATTTTTCCCATAAACACTTTAAATAATGTTCATTATAAGCTCCTAAAATATTTACTATCTATAAAGAAATGCTTTTACAAGAAAATCTATAACACCTCAATAACATGCCGGAAAGCAACTAATTTTCATTCACAAACTATCCTAATTTACAATGTTTACATAACAGCTGAAGACATCCGTATAAACAATGAAAAAAACAGACAAAAATGCTATTCTTCAATTTGACAAAATGATATTTTCACCCAAATTGAAAATTTAACACTTAAACCGTTTTTTGTCGGTGGCAAAGAGACTAAAAACCTGCAACAAAGATAATATATTGATAATCAATAACATACAAACTCACAAAAAAATCTCAAAAAAATGCGCCGAACGCATTTTTTCAAACATTTTGAATATTTTAGTAATTTATTGATTATGAATACATTACAGCCATGCTCACAGTTCTTATCTCCGAATTGCGCCCAAAATCAGCTTACTTTTAAGTTTTTGTTCAGACACACTTTCAAAACAGTCAATTATACACTTCTTAACAATTCACCCGAAATCAGCCGTTTTTTTACCCCAAAACAGGAGTTTTTTTAATTTCAGCGCGCTGTTTTAAAATCTCCAGCGCACTGAAAATAAAAAAACAGCGCGCCGGAAATTTGACGACAGCGCGCTGAAAATTTGAGGACTTAGTAGTGTTGTTTCAAAAACTCTTCGCTGAAAATAAATAAATGTAAAAGAACCGCTCTAAAATGAAACACTATTTCACAAATTCAGGTGGCATCAAAAAATACGCGTAGAAGCCCCGATCTCCGAGAAAAGTTCGGCACGCTTCATTTTGACGCGTGCCAGAGGGCTTAGGATTTTAACATTTAACAAAATCAAAAAGATAGTATTTCCACACAAAACAAGCGAATTAGAAATAATCATACTGAGATTTGCTATCATTTTGTCAAAACAGAATACCCTGTCAAAAAACGATATCAAAAATTTTATTATGGGCTTGATTTTAATCACATATCGGATAGAAACCAAAGCATTGTTTTAAGAAGTTGTTTTAAAATTATTTGTTATAGCCATGCGGATGTCTTCAACAGATTAAGCAAAGGTCTTCGACAGACTCCTCCGTCGCTACCGCGACATGCCCTCCGTCGCAAGCTCCCCAATTGCTCCTATTCCGCAATTGCCCCTAACACTAGGGGAGGAGCCAAATTACCATATTGAGTGTCAGTGCTATACACCTGTATTATAGCCTTTTCCGGTATGGTATATAGACACCTCCTCTAAATTAGAGGCAATTGCGGAATAGGAGCAATTGGGGAGCTTGCGACGGAGGAGTCTGTCGAATACAATCACTAAAAATTAAAACTGTTTCTTAATAAAGATTTCAATGCCCCAAAACAAAGAACTTATTTTAAGTTGAACTTACATTTCTAACTAACATAAATCACAAAGGAAGATTATTATTTCATATAATCTCACTATTTTTGCCACATAAAATCAATGAAATAATCTCTTACAAGGTATGGACAAAGAATATAAGGGTATAGAAAACGGAAACGAAGAGAAACTGAAGAACAAAAAAAACAACAGCCGTTCATCATACACAGACATGGGTCTGATGTTGGCAATAGGAATCTTCATCACAATGACAGTGAAAGGACTCATTTTTGGATTCACATGGAGCGGAATAGCATTACCGGCCATAGCCGGTGTCTATTTCATCGTCTGTGCCATATATCAATCGCGAAGAGTCATAATGAATACATCCACTACAACATTCATTGTGCTTTCGGTTTTATGCACATGGGCTGAATTTTCATCACACAAGAATGTACGTCCTCAGATGCCAGTGTTCCACGGCATGACAAACGACACAACGGAAACAACAGAAGAGCCGGATTTATTGATGGAACCTATACCAGACATTCAAGCAACCACTGCCGAGGACACTCTCATAAGTGCGCCCGATTCCACATCCACACAGCCGGAAGAAGTCAGTATGCAAGAGAAAGAGAATGCTGACAGTATAGCGAACCATTCGCCATCTGACACAATAAAATAAGTCATACAAAAAAGGGTTATGAGAAATATACGAATATCAGTGAAAATTCTCATAACCCTTCTTTTTTTATTCTATCAAACGCAGGAAGTCGTCCTCACTCAAAATATCAATTCCAAGCTTCCGGGCTTTCTCCAGTTTTGCCGGCCCCATGTTGTCTCCAGCCAGCACAAAAGAAGTTTTGGAAGAAATGCTCCCGACATTTTTTCCTCCGTGTTTTTCGATAAGTGCCTTGTATTCATCGCGAGAGTGGCGACTAAAAACACCGCTTACCACAATGCTTTTGTTTGCCAGCTTGTCAGTAGTACCGGCAATTGCCTCACCGGACAGTTGCATACAAACTCCCGCCTCACGCAAACGGTTGATTATATTCACGTTGCGTTCATCAGCGAAATAGCGTATCACGCTCTGAGCTATCACAGTGCCCACCCCATCTACATCGAGAAGCTGCTCAAGGGTGGCAGACGCCAGCGAATCCATAGACTTGAACTTACGTGCAATTAATTTAGCAGTGGTCTCGCCAACAAAACGTATGCCAATGGCAAATACGACACGTTCAAAAGGAACTTCACAGGAAGCCTTGATATTTTCCACAATCTTCCGCGCCGACTTTTCTCTTGTTCCGTTCTCACCGCAAATATCGCTGATTTGTATCTTATATAAATCCGCCACATCGTGTATGAGTCCGCGAGTGTAATATTCATCCACCGTCTCCGGTCCGAGACTGTCGATGTTCATGGCTTTGCGGGAAATAAAATGTTCGATTCGCCCTTTAATCTGAGGTGGACAAAGTACATCGTTAGGGCAATAATGAGCAGCCTCACCTTCATATCTTACAAGCGGTGCGCCACATTCAGGACAATGGGTGGCAAAACGGACTTTCTCCATTCCTTCTGTCCTCATGCTTTTCTCCACTCCCACCACCTTGGGGATTATCTCGCCTCCTTTTTCCACATAAACCATATCACCAATATGAAGGTCGAGTTCGGAGATAATATCGGCATTGTGGAGAGAAGCACGCCTGACCACCGTACCAGCAAGCAACACCGGCTCCATATTCGCCACAGGAGTGACAGTACCCATACGTCCCACCTGATATGTCACTTCATTCAGCCTTGTACATGCCCGCTCCGCCTTGAACTTATAGGCTATAGCCCATCGAGGACTTTTAGCTGTATATCCCAAATGACGCTGCTGCCGCAAGGAATTTACTTTCAGTACAATGCCATCGGTTGCCACAGGAAGATTCTTGCGCTCAACATCCCAATAGTCGATAAAGTTCAGAATCTCTTCAATGCTGCTGCATTTCTTCATTCCCTCGGAAATCTTGAAACCCCATTTACGCGCTTCCTGCAAATTCTCATAATGGAAGCTGTCTGCCGGAATCTCATCGCCTAACAGATAATAAAGATAAGCATCCAGTTTGCGGGATGCAACAAGCTCTGATTTCTGCGACTTCAACGTGCCTGAGGCAGCGTTTCGCGGATTGGCAAACAGCGGTTCACCGTTTGCTTCGCGCTCGACATTGAGCGAATCGAATGAAGTCCACGGCATGAGAATCTCACCACGGATTTCAAACTCATGAGGATAGCCCGAGCCTTCACGTAGCTTCAAAGGAATGGTTCGTATTGTACGGACATTGGCTGTAACGTCATCCCCTTGTACACCATCACCTCGTGTAACGGCACGCACAAGTACTCCATCCACATACGTAAGTGAGATACTAAGCCCGTCGTACTTCAATTCTGCACAGATTTCAAAATCTTCACCTTCGAGACCGTTCTTCACGCGCTCATAAAACTCGCGCACTTCGCCGGCATTATAAGTGTTCGACAAAGAAAGCATCGGATATCTGTGAGGCACCTGCGTAAAAGACTGGTTGATATCGCTGCCCACCCTTTGCGTAGGCGAATTTTCGTCCGCATATTGGGGATATTCGGTTTCCAGTTGCTGCAACTGCTTCAACATCATGTCGAAATCATAGTCGGAAATCGTCGGACTGCTTAACACATAATAGTTATAGTTATGTTTATGAAGCTCTTCTCTGAGCTGCTCGATTTGTTCTTTCGGTGTCATCGTTCAAACAAAAAATCAGTGAGAAAATATTCTTTGATACAAAAAAACACAGAGAATACAATCTGCCAAGAGGAATTTCATGTATTCTCTGTGTTTCTATAGATATAAAAATATCAGAATTAAATCCTACTTAATATGAACGTGCGATAAGTACACGGCACTTGGAAGGTTTGCCGCTTACCATATCTACACCCGGAGTCTGTTCGTAAGCAAAAGGCACGCAACGTATTGTAGCCTGAGTTTCTTCCTTAATCTTTGCTTCCGTTTCAGCAGTACCGTCCCAGTGGCACAGGAAGAATCCGCCATCTTTTATCTTTGACTTGAACTCCTCATAGTCATCGCATACATAAATGTGGGAATCACGATACTCAAGAGCCTTCTTATAGATGTTGCTTTGTATATCATCAAGAAGCTTCTTCACATATTCTTCTATGCCCTCAAGCTGCACAGTCTCCTTTTCAAGAGTATCACGGCGCATCACCTCCACTGTTCCGTTCTCAAGGTCACGTGCACCTATGACGAGACGAACAGGTATGCCCTTCAGCTCATAGTCAGCAAATTTGAATCCCGGACGTTTGTTGTCTGCATTATCATACTTCACACTGATGCCAAGTGCGCGCAAGTTGCGACATATTGCATCAGCCTTTTCATTAAGTTGCTGCAACTGTTCATCCGTTTTCCATATAGGAACAATAACCACCTGAATCGGAGCCAGAGCCGGAGGAAGCACAAGTCCGTTGTCATCGGAGTGAGTCATAATAAGTGCTCCCATCAGACGTGTGGAAACACCCCATGAAGTAGCCCAAGCATATTCAGGCTTGTTTTCTTTGTTCAGGAACTGTACATCAAAAGCACGTCCGAAGTTCTGTCCGAGGAAATGAGAAGTACCGCTCTGAAGTGCCTTACCGTCCTGCATCATGGCCTCGATAGTGTATGTATCAAGCGCACCGGCAAAACGTTCAGTCTCGCTCTTAACACCTTGTATTACCGGTACAGCCATGTATTTCTCTGCAAAGTCAGCATATACACGAATCATCTGCTTAGTACGCTCTTCCGCCTCTTCACGAGTAGCATGTGCCGTATGCCCTTCCTGCCAGAGAAACTCAGAAGTACGCAAGAAAAGACGTGTACGCATCTCCCATCTCATCACATTGCACCACTGGTTGCACAATATAGGAAGATCGCGGTATGACTTTATCCAGTTCTTGTACGTATTCCATATAATAGTCTCAGATGTAGGTCGGATAATCAACTCCTCTTCCAGTTTTGCTGTAGGATCTACAACCACACCGTCATGACTCTCATTTGTTTTGAGACGATAATGTGTCACAACTGCACACTCTTTTGCAAATCCCTCCACATGCTCCGCCTCACGACTGAGGAATGATTTAGGAATAAGGAGAGGGAAATAAGCATTCTGAACACCTGTTTCCTTAAATTTATCGTCAAGTATCCGTTGCATCTTCTCCCAGATGGCATACCCGTATGGCTTTATGACCATACAGCCACGCACATCAGACTGTTCTGCCAAATCGGCCTTCACAACAAGTTCGTTATACCACTGAGAATAATTGACACTTCGTTTTGTAAGATCTTTAAGTTCCTTTGCCATAAATAACGTCACTTTTTGAAATTTCTGTGCAAAAGTAACTATTAATACCGAAAAAATATACCCAAACCTTAAATTTCTCATTTATTATGGCGATATTTGCAATGTTTTGAAAAAGTATATAAACAATTATTTGAATTATATGTTATTGACAACATATAACCGGAAAAGAATAATTATTAATTATAAATAAAAAACAAAGGGTTTATGAAGAATTTAAAAATTAATGCCGCTGTCCTCAGCGGACTTCTTTTGTTATCAGGATGTAATGCAAACAACACAACTAAAGGTGGTCTTATCGGCGCCGGAGGTGGTGCTGCAATAGGTGCATTGGCAGGACGTCTGATTGGAGGTAACGGTAAAGGAACAGCCATCGGCGCTGTTGCCGGAACAGCTATCGGCACAACAGCCGGTATTCTCATCGGCAAGAAGATGGACAAGGCTAAAGCTGCGGCAGAAGCAGTAAAGAATGCACAGGTTGAAAGCGTAACTGATGCAAACGGTCTGTCTGCCGTAAAGGTTACTTTCGACAGCGGAATCCTTTTTGCCACAAACAAGTCTGACCTCAATGCAGCAGCAAAGACTTCTCTCAGCGACTTCGCAAAAGTTCTCAAAACTTATAGCGATGCAGACGTGGCAATCTATGGCCATACAGATAACACTGGAAGCGATGCTATCAATAACCCATTGTCAGAAAAGCGTGCACAGTCTGTAGAGAATTATCTTCGCTCTTGCGGTGTGGCAACCAATCAGATTGCCATTGTAGAGGGTAAAGGTTCTACAGAACCGATAGCAGACAATAGTACAGCTGCTGGACGTACTCAGAACCGTCGAGTAGAAGTTTATCTGTATGCAAGCAAAGCTATGATTGATGCAGCTAATGCAGGTACTCTCCAGTAAAGAAAAGAATCGGGAAAAACTATCAATATAGTTCTTTCACTATCGTCAAAGAGGGGGCGGATGAAGCAAGTCTTTATCCGTGCCCTTATTTTTTATCTGACAAGCATTCCAATCTTAAAGCAGACCTTCATAAACACAAATACAACTAACGATGGGCAAAATATTAAACAAAATAGGCAATATCATAAAATGGGTTCTGATTGCCTTTCTGGGTTCTTCCATATTGGCAGTTGTTTTATTCAAATATGTCCGGGTTCCGTCATCCCCACTCATGTTCATCAGATGTTTTCAGCAGATAAAGAATGGTGAACATATAAGACTCAAACACAGCTGGGTTCCACTCGACTCCATATCCCCCTACCTTCCGCTTGCTGTATGGGCAAGTGAAGATCAGAACTTCATGAATCATAATGGATTTGATCTTACACAGATTGAAAAAGCCATTGAAGAAAGAAAATCAGGAAAACGGAACAGAGGGGCAAGCACCATCAGTCAGCAAACGGCGAAGAATGTCTTTCTATGGCCTACTTCAAACTGGGTCAGAAAGGGACTGGAAGTATATTTCACCATTCTGATTGAAGTAATATGGGACAAGCACAGAATCATGGAGGTTTACTTGAACACAATCGAAATGGGAGACGGCATCTACGGTGCAGAAGCCGTGGCATGGGAACATTTCGGATGTTCCGCCAAGAATCTCACACGTAATCAGTGCGCACTCATTGCCGCTTCACTGCCCAACCCATTAATATATGACAGCAGCAAACCTTCAAGATATATGTATAAGCGGCAGACATGGATACTCAGACAAATGCGCTGGTTAGGAAGTTTCCCGAAGAAGGACGAAAAGGTCGAGTCTGAAGAAAAAGAATAGTGCGAAAGCGAGAGGAGTCTGCCAGCAGCAGCCGTACATTAGACAACCTTCATAATACAATAAAGAGGGCACTTCGCAGTGTCCTCTTTACCAATTAAAAACAACCAACAAAAGAAATAGATAGTTTCTTCGTTCTCTTATAAAACCTGATTCATTCTCTATTGTCAAAGTCCCATGACACAGGACATGAACCCCTTCTCCAAATGATTATCGTATGAAAAGAAGCTCTCTGTACTTAGGCAGAGACCACATCTCATCATCTACAATCAGTTCAAGCTTATCAATGTGATAGCGAATCGCCTCCATTATAGGAGCTACCGTATCATGGTATGCAATGGCCTTCTCACGTTCACTCTCAATCTTGTTGGCAACTTTACGTGCCTCAATAAGCTTCTCGACATTCTCTACAATGAATGATTCGTGTTCTGAAATCTTCTCTATCAAATAAAGATTGTTTGCAGAAACTCGTTTTGCTTTCTCTGCATCGAAGATGTCCATCACCTTATGTACATTGTCAATAAGCATAGACTGATAACGTGTCACCACAGGAATGATATGATTCAAACACAAATCACCAAAAATGCGTGCCTCAATCTGAATCTTCTTAGTGTATGTTTCCCACTTGATTTCATTACGTGCTTCAAGCTCAAACTTGGTCATGACCTTCATTGACTCGAACATCTTGACATTCTCCGGTTTGAGATAGTTGTCATAAATAAGAGGACAGCTTGTTTCGCAATCTAAGCCACGTCGTGCAGCTTCCTCTTTCCATTCGTCGCTATATCCGTTACCATCAAAATGAATCGGCTTGATGTACTTGATATCTTCGCGCACAACTTTCAGAATTGCACTTTCCTTTGCCTCACCTTTCTCAATGAGAGCATCTACACGCTGCTTGAACGTAGTGAGTGCTTCTGCCACAGCTGTATTGAGGGTAAGCATCGCTGATGCACAGTTTGCCTCAGAACCTACAGCACGGAACTCAAATCGGTTTCCGGTGAATGCAAACGGTGATGTACGGTTGCGGTCTGTATTGTCAATGAGAAGTTCCGGAATAGAAGGAATGTCAAGCTTCATTGCCGTCTTACTTGCAATGGTAAGAATATCGTCATCTGTAGAGTTCTCCACATGCTCAAGAAGGTCGGAAACAGTCTTGCCGAGGAATGAAGAAATGATGGCAGGAGGAGCCTCGTTTGCTCCAAGACGATGCGCATTCGTAGCTGATATGATGGAAGCCTTAAGCAGTCCGTTGTGCTCATAAACAGCTTTCAAAGTCTCCACAATGAAAGTCACAAAACGGAGGTTGTCCATCGGAGTCTTGCCCGGAGCATGGAGCAATACACCTGTGTCTGTAGCTAAAGACCAGTTGTTGTGCTTTCCGGAACCGTTGATACCGGCAAACGGCTTCTCATGAAGCAGACAGCGGAAGCCATGTTTGCGCGCCACTTTCTTCATAAGAGACATCATCAACATGTTATGATCTACGGCAAGGTTTGTCTCTTCAAAAATAGGAGCAAGCTCAAACTGGTTAGGAGCCACCTCATTGTGACGAGTCTTGCAAGGAATACCCAATTCGAGAGCACGGATTTCAAGATCCTTCATGAAGTTCTCCACTCTCTCAGGGATTGAACCGAAGTAATGGTCGTCCATCTGCTGATTCTTCGCAGAGTCATGTCCCATAAGGGTACGTCCTGTCATCACAAGGTCTGGACGCGCAGCATACAGTGATTCATCGACAAGGAAATATTCCTGTTCCCATCCGAGATTGCTTATCACCTTCTTCACTTCCGGGTTAAAATACTGACACACGGCAGTAGCAGCCTTATCCACAGCATAAAGTGCCTTCTTCAAAGGTGCCTTGTAGTCAAGAGCTTCACCTGTATAAGAAATAAAGATTGTAGGAATCATCAGAGTGTCCCCTATCACAAACACTGGAGACGTAGGGTCCCATGCCGAATATCCGCGAGCCTCAAAAGTAGAACGGATACCACCATTAGGGAATGACGAAGCGTCCGGTTCCTGCTGTACGAGCAGCTTGCCTTCAAACTCCTCAACCATTCCGCCTTTCCAGTCATGCTCTACGAAACCGTCATGCTTCTCCGCTGTGCCGTCTGTCAATGGCTGAAACCAGTGGGTATAATGCGTAACACCAAGTTCCATAGCCCACTTCTTCATTCCTTCAGCCACAGCATCTGCTATAGCGCGGTCAAAAGGTGCTCCATTGTCAATCACATCGCACATCTTTCTGTAAACCTTTGCCGGAAGATATTTGAACATCTTCTGCTTGTTGAACACGTACTTGCCGAAATACTCGGAAGGACGCTCTGCCGGAGTTTCAACTTCCATCGGTTTTCTCTTGAAAGCCTCATCCACAACCTTAAATCTCAATTTTGAAGCCATAATAATTACATTTAATTGTTATTTTTATTTTATACCTATTGTTTCATTCTCTAATCACATAGTGTCAGTCCGCTACATCCACTTCTTCAGTCTGCTGACAGCCTCTACGCAGTCTTCTTTCCGTCCGAAAGCCGTGAAGCGGAAGTAACCTTCGCCAGAAGGACCAAAGCCGACACCCGGAGTGCCCACCACATTCACTTCATGCAGAAGACTGTCGAAAAATTGCCATGAAGTCATTCCCGAAGGAGTCTTGACCCATATATAAGGAGCATTCTCGCCTCCATACGTATCAAGCCCCATCCCGATAAAGGCTTCACGCATCATACGTGCATTTCCCATATAGTAGTCAATGGTCTCGCGAACCTGCTTTTTTCCTTCTGCCGAGTATGTGGCTTCGGCAGCACGCTGAGTAATATAACTTGTGCCGTTGAACTTTGTACACTGACGTCTGTTCCACAGTTGATTGAGAGAAACCTTCTCTCCATTAACCTTAACAGCCATCAGTTCTTTAGGCACAATGGTGTAACCACATCTGACTCCTGTAAATCCCGCAGTCTTCGAAAAACTATGAAACTCTATGGCGCACTTTTTAGCTCCTTTTATCTCATATATAGAATGAGGAATATCCGGATTCTGAATATACGCTTCGTATGCCGCATCATACATGATTATAGTATCGTTTGCCAAAGCATAGTCAACCCATTTCTTCAACTCTGCCCGACTTATCACTGTACCCGTAGGATTATTCGGATAGCACAGATAAACAATATCGACACGCTGCTTCGGAAGTTCCGGCACAAAACCGTTCTCACCATTGCACGGCATATACACGACATTAGACCATACCCCATTGAGCATATCACCGGCTCTGCCTGCCATTACATTCGAGTCAATATATACAGGGTAAATAGGGTCTGTGACACAGATGATATTGTCTTTCGCCAATATATCACCAATGTTTCCCGTATCGCTCTTTGCACCATCATTGATGAAAACCTCAGAAGGTTCGACATGTATTCCACGCGGTAGAAGATCATTCTTTATGATTGCCTCCTGCAAGAACTCATATCCCTGCTCCGGACCATAGCCGCGAAACGTACATTCCGATGCCATCTCATCTACAGCCTTGTGCATGGCTTCAATAACAGCAGGAGCAAGCGGCTGAGTCACATCACCGATACCAAGACGGATAATCTTCGATTTCGGATGCGCCA
Source organism: Bacteroidaceae bacterium (assembly GCA_017621515.1). Taxonomy (GTDB): domain Bacteria; phylum Bacteroidota; class Bacteroidia; order Bacteroidales; family Bacteroidaceae; genus RGIG8745. The sequence goes on from JAGASY010000098.1 coordinate 94,598, forward strand.
CTTTATATGCGTTCACTTTCTTCGCAATATCTGAGAACAGATAATTCTGCGACAATTTCAAGAAGTTTTCGTTTACTAATGCCATAAGCTTATAATTACATCATTTCGCATCCGCCGTCTTTCTCAGCATGATGCTTTATTTGTGTTTGTGTTGTGTTTATTTCTTAATCCGGTGACATCAATCATCCAATTCTATCACACCGTCAAAAACCCTTGTGGCGGGACCGGTCATATAGACATGATTGTCATTCTCATTCCATTCTATGTCTAAACATCCGCCATCCATCTGAATCCGTGCGTTTCTGCCGGATTTTCCGTTCAGGAATGCTGCAACAGCAGTAGCACAAGCTCCCGTGCCGCAAGCCAACGTAATCCCCGACCCTCTTTCCCAGACTCGCATCCGGACAGTTCCATCCGGCTTGACCTCTGCAAATTCAATGTTGCAACGCTCCGGAAACAACATATTCTTCTCCAATGCAGGTCCGATTTCTGATAATTTGACAGAAGTTATATCATCTACAAAAATAACGAAATGAGGATTGCCCATACAAACAAATGTACCAACAAAACTCATTCCGTTTTCTACGATAGTACCAGCAAACATACCACCGGTTTCTGTTGCAAGTTGAGCTGTATTCTCAAGCAGCGGTTCTCCCATATCGACACGCGCTCTATCCACCTCTCCCTTTTCATCTACATACAGCTTTATTGTCTTGACTCCAGATAAAGTATCAACAGTTATCTCCTCTTTCGTTGTCAGACTATGGTCACGCACAAACTTACCGACACATCTTATCCCATTGCCGCACATCATGGCTTCCGAACCGTCATTGTTGAATATCCTCATCGAGAAATCCGCCTTGTCAGAGTTTCCAATCAATATAAGTCCATCAGAGCCAATACCAAAATGAAACCGGCTCCAGTCTATGGCCACCTTGTCCGGAGTAGCAATAGGATTGTCCGGAGTATATACATAAATATAGTCATTCCCGGCTCCATGCAACTTTGTAAAGTGTATTGTTTTTGCCATATATCTAATCTTATTTATATTGTCGTTACTTTTTGTTTTATTTTCGATGCAAAGATATAACATTTTGTAATAACATTCATAAAATTATAGATATTTTTTATTCAAAAATTACAAAATAGTATGATTTTTGTAAAGCAATAAAGCATAAATGGTGACAAATTGAAATTTGCAAAGTTTTAAATCTTTCAGAATGTAACTTTCAAAAGCACAAAAATAACGGATTGACGCTAAAAAACAGTTTTGCATACCCCTACTTAAAACTATAAAAAACGCGCTAAAACGACATTTTCCGATTTGACAAAATGATATTTTCGTCCAAAATGAAAATTTAACACTTGAAGCGATTTTTAAGCGAGGACGAAAAGATGAAATTTTTTGTCTGAAGATAATCAACTGAAAATCAAAGGAATACAAAAATTTTCAAAATACTCAAAAAAACGTGTCGGACGCAATTTTTTGGATGTTTTGAGTATTCTGATAATATATTGATTATTAATGCTTTACATTCAAACTCGCCATTTTCACCCTCAAATGTCCTCAAAACTCCACTTATTTTTAAGTTCCTGTTCAGACACTTTTCTAATGCCCGATTTATACACTTCTTAACATTTTTCTTCTGAGCAAACTGCCTTTTTTCTCGCTTCCCACTGTTTTTTTATTTTCAGCGCGCTGTCGTCAAATTTTCAGCGCACAGAAAATAAAATTGTAGCGCACTGCAAATAAAATTACAGTGCGCTGGAAATGTGACGACAGTGCGCTGGAAATTTAAAA